>JAIJMN010000064.1:0-12250 GCA_022735715.1 Prevotella sp.
TGCTCGCTTGCCACTACGATTGTAGAATCCGACACCTTGGCAATTGCCTCGTTGTCAAGTCCGGCAGCATCCACCCTACCATTACTGCCCATATACTCAGCCTGCAGCAGTTCGCCTGTCTGCCTGCTTATATACAGCCGCACATTAAAATAAAGCGCCGAGTCAGACTTGTCGCTCACCATAGCATACACATCGCCACCCATATTGGCTATTCCACTATAATTGCCTGGCGGAATGGTATTGAGAAAATGCTTCTGCGGATGCGAACGCACTACGTGCCAGTCGGCAGAAGCACGAGCAGCAAGCAAAGAAGCACAATCCAGAATTATCAATAAAAGTAGATGTTTCATTGGCTTTACTTATTTAATTACACATATTCTTCATTCCACAAAGTTACATATTATCAACCTAAATTCCAATAGTAACAATATAAGGCAAGTATTGGCATTACAGACATTTAACAAAAAGAAACTATAAAATATACATAATTGGGGTACATTAATTGCTTTTATTACAAAAATAAACATTAATTTTGCATTAGCATTGTATCCTATTAAGAACAAAAAAAACAATATCATACGGACACATGCTAAGGTAATATAGTACACTTAAATTAATACAGAAAACATATGGCAGCAACAGTATTAAATGAAGCACAGATTGACATCCTCAATATGATGCAATGGGTTAAAAGCCCTGAAGCATTGGCAGATTTGAAACAAGCTATTTCTGACTTCTTTGCAAAAAAAGCCAAAGAAGAAATTGATGCTATGTGGAAAAATGGCAAAATGACGCAAGCCAAATTTGACAGTTTTGAAAACCTTCATGAACGAACACCATACAAACATTAAACCATGAATGTTGTTCTTGACACTAATTGCCTAATAATGGCAATTTCAGCACAGAATGAATACTATCAAGTATGGCATGACTTTCTTGAAGGAAAATATTGCCTTTGCATCACTAATGAAATAATAGAAGAATATTCAGAAGTCTTGGCTCGTAATATTTCACCATTGGTTTCTGAATATATCATTACGGCCATATTAAATAGAAAGAACGTCAAGAGATTATCCCCTTCATACGCTTTTCATCTTATAGAAGCAGACGAGGATGACAATAAATTTGTTGATTGTGCAATCATTGGCAACGCCAAATACATAGTCACTCACGACCATCATTTCAATATTTTAAAACAAATAGCTTTTCCTAAAGTTGACGTAATTACTCTTAAAGAGTTTCTTGAGGATTTGCAACAAAAATAAACATACTACAACTATTTTATGAGAGAAAAAATAGACTGCTTTATGCCTTGCAGCGACATAAACGAATTGGAGGAGCTGCTGCAAACGCTACGCCAAAGCAAAACAATACAACATATTAACCTGTTGGTGAATGGCGACAGCCATGTCTGCCAATGCGAAGACGGCAAAAAATGCATCGATGACCTCACATTCATCAATGTCGACAACCCGAACGCATCCCGAACCCTTCTCGAAGTAGAAGCCAATACCGATGCCGAGTATGTATTGCTCAATCTCAAGGCCACACCCGTGAGCCTGGGACAGCATGCGCTTGACAGAATGCTACGCGTGGCTACCGACAGCGGTGCCGGAATGGTGTACGCCGACAGCTACATACAGAAGGACGGACTGACCGAGAAGCATCCCACCATCGACTATCAGAAGGGCAGCATCCGCGACGACTTCGACTTCGGACAACTCATACTCATACGCTCGTCGCTTCTGCACGACTATGCCGCCAAACAACAGACGGCCGAATACAAGTATGCCGGACTCTACGACTTGCGCCTGTACATCAGCCGAAAAGCCGAGATCTTCCACATCAACGAATATCTCTACACACAAATCGAAACCGACCTCCGTAAGAGCGGCGAGCGACAATTCGACTATGTCAATCCGCGCAACCGTGAAGTGCAGGTGGAGATGGAGCAAGCCGCCACACGCCACCTTGAGAAGATTGGTGCAACGGTAGACACTTCACACTACAGCAAACCCGACTTCAGCGAACAGGACTTCAACTGCGAGGCTTCGGTTGTAATTCCCGTGTACAACCGTGCCAAGACCGTAGCCGATGCCGTGAAATCGGCACTCAGCCAGAAGACTACATTCAAGTACAACGTAATAGTTGTAGACAACCACTCTACCGACGGCACCTTCGAAATACTCAACAATATTGCCAAAGCCGACAAACGACTCATCCATATTGTACCCACACGCTTCGACCTCGGCATTGGCGGATGCTGGAACGTGGCTATCGACGACGAGCGATGCGGACGCTTTGCCGTACAGCTCGACAGCGACGACCTGTATTCGTCGCCACAAACTCTGCAACGCATTGTTGACGAATTCCATCGTCAGGGAGCTGCCATGATTATAGGAAGCTACCGTATGTGCAACTTCCAGCTCGAAACACTCCCCCCGGGACTTATCGACCATAGCGAGTGGACCGACCTTAACGGTCCCAACAACGCATTGCGCATAAACGGACTCGGCGCTCCGCGTGCTTTCTTCACCCCTATATTACGCCAGATTCAATTCCCCAATACAAGCTATGGCGAAGATTACGCCCTCGGACTTGCATTCTCACGCAAATACCGCATCGGACGCATCTTCGACGAACTCTACCTGTGCCGCCGCTGGGACGGCAACAGCGACGCCGCCCTGAGCATCGAACGCCAGAACGCAAACAACCTCTACAAGGACCGTCTGCGCACGCTCGAAATCTCAGCTCGCCAACAGATGTCGGCTGGCAACGCTGACGCTAATACCGACAGTTCGCTGCAACGCTTCTTCAACCGGCAACTTGAAGTGTGGGCTGACGCCCGACACCACTTCCACGACCTGCGCAACGTGAAGACGCGCGAACTTTCATGTGGCGAGATTACGCTTAAGCTTCAGTTCAACCCTGCCCGCATCGTATCTACTGGCGCCAACATCGAGAAGAAGGCTATAGCCAAGCGCCCATGCTTCCTGTGCGAACAGAACCGACCAGCCGAACAGATGCAAAAACATATTGACAAGAACTTCACCCTGCTTGTCAACCCGTTCCCTATAATGCCGCAGCATTTCACCATTCCTCTGCGTGCACACCGCCCGCAAAGCATCGGATTGAACTATGGCGAGGTGTACCGACTGCTCGATGCCTACCCTACACTTACCGTCTTCTACAACGGACCGAAATGTGGAGCTTCAGCACCCGACCATATGCACTTCCAGGCTATCTGCTCGGGCATGCTGCCTTTGCAGAACGACTGGGCACGACTTAGCCACGACCTCGACATCCTCATCAAGAAGGACGACAAGGGCGAACTGGCTGCTCTCAAAAACACACCCATACCATTGTTCGCAATACGTTGTGCCGACCGCTCTACGGGCGAACAACTATTCCGCAATCTTTACGCCTCGCTGCCTATGCACGGTGGCGACACAGAACCAATGATGAACATCCTGGCATGGCGCGATGGCGACAACTATCTGTCGGTGGTAATCCCGCGCAGCAAGCATCGCCCCGACTGCTACTTCAATAGCGGCAACGCCCAGCGACTCGTCAGTCCTGGAGCCTTGGACATGGCTGGATTTATAGTCACACCTCGCCGCGAAGACTTCGAAGCCATCACTCCCGACGAGGCTCTCGACATACTGAAGGAGTGCGGAATGAAGCCGTCAGAATTTGCAGAGACAACCGAAAAGCTGCGCTCACGCTCCAACGAGGCTTCGCAAGACTGCCACTTTGCCGGCAAGCAGCCGTCAGTATCGGTTGGTATTGTTAGTGGTGCCAAGATTTCGTTCTCGCTCAACAAGCCTTACATGGCAAAGGGCAACCTTATCGAGGGCGAACAGACTGTAGAATTCCACGAAGGCGGAATCCTCTGGAACGGAATGCAATACCGCGAACTCACCTTCCACCCACAATCTACCGACGCATCGTTCTCGCTTCACGACGTCACAATAGGCGTCAACTTCCATTGGGAACGTCAGGAGACACAGACCTTCCTCGGCACGTTGCGACTCGTTGTCGACTCCGACAAGGTATGCGCCATCAACGAACTGCCCGTTGAGACTTATCTCGAAAGCGTAATATCGAGCGAGATGAGCGCCACATCGAGCATCGAACTGCTCAAGGCACATGCCGTAATATCACGCAGCTGGCTGCTCGCACAA
Organism: Prevotella sp.; assembly: GCA_022735715.1. Classification (GTDB taxonomy): domain Bacteria; phylum Bacteroidota; class Bacteroidia; order Bacteroidales; family Bacteroidaceae; genus Prevotella. The sequence continues at coordinate 4,185 of JAIJMN010000064.1, forward strand.
ATGGAACAGCGACGCAAACAGCAGACAAGTGCCGGACAAAACGGATTCTTCTCGTTCATACGCAAGGACGACGAACTGATAAAGTGGTACGACCGCGAAGACCATACCATCTTCGACGTTTGCGCCGACGACCATTGCCAACGCTACCAAGGCATAACAAAGGCCACAAGTCCACAAGTGGCGCAGGCCATTCACGCCACACGCGGACAGATACTCCTGAACGACAACGAGATATGCGACGCCCGCTTCTCCAAATGCTGTGGCGGCGCTACCGAGGAATTCCAGTACTGCTGGGAGAATATCAAGAAGCCTTATCTCGTGGCTGTAAGGGATGTGGCTAATGTCCAGAGCAAAGAGGATGCCTCTACCAATCTGCCCGACCTCACCATCGAGGCTAACGCCGAAGAATGGATACGTACCGCACCCGAATCGTTGTGCAACACCAACGACCGACAGATACTCTCTGAGGTGCTTAACGATTACGACCAGGAGACTACCGACTTCTACCGTTGGCACGTCACCTATACGCAAGAGCAACTGCAAGCTCTCGTAACCGAACGCCTGAAGATTGACTTTGGCAGCATCGTCGACCTTATCCCCGTAGAACGAGGACGCAGCGGACGCATCTGCCGACTGAAGATTGTGGGCACCAAGCAGTCGTTCACCATCGGTAAGGAACTGGAAATACGCCGCGCTCTGAGCGATACTCATCTGTACAGTAGCGCCTTCGTTGTCGACAAGGACGACGTCAAGGACGGAGTGCCGCAAACCTTCCGACTGACTGGAGCCGGATGGGGACATGGCGTAGGCCTCTGCCAGATTGGTGCCGCAGTAATGGGAGCCAAGGGATATAACTACGACCAGATACTGCTGCACTACTATCGTGGAGCGGAGATAAAGAAGATATATAAATAAAGATGAAAAAAACAAGTCCGTGGGCATGGATTCCCACACTATATTTTGCCGAAGGACTGCCCAACGTTGTCGTCACAGCCCTGTCTATTGTAATGTACATGCAGATGGGACTGACCGATGCTGAGGTGGGACTATATACCGGATGGCTTGCTCTGCCATGGGTAGTGAAGCCTTTGTGGAGCCCGTTTATCGACCTTCTGAAGACCAAGCGCTGGTGGGTGTTGACCATGCAGCTGCTTATTGGTAGCGCATTGGCAGGCATAGCCTTCACTCTGCCCACTCCAATGTGGTTTCAAGGTTCTATGTTCTTTCTCTTCGCCATGGCGTTTGCCAGCGCAACTCACGACATATCTGCCGACGGCTTCTATATGATTGAACTCGACGAGCACAACCAGGCAAAGTATGTAGGTCTGCGCAACACGTTCTACCGTCTCGCCGTGATATTCGTCAACGGAGCGCTTGTGTCGCTCGCCGGACTGCTGGAACACTCATTCCATATGTCAGTAGTCTACACATGGACGCTCATCTTCTACGGACTGGCGGCTCTTTTCATCGGTGTCTGGCTCTACCATTGCCGCATGATGCCACGTCCTAAGGACGACATCAGTTCGGACAAAGGTGTTGGCGAAGTAGCTGCCGAACTGAAAAGGATGCTCATAACATTCTTCTCGAAATTCGGAGCTAAGGAAACCTTCTTCGTCATGCTATTCCTCCTGCTCTACCGCTTCCCAGAAGCATTGCTCAACACAATGACCAAGACATTCCTCATGCGCCCGCCATCAGAGGGCGGACTCGGACTTTCGCCCGAAGAATATGGCCTGGCACAAGGCACGGTAGGACTTATCGGACTCCTGCTCGGTGGCATTATAGGTGGCGTATTGGTAAGTCGCGACGGTATGAAGAAGTGGCTCTGGCCTATGGTTTGCGCCATTACGCTGCCCGATGTGGTCTACATCTACCTCAGCTATACGCTTGAGTCAAACCTATGGATTGTATCGTCGTGCCTCTTCGTCGAACAGTTTGGCTATGGATTGGGATTCACCGTGCTCACGCTATATATGCTATATTACTGTCAGGGCAAGTTCCGCACCTCACATTACTCCATCTGTACTGGTATTTCCTACCTCGGACTGATGCTTCCAGGCATGGTGTCGGGCTATCTGAAGGACTATGTGGGCTACCAGAAATTCTTCATCATCGTAATGGTTTGCTGCCTCATAACATTTGTAGTTACAGCATTCCTGAAGATAGATCCGGAATTTGGAAAGAAGAAATAAAACGCTTTGGAAAGAATAGATAAAACGTTTTGGAAGAAACGACAAACTTCTTCCCCTTCCCAATCCCCCGCATGGAGGGGAGGAATACATAAATAAGATTTACAATTATAATATATGACAGACAACAACTATAACAACCCTCATCCTACGCCTACAAACCGTTTGCGCTGGTCGTGGTTTCCGTCGCTGTTTCTTGGCGACGGAATGTTGCTGTCGTTGGTTGTCCTGGCACTTGTTGTGTTGCGACGTTTCGGGCTCAACAATGCCCTTACCACTCTCTACATTTCATTATTGTGCCTGCCATTCCTGCTGCGTCCGTTGTTCGAGATGGTCGTAGCCCACTTCCGTGGCACTATAAAGGTGTGGATTCTCTCTTCCGAATTCATCTGCACCCTGTCGCTTTGGGCCATCGCCTTCACCCTCTCCACCAACTATTGGCTACAGGGCTTTCTGTGCTTTATGCCGTTCATCATTGTGTCGGGCATATTCTACAAGATAGCCATACGACGTTTCTATATCAACAAGACCGACGACATACCGCCATTCCACAAGCTTATAGCACGTCTGTCGCGTTGCGCTTCCTTGATGTTCGGCATCGGTGCAATGACTATGCTCAGCGGAAACATGGAGGTACTGACACGCAATGTACGCTATTCCTGGAGTGTTATGTTCTACATTATGGCAGGCATCGAATTCTTCCTGTGGCTGTGGCACAGCATATTCCTGCCCGGAGGCAAGAAGCCCTACGCCCAGCCAAAGGACTTGTTGGGATTGCATCGTGGCGAATTCCGCCTCGTCATGCGAATGATGACAAGTGGAATGCGCAACCATTTTATGCTCTTCTCGTTGCTGTACATTCTGCCCGAAGCCTTGGCTGCCGCCATTTCACTTTTGCTTTATATCGACGCGCCACACAATGGCGGATTAGGTCTGTCGCCACAGGAGTTCGGACTCTCGTTTGGCACAATAGGTGTTGTGGCATTGTTTGCAGGCATCCATTTGGGCAACAAGGCTATATCACGTTGCGGTCTGCGCCGTTGCATTCTCCCTATGGCATTGCTCATGTCGCTCCACGGACTTATGATGACGTTTATGAGTTTCAATACGGCAGCATTGCTCGGCACAGTATGCCTTTCTACATTTATAGGCTATGCCGCTCTCGGAATAGGAATGTCGGCTTACCGGGCTATGATCGACCGCTTTGCCAATACAGGTAGCGGAACAGAACTGCGTAATGCAATTGCATTAGGCATAATGTCGCTCATCATAATAGTTTCGGTTCTGTTCTCCGGACAGATACAAAACGTTATTGGCTATCGTCAGTTCTTCATATTGACAACGGGCTTTTACATAGTACCCATAGTAGTTGCTACTATCAATATTTTCATGTTCCGCAAATAAGCGGAATTAGATACAATTTCTGAAGTTGCTCAATAGGCTTTCAAAAGGAGTCCTTTTGCACTCCAAAACGAATACATTTGGAAGGCAAAAGGACTCCTTTATTTTTTTAGTCAATAAAACGCTTCACAATGTCGCCGTATTTATCGATACGACGATCGCGCAGGAACGGCCACCAGCGACGCACATCCTCGCTATGAGCAAGATCTACATCTACTATTATGCTCTCCTCCTTATTGGGTGCCGAACGGTAGAGCATTTCGCCCTGCGGGCCCACTACCATAGACGAGCCCCAGAATTGTATTCCCTCAGTCTGTCCGCTCGGATCAGGTTCGAAGCCTACACGGTTGACCGAAACTACCGGCAATCCGTTGGCAACGGCATGACCTCGCTGCACAGTTGTCCAAGCCTCGCGCTGGCGCTGCTGCTCTTCGTCTGTGTCATTGGCAGCATAACCTATGGCTGTAGGATAAATCAAGAGTTCGGCACCCTGCAGAGCCATAAGGCGTGCAGCCTCCGGATACCACTGGTCCCAGCACACGAGCACGCCAAGCTTGCCCACGCTTGTCTGAATAGGATGAAAACCGAGGTCGCCCGGTGTAAAGTAGAACTTCTCATAGTAAGCCGGATCGTCGGGAATGTGCATCTTGCGATACTTGCCTGCTATCGTTCCGTCGCGCTCTATTACAACGGCGGTGTTGTGATAGAGTCCTGGAGCACGACGCTCGAACAATGATGTCACGATGACAACGTTGCACTCTCTGGCTACAGCACCAAAGAAGTCGGTTGAAGGGCCCGGTATCGGCTCAGCCAAATCGAAGTTGTCAACGTCCTCAACTTGACAGAAATACAACGAATTGTGCAGTTCCTGCAGCACTACGAGTTCGGCTCCGCGCTCTGCCAGGTTTCTTATGCCATCGGCAATACGCAGAATGTTTGATTTTATATCAGCAGTATTATGCAGCTGAAGATATCCTACTTTCATAAATGATTATTTATTAATTACTAATTATTAATTATGATATAGTCAAGTCAATTGCCAGAACGCAACGGCAGCAGCAGTTGCCACGTTGAGTGAGTCAACTCCATGCGACATTGGTATGCGCACTACGTAGTCGGCTTCGTCGATAGTCGACTGTGGCAATCCGTCGCCCTCGTTGCCCATTACAATTGCAAGTCGTGGCTCAGCCATAAGTTGCGGATTGTCGATAGACACCGACCGGTCGGTCAGAGCCATAGCAGCCGTACGCAATCCAGTCTTGCTCAAATCGCTAAGTGGGCAGTCCATCCATGTCCATGGTATAGCGAACACCGAGCCCATTGATACTCTTACGGCACGACGATTTAGGGGGTCGCACGATGTACGGGTGAGCAAGGCGGCATCAATGCTCAATGCAGCAGCCGAACGGAATATTGAGCCAACGTTAACGGCATCTACCACCCCGTCTATCACAACCACACGTCAGGCTCCGCTGCACACCTCCTCTACACTCTTGAAGTCGGGACGATGCATGGCACACAATACGCCGCGCGTCAGCACGTAGCCTGTGAGCGAGGCAAGCAATTGTCGGTCGCCAGTATAGACTGGCACCTCCGTACCGCATCGGCTTATTATTTCAGCCGCATCGCCATCCACATGCTTCCGCTCGCACAGCAAAGCCAAGGGCTTATAGCCGGCATCCAGAGCACGGCTTATCACCTTAGGACTTTCCACGATGAATATGCCGTTGTCGCTCTCGTAGCTGTGGCGCAGCTGCTTCTCGGTGAGATTGTCGAACACCTCTACACCGGGATGGCTCAATGACGTTATTTCTATTATTGGCATGTTTCTTTATTTTATTTCAAAAGCCAGACTCTCCTGCTTCAGTCAGGCAGGCAGAACGACATTTACTCGTCCGTCCTTCTTAGTGAACTTAAGGCTCTTGCCCGTAGCTAGCAACTTTACCGACTTGCGAGGTACGTTACCTGTTCACTCTACAGTCTGCGGCAACTTCTCATTATCGGGCAAAGCGTAGATGGCATAGGTTGTCTTGTGGTCCTTTGACGAAGTGAACCATACATTACCATCATGATAAACCTTGGCGTTGCGTGTGCCATAAATAGCCTTGCCATTCTTGTGCAGCCACTCACCCACTACATGCAGGCGGTCGGCAACGGCCTTGTCAAACTATCCATACTGGTCGGGATCAAACTTCGAAGGATTAAACTCGTCCTTCTGTCCCCAATACCATTTCTTATAGTCGTCGTAAGGCTTCTCATTTTTTGTTTTAGGTTTATTTATATTTAGCTTTAATATTGTAGTTTGCCGCTCCGACTACCGTCGGCACTCATCCGGATACTGCATTGTGAGACAATGTATCGAGCCGTGCTGTCGAACGATGGTCTGCGAGTCAATGCCTATGATGTCGTAGCCGGGGAATGCCTCAGCCACAAGTTCAAGAGCACGGGCGTCGTTTTCTTCCTGATTGTATGTAGGAACTATCACGGCTCCGTTTATAATCAGGAAGTTGGCATAAGTGGCTGGCAGTCGGTCGCCATCGTCATACAACGCATCTGGCATGGTGAGCTTGAGCAACCGATATGGCTTGCCGTCGGCATCGGTGGCTTGCTTCAGCTGATTCTCAAGTGCCTTGAGATCGGCATACTGCGGATCTTTCTCGTCGTCGCAACCCACATAGAGCAGAGTGTTGTCGGGACAGATGCGTACGATTGTATCAATGTGGCCGTCGGTGTCGTCGCCGATGAGCTGTCCGTGGTCAAACCAAACTATCTTGCGTGCACACAGACGCTCCTTGAGCACAGCTTCCACCTCTGCCTGTGTCATAGGCTGATTGCGGTGGGGAGCCATAAGGCACACGCTTGTAGTGAGCACCGTACCCCGGCCGTCGCTCTCTATCGAACCGCCTTCAAGCACAAAGTCGTCATAGTCGACACGTTCGCCGCTAAATACACCTTTATTATATAAAGTGTGATTGATGCGATTGTCCTTATCGGCTGCAAACTTCTCGCCCCATCCGTTGAACCGGAAGTCGAGCAGGCGACATGGAGCCGAAGCATCCGAAGTAGGAACAAGCGTGATGAAGGCATGGTCGCGTGCCCATGTGTCGTTGTTGTCGCACTCGTAGATGCTGACGCGCGCCATCTCGTCGTCGTTCAGACTCTCGGCAAGCACCTCACGCACACGCTCGGGATATTTGGCAGCAATAACGAGTGGCTCATAATGTGCTACAGCCTTGGCTATCTGCACAAATGTCTCGGTAATGTCGTCAAGATAATCGCGCCAGTCGGTGTCCTCATGAGGCCACGTCAGTTGCACACACGATTGGGTGTGCCATTCGGCAGGAAGTATATATTTGTCCATAGTGTTTATTGTTTCAAGTACTTTTCGAGTACAAATGTAATACAATTATGTCGAAACTATGCCGTTAATTCTGCAAAAAACACTATTTTTGTACTCCGAAAACAATTAAACTATATAAATGAAAAAATTCATCCTCGACCTTACGGTCAATTCTGTTGAAGCTTTGAGCGACAAGCACGTCCTCATAAAGCTTACCGACAACAAGCCTTTGCCCGAGATGCTTCCGGGACAATTTGTCGAGATACGTGTCGACAATTCACCTTCGACATTCCTCCGTCGTCCTATTTCTATCAACAATGTAGATTACGATGCCAACGAATTGTGGCTCCTTATAGCTGCCGTAGGCGAAGGCACCAAGCGACTCCAGCAACTCAAGAAGGGCGACCGTCTGAACTGTATGTTGCCGCTCGGCAATTCGTTCACTATGCCTACCGACGCTTCGCAGAAGGTACTGCTTGTCGGTGGTGGCGTAGGCGTGGCTCCACTGCTCTACTTCGGCAAGAAGCTCAAGGCTATGGGCATTGAACCTACATTCATTCTCGGTGCACGTACTGCAAAGGACGTATTGGAGAAACCGCTGTTTGAGGAGGTGGGCCGTGTGCTCATCACTACCGAAGACGGTTCGGAGGGCGAGAAAGGTTTCGTCACCAACCATTCGGTATTGTCGCAGGAAAACTTCGACCTCATTTCGACATGCGGCCCCAAGCCTATGATGATGGCTGTGGCCAAGTATGCCTACAAGAACAATATCGAGTGTGAGGTTTCGCTCGAAAACAAGATGGCTTGTGGCGTAGGTGCCTGTCTGTGCTGTGTTGAGAAGACTGTAGACGGCAACAAGTGTGTATGTAAAGAAGGTCCGGTAATGAATATAAAGAAATTGTCATGGCAGATTTAAGTGTAAAAATAGGCAGTCTGAAACTCAAGAATCCCGTTATGACCGCATCGGGAACATTTGGCTACGGCCTCGAATTCGCCGACTTCGTGCCGCTCGACGGCATAGGTGGCATCATCGTTAAGGGCACTACGCTCAATCCGCGCGAGGGCAACGACTATCCGCGTATGGCTGAGACAGCGCAGGGTATGCTCAACTGCGTTGGTCTGCAGAACAAGGGTGT
>JAIJMN010000065.1:0-12229 GCA_022735715.1 Prevotella sp.
CAAGTACTCAAGCGCTTTCTGCCGCCGTACAAGAAGTATCTCGCGCTGACGATAGTGTTCAATATGCTCTCGGCATTGCTCAACATCTTCTCGTTTGCAGCTCTCATACCGATACTTCAGATACTCTTCCGCACCGAAGGAACCGGAACGGCAACGCAACTGATGCCCTGGTCGTTCGACAATCTGAAGGATGTGATATCCAACAACGCCGACTACTATGTCACACAACTCATTCACTCCGTTGGATCGACTACCACACTGCTACTCATCGGACTGTTTCTGGCATTCACCACAATGCTCAAGACCGGCGCCTACTTCCTTTCGTCGGCCACAATCATACCCATGCGCACCGGTATAGTACGCGATATACGCAACCAACTCTATCGTAAGATAACGTCATTGCCCCTCGGATTCTTCTCCGACGAGCGCAAAGGCGACATCATTGCACGTATGACGGGCGACGTAGGTGAGGTGGAAGGCTCGATAATGTCGTCGCTCGACATGCTGTTCAAAAACCCTATACTCATCATCTTCTACTTCTCGGCACTGCTGTTCATATCGTGGCAGCTCACACTCTTCACCCTTATATTCGTGCCCATATTCGGTTGGTTTATGGGAGTGGTAGGACGCAAGCTCAAGCAGAACTCCATCAAGGCGCAAAGTCTGTGGAGTGACACCATGTCGCAGGTTGAAGAGACACTCGGCGGACTGCGTATCATCAAGGCATTCTGTGCCGAAGACAAGATGAACGAACGCTTCGACCACATCAACTCGAGCTATCGTACAGCCGTACAGCGAGTGAACATACGCCAGCAATTGGCCCATCCTATGAGCGAATTCCTCGGCACTGTGCTCATAATCATTGTGCTTTGGGTGGGCGGAGTGCTTGTACTCGACAAGCAGATGTTGTCGGGTCCTACCTTCATCTACTATCTCGTGATGCTCTACTCTATCATCAATCCGCTCAAGGAGTTCTCAAAGGCAGGCTACAACATACCCAAGGGACTCGCCTCAGTGGAGCGTATCGACAAAATACTAAAGGCAGAAGACACCATCAAGGAGCCCGAAAACCCCGTTCACATCAAGTCGTTCGAGCATCAGATCGAGTTCCGCCACGTATCGTTCAAGTATGGCGAGCAGTGGGTATTGAAGGATATCAACCTCGTGATAGAGAAGGGCAAGACCGTAGCACTTGTAGGACAGAGCGGCAGCGGCAAGTCGACACTCGTCGACCTCATACCGCGTTACTATGACGTTCAGGAAGGTGAGGTGCTCATTGACGGCATCGATGTGCGCAAGCTCGGCATCCACGACCTCCGACAGCTCATCGGCAATGTCAACCAAGAGGCCATTCTCTTCAACGATTCGTTTATAGGCAACATCACGTTCGGCGTCGAAAATGCCACAATGGAGCAAGTGGAGCAGGCTGCACGCATCGCCAATGCACACGACTTCATAATGCAGACCGAGCACGGATACGACACCAACATCGGCGACCGAGGCGGACGACTCTCAGGCGGACAACGCCAGCGCGTCAGCATAGCACGAGCCATACTCAAGAACCCGCCAATCCTCATTCTCGACGAGGCAACATCGGCGCTCGACACAGAAAGTGAGCGACTCGTTCAGGACGCTCTTGAGCGACTCATGACATCGCGCACCACCGTAGCCATTGCCCACCGGTTGTCTACAATAAAGAATGCCAACGAGATATGCGTGCTCCACGAGGGACGCATCGTAGAACGTGGTACACACGACGAACTTATAGCTCTCGGCGGATACTATCGCCGTTTGCACGAGATGCAGTCGTAAATAACGTCCAAAATGGGCTTTCGTTATTCAAAAAACATAAATTTGCTATACATTTTGCACAAAAAAGCAAAAAATGGTTTGCACATTGTTGCTTATCTCAGATATAATGTCTAATTTTGCTTACAATATGTAACAGTTGTAAATAACATTATTGATAATTATACGAAACACCATTAAAACCATGGACAAAATAGACAATCTTGACAAGAAAATACTTAGTATATTGTCAAAGAATGCTCGCATACCATTCAAGGATGTTGCAGCTGAATGCGGAGTATCACGCGCAGCCATCCACCAACGTGTACAGCATCTCATCAACGGTGGCGTCATAACCGGCAGCGGATTCGATGTCAACCCCAAAAGCATAGGCTACAGCACATGCACCTACGTAGGATTGAACCTCGAACGCGGCAGCATGTACAAGGACGTAGTGAAGCAGTTGAAGGAGATACCCGAAATCGTTGAATGCCACTTCACCACCGGTTCTTACACAATGCTGCTCAAAGTGTACGCCCGCGACAACGAACAACTCATGGATCTGCTCAACAACAAGATGCAGATGATACCCGGAGTTGTTTCTACCGAGACCCTCATCTCGCTCGACCAGAGCATCAAGCGCGAGATACCGGTACACCTCGAAGACGACGAACAGTAAACTATACACACATAACGAAGACAACAAAGACAACTGAACGACGGTTGCCTTTGTTGTCTTTTTCTTTTTTTATACATACACAATGAACAAGTTCAACCTGCAACAACATCTCGACGAGACATACACCTCTGCCCCATCACACGCCTACCGACCCCTCATAGGCATCACAACCAACCACGAAGGCATCGACGCAACGCTGCGCGAAGTGTACTACAAGCAGATAGTCAGCGCCGGAGGCACGCCCGTACTCATTCCGCCAGTGGCAGACAACGACGTGCTGCTCAGCACACTCGACACGCTCGACGCTATCGTATTGAGCGGCGGAGGCGACTTCAACCCGCTCTGGGAGGGCGAACAACCCGTGCCACAACTGCACAATATCAACAACGAACGCGACCTGCCCGAACTCCTGCTGACACGCTACGCCTTCGACCGACAGCTGCCTATGCTGGGCATCTGCCGCGGAATTCAGACGCTCGCCATGTCGCTTGGCGGACACGTAGAGCAGGACATAAAGCCCTCGCCCACCATTATCAAGCACTCGCAGACCTCGCATCAGTCCACCCAGACACACAGCGTGAACATCAAGCCGGGCACAATGCTGAGCGAGATATTCGACGGTGAAGCGACCATCTACGTCAACTCGTTCCACCATCAGGCAGTAGACAATCCCGGCACACACATGCGCACCGCAGCCACAGCACCCGACGGCACCATCGAAGCCATAGAAAGCAGCGAGCAGAAGCCCATAATCGGCGTACAATGGCATCCCGAATGGCTTGCCAACGACGGTCTGCCTCTGTTCCGATGGCTCGTCAGCGAGGCTGCAATCCACCACCAGATGCGACTCTTCCACAGCCGTAACATCACGCTCGATTCACACTGCGACACGCCGATGTTCTTCCCTGAAGGCATACACTTCGACCAGCGCGACCCGCGAATACTCTACGATCTGCACAAAATGCAGGAAGGCGGACCCGACGCAGTTACCATGGTGGCATATCTGCCGCAGCCAAAACAGGGCGAGACATTCGCACAGATAGCACCATTAGGAGCCAAAACGCCACGCGAATATGCCGATTTGATATTCGACAAGATTGAAGACACCATACTGAGCGACTCCCAATACATAGCCCACGCACGTTCGGAGGCGGACATACGTCGCAACAAGCGTGACGGACTGCGCTCGCTACTGACAGGAATAGAAAACGGACTCGCCATCGAAGACGACATAAACAACGTGCAGCACTTCGCCAATCGCGGCATAACATACATTACCCTGTGCCACAACGGCGACAACCAGATATGCGATTCGGCACGCAACTCGCTCAATACGCACGGCGGCGTGAGCCCATTCGGAGCGCAGGTGATGACCGAGATGAACCGCCTTGGACTGATGGTCGACCTCAGCCACGCCGGCGAAAAATCATTCTACGACGCCCTGCAGATATCGCGCACACCGATAGTATGCTCGCACAGCAACTCACGCGCACTCTGCGACGTGCCACGCAACATCACCGACGACCAGATGCGTGCCCTCGCCGCAGCCGGAGGAGTGTGCCAGATAACACTCTACAACGGATTTCTACGCACCGACGGCAACGCAACCATAACCGACGCAATACGCCATCTGGAGCACGCCATCGACATAATGGGCATAGAACACGTAGGACTGGGCACCGACTTCGACGGCGACGGAGGCATACCAGGACTCGCCGACGCCTCCGAACTGGTCAACTTCACCAAGGCATTGCTGCGCCGACGCTACTCCGAAACAGACATGTCGCTCATCTGGGGAGGCAACTGGCTGCGCGTGATGAACACCTGCCAGCAAAGCGCACAACCATAAAGTAGCACACAAGGCACACGCTTATATTGCATTATATACACATATTTCGATTTAAAAGCGTAACTTTGCAGTGGAAACAAATAATAAAAAAATAAATACATGGCATTAAAATGTGGTATAGTAGGACTCCCCAACGTGGGCAAGTCCACTCTTTTCAACTGCCTCTCCAACGCCAAGGCGCAGGCAGCCAACTTCCCCTTCTGTACAATCGAGCCTAACGTAGGCGTGATAACAGTACCCGACGAGCGACTCACAAAGCTCGCCGAGATAGTACATCCGGGCCGTATCGTGCCCGCAACGTGCGAGATAGTAGACATAGCCGGACTTGTCAAGGGCGCAAGCAAGGGCGAAGGACTCGGCAACAAGTTCCTCGGCAACATCCGCGAGACCGACGCCATCATCCACGTACTGCGCTGCTTCGATGACGACAACATCGTGCGCGAGGGCGGTGCCAGCGTCAATCCCGTTGAAGACAAGGAAGTAATCGACACCGAACTGCAACTCAAGGACCTCGAAACCGTAGAGAGCCAGTTGCAGAAGCAGTCGAAGATAGCAGCTATAGGCAACAACAAGGACGCCAAGGTGTCCGTAGCCGTACTCGAAGCCTACAAGCAGGTGCTGGAACAGGGCAAGAACGCACGCACCGTAGAGTTCGAGTCGAAGGAGGAGCAGCACTACGCTCACGACCTCTTCCTGCTCACCGCCAAGCCCGTACTGTACGTTTGCAACGTCGACGAGGCATCTGCCAAGAACGGCAACGAATACTCTGCCCAGATAGCCGAAATCGCCAAGACCGAAGGAGCGGAAATGCTTGTCATCGCAGCCAAGACCGAGGAGGACATAGCATCGCTCGAAACATACGAGGACAAGCAGATGTTCCTCGAGGAACTCGGACTTGAGGAGAGCGGCGTAAACCGACTTATCAAGAAGGCATACAACCTGCTCAATCTCGAGACATTCATCACCGCCGGTGAAATGGAGGTGAAGGCATGGACCTATCACAAGGGATGGAAGGCTCCGCAGTGCGCCGGCGTCATCCACACTGACTTCGAAAAGGGATTCATCCGCGCCGAAGTGATCAAGTACGACGACTACATACAGTACGGCTCGGAGGCTGCCGTGCGCGAAGCAGGCAAGCTCTCAATCGAGGGTAAGGAGTATGTCGTGCAGGATGGAGATATCATGCACTTCCGTTTTAATGTGTAAGCGTTAAATAAAAAATGGAACATTTTTTATACATAACATGGGATCCGAGTGACACAGCAGTGTCGCTTGGCCCACTGGCAATACACTGGTACTCGATGTGCTGGCTCGTCGGACTGGCGCTCGCCTATCTCTTAGTGCAGCGACTGTACAAAGAACAGAAGGTGAAGGAAGGACTTTTCGACCCACTCTTCCTCTATTGCTTCATAGGAATACTCGCCGGAGCACGCCTGGGTCATTGTCTGTTCTACCAGCCTGACGTGTTCCTCACCAGCTGGCGACACTTCATCGAGATATTCCTGCCCATCGACATCAGCGACAGCGGCTCATGGCGATTCACAGGCTACCGCGGACTGGCATCGCACGGAGGCACACTGGGACTCATGCTCGCCCTCTGGATATACGTCAGACGCACCAAGATGAACGTATGGCAGGTGCTCGACAACATAGCCATTGCCACTCCAGTCACAGCCTGCTTCATCCGACTGGGCAATCTGATGAACTCCGAGATAATAGGACGCATCACCGACGTGCCATGGGCATTCATCTTCGAGCGCGTCGACTCAATGCCACGCCACCCAGGACAGCTCTACGAGGCTATAGCCTATGCCCTACTCTTCTTCATCGGATGGCGAATCTACCGCAAACAACCGCAGCGTGTGGGCACAGGATTCTTCTTCGGACTCTGCCTCACCTACATCTTCACGGCACGATTCTTCATCGAATACACCAAGGAAGTGCAGGAAGCATTCGAGCAGACGCTTCCCCTCAACATGGGACAAATGCTTAGCATTCCGTTCGTAATCATAGGCATAGCATGCATGACGGGCGGAAACTGGATGAAACGATTCGCTGACATCGCAGCAGGTAACAAAAAGAAATAAAGCCAAGGCAGCTTAAAAGTATAGCCAAGGCAGCTTGCTAACGATACCAACAGAGTTGTCAACACTCTCCCAACCTACCCTGTTGACAACTCAACACTATTACCTAAAAACGCCATATAAGACGGTCGCACACAGGCAGCGGCAATCTTATATGGCGTTTTTCTGTATAATAGAAAATGAAACATTCATATACTACAGGTTATCCACACTTGTCGATAACCTGTTGATAACTAATCTAACTCACAGAAACACAATAAATAGATATTCACACAATCCGTTTATAACCCTGTTAATGTCCCTACAGCCCTGTATATAATGCACAGCAGTTATCAACAAGTGTGTGGATAACTACATAAAACACTGACACTCAGCCTGTAGATATTAACAAACGATGTTGATGAAGAATTACAACAGGCAAGCAAAAGCTACTTATCCACATATCAACACAACCTGTTGATAACTCATATAACTTATTGAACGCCAACAGGAAGTTATCAATATTATATGCTGATAACCCTGTTTATAACGCTAATTATAGGAGGTTATGGCGTCCTCGCCATAACCTAAGTAAGCAGAAAGACAAACTATAACTAACCAACAACAATACCACAACCAACTCAAAGTCAACTGCTCAGGCTATGGCGAGGACGCCATAGCCTCCTACAATACGTCTACGCCACAACAGGATACACCCAATATAAGCCATGCAAATATAGCACCTGTAGTAAAAAAGTGTTACAAAAAAAATCGCAAAATAGAAATCAGCAAAGCAGAAATCACCTGGTCATCCACCGTTTTTAAACGGTTTTCCACACTATTCAACCCCTTTTATCCACAAAACAGGCACTTATCCACTGCAATTGTACCCCTTTTGCACAGCAAAACGACCTCCGTTGCATTGCAAAAGGACTACTTCTCAACACCAAAAGGACTACATTAGCAACAAAAAGGAGTCCTTTTGCACCCTGTATTCTTGCACATGCCAGGCTCCAACCAACATAATACGCTGTGTATAAGCACTATGAACGCTGCACGCCCAAAACTCAAGAAATTCGCACAAAGAATTTACTGGTGCACTCAACTGGCAGTATTGAGCCGAAAAAATGCAAATATAGTGTCGGAGCTGAGCTCCAGTTGTGGGGTTGAGGGGGTGAGATGGTGTTAGTTTGCAGGTTAATTTTTGAAGCCAGGAAACCCCTTCGAAATCACCATTTATCCACAACTGCAATACAATTGTGGATAACTAATGTAACAGACTGATATACAATGCATAGTTTTCAACAAATGCTGTTGATAACCTGTGTATAAACAGGTTATCAACAGATTACAGGCATAGTGTTTATCAACACCATGTTGAAAACTGTGGATAACAATGTAACGCAGTGAAACACAAACAGGTATAATCAACATAAGCCGTGTATAACAACCTTATGCACAGAAAACGTCCGTGATAACCTGTACTATCAGCAACCGATACAGGCATCAACAGGAACACGGCAGGTTGTGACGTCTCGCCATAACCTGCACAGCAGCCCAATACAATAAACCTGTATTATTAACCAGTACAAACCATTTTCCTTCAGTTATCCACAATAACCAACACCCGAAGCAGCACAACCACATCTGAAACCAGTTATAAACACAGGAAAGCCCTGTACCTGTTGATAACCCCATAAAGCCTGTGGATAACGTGTGGATAAAATTGTGGATAAACATGGAGTTATCAACAGGCCGACATCCGCTATATGTGGAGTGTGGATAAATAGCAGAGTTATTAAGTCGATATTTCAAAGTTTTCCACGTATATTTACCGAAAAAAGATATAAACTTATTAACTTTGCAAGTGTGAACCACAATCTGTGGATAATACACTTACAACGCTCATTATCAGCAAGAAGATATTAATGACACCTGTTGGTAATCCTGTGTCAAACGTTGATAAAGAAATAACCAAAGAAATGGCCAAAAACTTACCAACAAGTTAACAACACATCATACTCATAATATTTTTTCTTTTCAAAAAAAATAAAAAGAGTAAATATATAAATGGTGTTGACAAATGGGGTGGGAGACAGGCTTACAGGAAATAGAAGAAACAATAACATAAAACAATACGACAATGAACAAAGAGTGGATAGAGAAGGGATACATCGACGAACCCGTCGAAGCGTCTGTTGACTTGAAGAAAGAGATACGCCGCCTGTGCGGCGAGAAGGACGCCGTGCTGCTGGCTCACTACTACACGGTGGGCGACATACAGGAAGTGGCCGACTTCGTTGGCGACTCATTGGCCCTTGCCCGCAAGGCAGCTCAGACCGGTGCCAAGATGATTGTGATGTGTGGAGTTCACTTTATGGCCGAAACGTGCAAGCTGCTTTCGCCCGACAAGAAGGTGCTGTGCCCCGATCTCACAGCAGGATGCACGCTTGCCGATTCGTGTCGTGCCGAAGATTTGAAGAAGTTCAAGGACGAACATCCCGGATACAAGGTGGTGAGCTATGTCAACACTACTGCGGCTGTCAAGGCTCTGACCGATGTTGTGGTGACGTCGGGCAATGCCGAGAAGGTGATGGCGTCGTTCCCGAAGGACGAGAAGATAATCTTCGGTCCCGACTACAACCTTGGCAACTACATCAACAGTGTGTCGGGCCGCTCTATGTTGTTGTGGAACGGAGGATGCCACGTACACGAGAAGTTCTCGGTAGAGGCCATACTGAAGCTCAAGGCAGAGCATCCTGATGCTGTGGTGATGGCACACCTGGAGTGCAAGGCACCGGTTCTGGCTGCCGCCGACATAAAGGGTTCTACAGCCACCATGCTCAATTACGCCATAGCACATCCCGAAATCAAGGAATACATCATCGCCACCGAGGCTGGCATATTGCACGAGCTGGAGCGCAACTGTCCCGACGTGCGTTTCTATCCGGTTCCGCCGGAAGTGTCTGAGGGTGGAGTAGGGTGCTCATGCAACGAGTGTGAGTATATGAAGAAGAACACCCTCGAGAAAATCTACAACACTCTGCGCCACGAATGGCCCGAAGTGACCGTAGACCCGGCAATCGCCCGCGACGCCGTTAAGCCCATCGAGCGCATGCTTGGGCTGTCGTAAGTCGGTTGACGAGGAACGAGGTACAAGTCAACTCGTCTACTTTTCTATTAATAAAATGCAATTTTTCGACATTATATATTTTATATCATAGAAAAATAGTACTTTTGCACACATATAATTACATAAAAAAATAAAACACGTAAAGACAATTTATGGACAAACTTAGTTACGCTCTTGGCCTTGGCATCGGCCGACAGCTCTCGCAGATGGGTGCCGACAGCCTCAACATCGACGACTTCGCTCAGGCTATCAAGGACATCATAGCAGGCAAGCAGCCGCAGATTGCCGACCAGGAAGCGCAGACAATCGTTACAGATTTTTTCCAGCAGCAGGAGGTAAAGCAGCGTGCTGCCGCCGCCGAGAAGTATAAGGAGAACAAGGAAAAGGGCGAAGCATGGCTCGCCGAGAAGGCTATGGAAGAGGGTGTAGTATCCCTGCCTTCTGGTCTTATGTATCAGGTGCTCAACGAAGGCAGCGGCAAGAAGCCTACAGCCGAGGACACTGTAGAGTGCCACTACGAAGGACGACTCATCGACGGAACCGTATTCGACAGCAGCTACAAGCGCGGCGAAAGCACCACATTCCCCCTCAACGGCGTTATCGCAGGTTGGACAGAGGGCGTACAGCTCATGTCTGAGGGTGCCAAGTATCGCTTCTTCATCCCCTACCAGCTGGCTTACGGCGAGCGCGGTGCAGGAGCAGCCATCCCGCCGTTTGCAGCTCTCGTGTTCGACGTAGAGCTTATCAAGGTGATGTAATGCGTCAGCATAATACAGAACAACAATAAAAACACATAAGAAAATGAAGAAATTCTCAATCGTAGCCGCATTGGCTATCGCTGTAGCAAGCTTCGTGGCTTCTTGCGGCAACTCAGGCTCTAACAAGCCTAACCTTAAGAACGATGTAGACACACTGTCGTATGCCATCGGTCTGGCACAGACACAGGGTCTGAAGCAGTATCTCGTGCAGATGGATGTAGACACTACATATATGGATGCATTCATCAAGGGTCTGCGTGAGGGCGCAAATGCTGGCGACGACAAGAAGAAGGCTGCCTACTATATGGGCATCCAGATCGGTCAGCAGATAAGCAACCGCATGGTGAAGGGTATCAACCACGAGCTCTTCGGTGAAGATTCTACAAAGACTATCTCAATGAAGAACTTCCTTGCCGGATTCATCCAGGGCGTAAAGGGTAAGAAGGGACTCATGACTGTAGAACAGGCAAGCCAGGTTGCTCAGATGAAGATGATGGCTATCAAGTCAAAGCACATGGAAGAAGAGTATGGTCCGCTCAAGAAGAAGGGCGAAGAGTGGATGGCAGCCAATGCAAAGAAGGCTGGCGTGAAGACTCTTCCTTCAGGCGTTCAGTACAAGGTTATCAAGGAAGGCAACGGCGCTATGCCTAAGGATACATCACTCGTAACCGTAAACTACGAGGGCCGACTCATCGACGGTACTGTATTCGACAGCAGCTACAAGCGTGGCCAGGCTGTAGACCTGCGTGCCAACCAGGTTATCAAGGGCTGGACTGAGGCTCTCGTACACATGCCTGCAGGCTCGGTATGGGAAGTTTACATCCCGCAGGAGCTGGCTTACGGCGATCGTGAGCAGGGTCAGATCAAGCCTTATTCACCGCTTGTGTTCAAGATTGAGCTCATCAAGGTGAACGGCAAGTAATTCCGCACACACAGAATAATAAACAAACAATCAGGGCGACCCACAAGGCCGCCCTATTTTAAATGTATAAACCAATGAAGAAGTTGCTTATCATCGCTCTCGCCGTATTCGCGACGACAGCGTTTGCCGTCAATCCCGGCGTAAAGAAAGACAAGAAAAAGAAGAAAGCCGTAGCCGCTGCTGTCATCCAGCCGGCTTATCCGAAGCTGCTGAGCGCAAGCGATTCGCTGAGCTACGCAGCCGGAATGTTCACCACACGCGGACTTATGGACTACGTGAAGACGCAGTTCGGCGTCGATTCTACCAATGTTCAGACATTCATCGAGACTCTGCGCGAGGCTGTGGCTGCACAGCACGACAAGCAGTTTGCAGCACGTTGCGCAGCCATGCAGATTACCCAGATGCTCGACACACGCATCTATCCCAACGTAAGCAGCGACGTCAAGGGCACCGAGTACACCCTCGACAGCCTCAAGTTCAACAGCGGATTCCTCGCAGCCGTGGCAAGCGACACCACACTCATGCATCAGGACTTTGCCGAACGCTACTTCCAGACCACCATGAAGGAGGCAAAGGAGCGTGCCGAACGACAGTACAAGCTCGACAACGAGGCGTGGATAAAGCAGAACGCTACAAAGGAAGGCGTGAAGACCACCACTTCCGGACTTCAGTATAAGGTAATAACAGCCGGCAAGGGCAGCATTGCCACCAAGGACGACAACGTTACGGTGAAGTACGAGGGACGCACCATCGACGGCAAAGTGTTCGACAGCAGCTACAAGCGCAACCCTGATACCACCACGTTCCGCCCCGACCAGGTCATCAAGGGTTGGACCGAGGCACTCTGCATGATGCCCGAGGGCAGCAAGTGGGAACTCTATATCCCGCAGAACCTTGGCTACGGAGCACGCTCGGCTGGCGAAATCAAGCCTTATTCAACGCTCATCTTCACCGTTGAAGTGGTGAAGGTAGAGAAGAAAAAGTAAAAAAAAAACCTACCCCCAGCCCCTCCCCAGCAGGGAGGGGAGTAATATGTA
>JAIJMN010000066.1:0-12223 GCA_022735715.1 Prevotella sp.
ATTTTGAGTTTTGAGTTTTGAATTGTTCTCGGCTGCGCCTGCGATTTTGAATTATTCAATTTTGATTTGCTTTTACTCTTTTACTCTTTTATTTTTTTTACTCTTTTACTTTCAACTGCATGTTCACCGTCATTGCTTCAATCATGCGTGCATAGATGCCGTTAAGCTGTTCGATGTTCTGTGCCATGCGTCGGCTCTGCTCGTTTATCTCGTCGATGGTGCCAATCTGCTGGCTTGCACCCTTGAGTTGCATCTCGTAAACCTTGCAAATGCCTGTGAGAGTGCGGTTGAGGTTCTCCATTTCCTCGCTGTCGCGAGTGAGACGTACGCTTTGCTCTGACACCTTCTGCAGAGTTTCGGTGAGGCGCTTCAGTTCTTCGAGATAACCGGTCTGGGCATCAGCCAACTGTGAAGCCATATCGGGAGTGGTGCCCATGCCGAATGTCTGGGCGCCAGACGTGCCACCTATTATTATATTAGCGCCTGCTACGGGAGTGCCTTGAGCACTCTGAGCATTCTCCACATTATTTATATTATAAGCAGCAGCGTTGGCATTATATACGGCTGCATTAACGTTATGTACGGCTGCCGATGCTGTAGTCTCGCAACCATTCTCCCCCTCAATATCATAATGAGTAGGCAGTTCGCGACCGTCTTGAGTCTTGTCAAACGGGCGGTCGAACGCTGAGAGGAAGAACACGATGACCTCCGTGCCCATACCAACGAACATCATCAGATTGGCACCCGGCAAGTGAGTCAGCTTGAACAATGTGCCGAGAATTACTATAGAAGCACCCCAGCTATAGGCATAGTTGAGGAACGTCTGTCCGGGAACGCTGTCCATCCACTTCTGCAGATGGTAAACTATATTGTATTTGCTGTAAACTGTCATAGTCGTATGTTTTGTTTAACTATCCCTTTTTACTCTTTTACCTTTTTACTCTTTTACTTTTTTACTCTTTTACTTTTTTACCCTTTTACCTTTTTGCTCTTTTACTCTTCATCCGCTCCTTGGCGCTTGAAGTAGTGGCAAGACTGCGCACGCATCTGAATCCGATGTAGCTGCGCGGTTGGTTCTGATATTCCCAAGTGCGCCATGCCGAGCGTATGAACGATTCGGGATCCTTCCACGAACCTCCGCGCACGCTCTTCTTCTTGAGTCGATAGGGGTCTTCCTTGGCAGCGTTGTACACGAGTGTTGGGTTAAGGTCGTTCATCGCTTCCACTCCAGCCTCGGTGTATATGGTGCTGGTCCATTCAGCCACGTTGCCCGCCATGTCGAAGAGTCCGTTGCTGTTGGCCTGGTAGATGCCCACCTTCGAAGTGATAAGGTTGCCGTCCTTGGTGTAATTGCCACGGTCGGGCTTGAAGTTAGCGAAGAAACAGCCGTCGCCACTCTTCACGCTCTTGTCCTCCCAAGGGAATTCCGTGCCCGACTTTCCGCGAGCGGCATACTCCCATTCAGCCTCTGTCGGCAGACGATAGCGCTGCACGTAGCGTGCCTCCGGACCCAGACCCTTCAGCAGATATTCCGTGCGCCATGCGCAGAATGCGTTGGCCTGCTCCCATGTCACGCCCACAACGGGATAGTCGTTGTATGCGGGATTAGAGAAATAGTTGCGCAGATAGGTCTCGTTGTCGGCGTTCTGGAAGTCGTTGACCCAACAGGTGGTGTCGGGATAGACGTTGACGATGTATGTGTTGAGGAAGTCCCACGGACCCGAGAGCTGTCGGTTGATAGTCTCGCGCACCACGCGTCCCTCGTCGTCGACGTAAGCCGTGTCCTTCGAAATCATTACTACCTCATCCGGGTCAACCTGGATGTCGGTGTTGAGCACGCGCTCTTCGGGGCGCAGACGATTGCGGCGCAGAGCGGCAGCAGTATAGTCGTACACCTCATATCGGTAGTTGAGCTGACGGTAGTCGAGCATCTTCTCGCCCGTAATGGGATTGCGTGTGTAGACACTCTCAATGGCGCGCAACTCATCCTCATTGGGTTTGCGTGGCAGCGGTTTCTTCCAGTTGATGTGCGGAGTAACGGGTTCGCCGTAGCGGTCTTCGGTTATCATGTATGTCTCGTCGCCTCCGTATTGTGGATCGGCAAGACGTGTGCGTATAATGCTGTCGCGCACCCACGTGATGAACTGCTTATACTTTGAATTGGTCACTTCGGTCTCGTCCATCCAGAATCCGTCCACAGAAATGTCCTTTACAGGTGTCTGCTTGCCCCACAAAGAGTCTTGGGCATCAATGCCCATGTGCAGGTATCCGCGCGGCACTTTCACCATGCCGTAAGGTGTAGGTTCGACAAAGCTGCGGCCACCTACGCCTACAACTTCGCCTCCGCGACCGCCCGACGATGCCATCTTGCTGCCGAAGCAACCGCTGAGTATCATGGTGAACACCACGATGCCCGTAAACAATATGCTTTTTCTTGTATTCATCTATTTTGTGTTATTAATCTTCTTCAAAATTGAACAATTCATAATCGGCGAAGCCGACCAATTCAAAATTCAAAATTCCAAATTCAAAACTCCTACAGCGTCCTCACGCTCTTGTGCAGATTGCGTCCTTTCTTGCCTAAGTTGAGGTCTACCTGATAGCCCACGTACAGTTCGTGACTGCCGTTGCCGGGATTTACGCCCGATGTGTACATCTCGTAAGAGTAGCCCAGCAGCACACCGTGAACACGTCCGCCCATGAGAAACGTCACCGAATTGGTAGGCGAGTAGCTCACGCCTCCGTACATCATCTTGCGGTCGTTGGTATAGACAACGCGCCCTGTTATGTCGGCGCGCCATGTCGTTGCATCCGTACGTACAAAGAACGAGGGCTTAATCGTAACGAAAGGGTTGCGCAACCGTATGTTGCATCCGCCCGTGAGATAGTAGGTAGCGTCAATCTGCAGCTCGTTCTTGTCGCCCAAGTTGATAAGCGGCGAGTTAAGGTGCTGCACCGACAGTCCGGCATACCAGTTGCGATGAGTGTAGTACAGAGCAGCGCCCAGGTCGACAGAGTTGCCGTCGAGCTTCGACGAAGAGAAAGCCGGGTCGCTCGTGTCTTCAAGGTCGAGCCGGGTTCCGTCGAACGTTTCGCTTAGCAGTCCGGCAGATACGCCCACCGCCAGTTGTCCGCCGAACATCTTAAGGCGCAAGGCATACTGTAGTGCGAGACGCTGATGGGTGAACAGTCCGATCTTGTCGTTCAT
The DNA here is from genome assembly GCA_022735715.1 of Prevotella sp. GTDB lineage: Bacteria > Bacteroidota > Bacteroidia > Bacteroidales > Bacteroidaceae > Prevotella. The sequence goes on from JAIJMN010000066.1 coordinate 3,209, forward strand.
GAACTGCAAGCCCACTCCGTGATACGACTTAAGGAAATACAGCGGCATATCCGCCCCGACGTACATGGTGCGAGGGTTGTGCTTGAATCCGGCAAAGTCCATTGCGTAAGCCGCCGAAACGTTGAGCTTCGACTCCTTGCCCACGGATGCGGCATTGAACGACGGCTCCATGTCGAAGTAATGGCTGAATGCCACGTCGTATTGCGCATGGCTCCGTAGTGAGACAAGCGTAAGCGTCAGAATGGCTATTATATATATGTATATGCGTTTAAACACATTCGTATAACGCCTCTTTAATATAATTATTGTGGAATATCAACGAAAAGTTTGCACCTGTTACAACCACAAATAGCAATGACAAATTAAACATTTTCCAAAAGGACCCCTTTTGAGTTGCAAAACGAGTCCTTTTGAAAAGTTTTTTGATTTTTCTTGAAAAAAGAAGGAAAAACATTTGGAGGTTACAGAAAAATGCTATACCTTTGCACTCGCTTTAAAGAACTAAGCAATACTGCAAAGATCGAAAGTTAAAGCAATCGGGCGTTTAGCTCAGCTGGTTTAGAGCATCTGCCTTACAAGCAGAGGGTCGGCGGTTCGAATCCGTCAACGCCCACTCCGATAAGCGGACAGGTTTTAATACTTGTTCGCTTTTTTTGTGTCTATACGTCAAGTTTAATAGGCTTTATGAATGTTTTAAACGGAATTTCCGTAACTTTGCAAGAGTTATAATAACCCAAGCACCCCACGATGTAAAACCCAAACTCAAGCCGACATGACCGATATAGCCAGTTGTTTTCCAATAACCGACCCCACACTCATCTTCTTCGTGGTGATGCTCATCATTCTGTTTGCCCCGATAGTGATGGGCAAGCTGCGCATTCCGCACATCATCGGAATGGTGCTGGCAGGTGTGGCAGTGGGTCGGTATGGTCTGAACATACTGGTGCGCGACGACTCTTTCGAGCTGTTTGGCAAGGTAGGACTCTATTATATCATGTTTCTTGCCTCGCTCGAGATGAACATCGAGGGCGTAAGGCGCAACAAGGGGCGCTTCGGAGTGTTCGGGCTGCTCACCTTCGCCGTGCCCTTCATCATGACATACGTGGCATGCATCACGGTGCTGCACTATTCGGTGCTCGCCTCGTTGCTGCTGGGTTGCATCATGGCTTCAAACACGCTGATAGCCTATCCCATCGTGGGCAGATACGGACTGCAGCGCAAGCCCAGCGTCACGTTGTCGGTAGGCTCGTCGATGATATCGCTGCTCATGGCGCTTGTGTCGCTGGCTGCAATAGTGGCGGCATACGGCGGCAACACGGGAGTGATGTTCTGGCTGTGGTTTGTGGGCAAGTTTGTGGGCTACTGCGTGCTCATGGCGGTGCTCATACCGCGCCTGGCACGATGGTTTCTGCGCCGTTACAGCGACGCCGTGATGCAGTTTATCTTTGTGATGTCGATGCTGTTCATGAGCGCTGCGCTAAGTGAAGCTGTCGGACTGGAGGGCATCTTCGGAGCCTTCGTGGCAGGACTCATCCTCAACCGCTTCATTCCGCACGTGTCGCCGCTGATGAACCGCATCGAGTTTATAGGCAATGCGCTATTCATACCTTATTTTCTTATAGGTGTGGGCATGCTCATCAATCTGCGACTGCTGTTTGCCGGAGGCGGCATAGTGGGCGTGGTGATAATGATTGTAGTGTTCGGAACGGTGGGCAAAGCAGTGGCTGCATACCTCGCAGGTTGGCTGTTCCGTCTGCCCGTATCGTCGGGCAACATGATGTTCGGACTCACGTCGGCACACGCAGCGGGCGCCATTGCCATGCTGATGGTGGGCATGAAGATGGAGGTGGAGCCGGGTGTGCCGCTCGTCACCGACGATATGCTCAACGGAGTGGTAATAATGATACTCTTCACGTGCATCATCTCCACCATCATGACTGAACGTGCGGCACAGCAGATAACCCTGCGCGACAAGGAAATGCCCGAAGACACTACGGCAAACGAAAGCGAGGAGAAGGTGCTCATACCCATGCGCTATCCCGAATATGCCCAGCGATTGGTCAATCTGGCTATGATGATGCGCAGTCCAAAGAACACTACGCAGATGGTGGGGCTCAATGTGGTGTACGACGACGATGACATGCCGCGCAAGCAGGAGCAGGGTCAGCGTCTGCTGGAGCGCATGACGCAGTATGCAGCGGCTGCCGACATACACATGCAGACCCAAGTGCGCGTGGCTGCGAACATCGCCAACGGCATACGCCATGCCTATAAGGAGTTCCGCGCAACAGAAATACTCATCGGTATGCACATGCATCCCGAGGTGTCGCAGAAGTTCTGGGGCGAGTTTCATCAGAGTCTGTTCAACGGACTCAACAGTCAGATCATCATGGCACGCCTCACCCAGCCGCTCGCCACAATACGCCGCATACAGGTAGCTGTACCTTCAAGGGCGCAGTTTGAACCGGGATTCTATCGCTGGCTTGAACGCTTGTGCCGGTTGGGCTGCAATCTGGAGTGCCACACGGAGTTCTTCGGACGTGAGGATGTGCTGCCGCTGATAGAGAACTACGTGCTGAGCCGCCATCACGACATGCGCGTGTCGTACACCAGGATGGCGCATTGGGCGGAGATGCCAAGTCTGGCTGCATCCATATCAGCCGACAATCTGTTTGTGGTAGTGACCGCGCGCAAGGGCACAGTGTCGTATAAGAACGCGCTGGAGTTTCTGCCCGACGAGATAACACGCCACTTCTCAGGCTCCAACATCATGATAATATTCCCCGACCAGCACGGCGATGCTATGGACGAAATGACCTTCGCACAGTCGCAACATACCGAGGAGCATAGTGCATACGAGGCTATCGGCAAGTGGATAAAGAATAAACTGTAGCCGAGAACAACGACGTAACATCTCAACATAGCACCCCATACAAACCAACAACATCTCAACACCTCAACATCTCAACTATAAAAACATGATTGACATTAAAGGAATAACAAAGAGTTTCGGCTCGCTTCAGGTGCTCAAGGGCATCGACCTCCACATCAACAAGGGTGAGGTGGTGAGCATTGTCGGTCCGAGTGGCGCCGGCAAGACAACATTGTTGCAGATAATGGGCACACTCGACAGTCCGGACAGTGGCGAAATCGTTGTCGATGGGGTAGATGTGCGCAGCCTTTCGACAAAGAAGTTGAGCGATTTCCGCAACCGTCATATAGGATTCGTGTTCCAGTTTCATCAGCTTCTGCCCGAATTCACAGCCCTCGAGAATGTTATGATACCGGCATTCATAGGCGGCAAGAGCCAGGCCGAAGCCAAGAAGCGCGCCATGGAACTCCTTGAGTTTATGGGATTGGCTGAACGTGCATCACACAAGCCAGCCGAACTCTCCGGTGGCGAGAAACAACGAGTGGCTGTAGCACGTGCACTTGTCAACAATCCGGCTGTTGTCTTCGCCGACGAACCGTCGGGTTCGCTCGATTCAAAGAACAAGGCCGAACTCCACCAACTCTTCTTCGACCTGCGCGACCGCTTCGGTCAGACCTTCGTCATTGTCACTCACGACGAGCATCTGGCAAGCATCACCGACCGCACAATACATATTGAGGACGGACAGATTAAGAGTGCGGAAGAGAGTGAAGAGAAGAACGAAATGGTGTAATATAAAAAATGAACTTTATGATAAAACTTGGTGATTACAATAAGATGACCGTTGTGAAGGAGGTTGACTTCGGATTGTACCTCGACGGCGGTGATGAGGGCGAGATATTATTGCCCAAACGTTATGTACCTGAGGGTACAAAACCAGGCGACGAACTTGAAGTGTTCGTATACCTCGACCAGGAAGAGCGTCCCGTTGCTACTACTGAGCATCCGCTTTGTAAAGTAGGCGACTTTGCTTATTTGGAGGTTTCGTGGGTGAATGAATACGGAGCTTTCCTCAATTGGGGACTGATGAAAGACCTCTTCTGCCCGTTCCGCGAGCAGAAGAAGCGTATGCAGAAAGGCGAAAGCTATATTGTGCATGTGCATATTGACGAGGAGAGCTATCGCATCGTGGCTTCTGCCAAGATTGAACGCTATTTTGCCGAGCGCCATCCTTTCTACAATCACGGACAGGAAGTTGACCTGCTTGTGTGGCAGAAGACCGAAATGGGATTCAAGGTGATCATAGACAACTGCTATCCGGGACTTGTCTACGAGGACCAGGTGTTCCGCTATCTGCACACAGGCGACCGTGTGAAGGGATATATCAATACGGTGCGACCCGACGGCAAGATTGATGTGACGCTGCAACCTACCGGACGCCAGCAGACACTCGACTTCTCGGAGACGCTGTTGCAGTATCTTAAGGACAACGGAGGAGTGTGCGACCTGGGCGACCGCAGCGATGCTGAGGATATAAAGCGACGCTTCCAGGTGAGCAAAAAGGTGTACAAGCGTGCCATTGGCGACCTGTACCGCCGCCGGCTGATCAACATCACTGATGGCGGTATAGCCCTTGTGTAATGATAAGGTAGGGCATCACCGATGGCGATGTTGCCCTTGTGTAATGATAAGGTGGATTAGAAGCTGCTGAAACGGTCGATCAGTTTCTTGCGGAACAGTCGTCCTACCTTCACTTCTTGCAACGCATCGAATGGAGGATAGAAATGACAGGTGTTGTCAGCCACCTCCATCAGATATACAATATTGATGATATGCTTCTGGCTTACACGCACAAGGGTGTCGTTAAGCACCAGAAGCATGTCGCTGTTTATGTTTCGTTTCAGTCGGATAGGGTGTTTCTCGCCAGCCAGAGTCACCTCCCATACACGCAGATCGCTGTTGTATGCGAAGAGTCCAATGTCGTTTATGTCTACCAGACGAAAATCGACGGCATTGGTATAGACAATGTATTTGCCGTCGTTGCGCCTTGCTATGCCGTCGCCGATGATTGTCGGGGCAGTAGGAGCGGTCGTTGTGGTAGGCATGTGCTGCTGTTCGGCACTGCTGTCGAGACACACGCGTCAGATGATGGTGCGCAGTTCGGTGTCGTTGATGGGCTTCAGCAGCAGGTTGTAAGTTTCGTGGTTGAGGGCTACAATACGTCGCGGGTCGCAATGATTGCTCATGTATCGAGCCGCCTGGCAAGCCTTTGCGCCAGCCATAAGCGAGTTGAGACGTGGCGAGAGGCATGTTCCGTTAGTGGCGTAATAGCCATTGTCCTGCTGTGTTACGAATGTCTTGATGCTGTCGATGGGTGTGTCGGCACGTTCAGGGTGTTCGGTCAGGCTGTAGAAGCGAGCCTTTCGCAACATGTACTCGTAGTAAGTCGTGCTGTCGTCGGCCTCGTTCATGCCCTTTTCAATGGCTTGCAGAGCCGATGGGGCGAGTGCAGCAATCGAGTCGTCGAGCCACCGCAGATTGCCGTTTTCAGCCGTTTGGTCATTGTCTTGTTTAGGGTTGCAAGCCTGTAATGCAATGATAATGTCCGCCATGCATACTATTGTTATGGCTTGAAGCAGTTGTTTTGCTATCGTGTTCATCTTTTTCATTGTACACGTTTCTGTTTTTAAGTAACTTAATATTGCAGCGTAGCATAATGAAAAGATGCTTCAATAGCCGAGATGCAGTTTGTCTTTTGCAAATATACAACAAATATTGCAAACTTGTTGATACAAATCAATAAAATACTTTGAAAATGTGCTCGTTAACAAAAAAATGTAATCAAAATTTTGCGATAATGTAAAATGAGCGTATCTTTGCAATGTTTTTCATGGTATTAGATTTAAGGTTAACAAAGGTTGGGACTCAGCGGAGCCCCTTTTTTTGTGCCCATACGTTTCATAATATATCATTTTAAGCCCTTTTTACGATAGTTAGGGCTACTATTTCCTTTTATTTTTGTATTTTTGCACAGTCGCACAGTCGTTTCGACCACACTCGTATGGCGTGGAAGACGACAGAAGTGCAAAATCCATAAAATACCTTATAGAATTATGAAGATACTAACAGGAGCGCAGATACGCGAGCTCGACAAGTATACAATCGAACATGAGCCGATAGCATCGATAGATTTGATGGAGCGTGCAGCGCGTGCCATTACTGCAGCCATCCAACAACAGTGGCCTCAAGGCACACCGGTTGTGGTGTTTGCTGGTCCAGGCAACAACGGCGGCGACGCGTTGGCGGTGTCGCGTATGCTTGCCGAGAAAGGCTATAGCGTTGATGCTTATCTGTTTAACGTGCATGGTCATCTGTCGGATGAGTGTGCCAAGAACCGCGACCGACTCATCAGCGAGGGCTTGATACATCGTTTCACGGAAGTGTCGAACAACTTCGACCCGCCTAAACTTACCGAACAGACGCTGATAGTAGACGGATTGTTCGGTTCGGGACTCAACAAGCCGCTTGAGGGTGGCTTCGCTTCGCTCGTGAAGTACATCAACCAGTCGCCGGCACGTGTCGTGAGCATCGACATTCCGTCGGGTATGATGACCGAAGACAATACAGCTGTGCCGTCAATGGCTGTTGTACGTGCCGACGTTACGCTCACTCTGCAGATGAAGAAGCTGGCTATGCTCTTTGCCGATTGGCAGCAATACCTCGGGGTGGTGCGTGTGCTCGACATACGTCTGTCGAAAGAATACATCAAGAGCATCCCCTCGCCATACTCAACCATTGAGGCCGACCTCGTAAGACAGATGATGCTGCACCGCGACGATTTCGCCCATAAGGGCATGATGGGCAATGCGCTGCTCATAGCCGGAAGCGAAGGAATGGCAGGAGCGGCCGTGCTTGCCACACGTGCATGCTTGCGCAGCGGTGTGGGCAAGGTGACTGCGCTCACTCCACGTTGTAACTACGCGATAATGCAAATGTCGGTGCCCGAGGCAATAGTTCATCCCGACAGCGAGAATTACTATTCGGAGGCTATCTCAACCGAGGAATACAATGCCGTAGGAATTGGTCCGGGACTGGGCCGCGATGAAGGTTCGGCACTCGCATTGATGTCGCAGTTGCAGCAGACACAATGTCCGGTAGTGCTCGATGCCGACGCTTTGAACATGCTCGGATCGCATGGCATGTGGATAAGTCAGCTGCCTGACAACATGATAATGACTCCGCATCCGCGCGAGCTCGACCGTCTGGCAGGCACAGCAAGCCACAGCGACGGCGAGCGTCTTGCCGTAGCGCGCGACATGGCGGAAAATCTTCGTGCCTACATAATGCTCAAGGGTCACCACACGGCGCTGTGCATGCCCGACGGAAGCGTAATGTTCAACACTACGGGCAATTCGGGCATGGCTACAGCAGGCAGCGGCGACGTGCTCAGCGGAATCATTACCGGACTCCTGGCACGCGGATATTCACGCAAGAACGCCTGTATCGTGGGCATGTATCTGCACGGACTGGCAGGCGATATAGCCGCACAGCGCATGGGCAAGGAGTCGCTCGTGGCAAGCGACATAATCGCTGCGCTGCCCGAAGCGTTCAAGGCAATGTATTAAAAAGATACGAGTTGACAAGATACAAGTTAACAAGATTATAAGTAAATATGAAGATACTATCAACAATATTACTTTCGGCATTCGCCGCAACGTCGGCAATGGCCGGTGGCGACAAACCCATTGATGGATTGTCGTATTCGCTGCCCAAGACAGCAGTGCGCATGCAGGTGCTCGTAGAGAAGACCGTGACCGAGCCGGGACAGCTTGCCGGATTCTCACAGCTTTACTTCGGCAAGGCAGGTGTGAGCACCCGACAGACCGCTTATCGCATAGTGGGCGTGTCATTCAGCTCAGAAGGTCGCGCCGATGCCGACCGTCAGTACACAGTAGCTATCGATAAGAAGCACAGCATTATCTCGGTTGACTGCGCACCAGACGGTTCGTTGCTCGCAATCAACACCAAGGCGCAGCGTGCCAAGGCCCCTGCTGCCTTCGTGCCGTCGCCCCGCAAGGCTCCGCTCAACCCTCGCGACTATATGAGCCAGGACATTCTCTCGGCTGGCAACTTGCCCAAGATGGCGCAGCTCGTGGCACAGGAGATATACGACATACGCGATTCGCGCTCGCAGCTGTCGCGTGGCGAGGCCGACTTTATGCCGAAGGACGGCGAGCAGTTGCGCCTTATGTATAGCCAGCTTGCCACTCAGGAGGCGGCACTCATGCAATTGTTCCAGGGCACGACGACCGTTGACACCACGGCAACCGTCATCAGCTTCATTCCGACAAAGGAAAATCTGCGTCTCGTAGTGTTCCGCTTCTCAAAGAGTTTCGGCCTCTGTGCTGCCGACGACTATTCGGGCGACCCCGTATATGCCAACATTGAGGACACAGAGTCGTCGAAGCCGTTGCCCGAAACGCCTGCCGAAGTAGCCAAGATGAAGGACGACTTCAACTTGGGAGTGGCACGTCCCGGACACATCCGCATCACGTTAGCTACAGCAGAGGGCAAGCCGTTGGGCTATTACGAGACCGATGCCGCACAGTTCGGCACAGTTGAGATGCTCAATGGAGCCTTGTTCGGCAAGAAGTTTACATCGCACATCATACTCGACCCTGCAACGGGTGGGGTAGTGGAGTTGAAGACCGAGCCGCTGGATTAGTATAAAGAGTCGGGCGGCTACGCCTCTGTCGAGGTGTATATACGCTGTAGATACATCACGCATATTTTTTAAATGATACATCAGCTGTGCTGCATGTCATCGCAAAAAGGAGTCCTTTTACATTCCAAAAGGGCTCCTTTTGCATCCCAAAAGGACTCCTTTTGGAAACCACTTGTTTTTATGTTGCTTCATAGCACATTTCGAGTGATGATATTGAAAGCTTAAATAACCTCCTGCAGTTAGGTCTTCATTACAATGTCGTATCACTTCAGAATTCCGGATGAAACGTTTTTTCATAATTCGTTGCGTTTTACGGGTCATCTGATATTTGGAGTGATAATACTTGTTATCATTATCTGATAACAGATTTATATAGTAGCGGAGGTCTCCGGCCTCCGCAGCAAGCAATGGTGCAAAC
>JAIJMN010000330.1:0-1663 GCA_022735715.1 Prevotella sp.
CTCGTACCGTCGTAGGCCTGACGGAGCATCACGGAGAAGTCGCTCATTGCAGAGCGCCATTTCTGCGCTACCGTGTCAGCCTCAGGAGTGAACGAAAAGGCGTGATGTCCGTTTGTGTTGGCAAGTCGCTCGGCAAGGTTGGCAACGGTATTGTTGAGCGTCAGGCAGCGCACGGGCAGCTTCGGTTCCTCGGGCTGCTCCTTCTTGTTCTTGGCTGCTCGCTTCCTGGCTCGCCATTCGTCATCCTGCTGCTGATACATCTTGTCCATAGCCCTCACTTCCTGCGTCCACGCGTCAACAACGGGGTCGATGCTGCCCTTGCCCGAGGCGAAGTCGCCAGCTATGTAGGATATAAGGTTCAAAGAGTTCATCTTGCCGTGTACGTCCACCTTTACGCCCGTTGCCAGCATTCCGATTGCCGGGCAGATAGCAGTAAGCACGGGCAGCGCCAAGGCAGGCCCGACAGCGTCGATGGAGTCCTTCACGCCCTGCGGCATTCGTGGCAGCGAGTTGTAGTAGAACAGCTCGTCCTGCGCCAGCGCCTCGTCTATACCGTCGGTTTCCGTCTGCTCTCCGTCTGCGCCTGTTATGCGTTCCTGTCGCAAGGCAAGCAGCACGTCCTTGAGTCGCTTGGGCATCTGTGTGCGCTTATCGCTCAGAGCCGAGTCGATACAGGCAAGCTTCTCTGCTTCGGGAAATCCGTCGTAACACGGGATGATGCTGTCAAGCAGCTGGCGGTCGAAACCGCAGATATGACGCAGATTGACAGCCAACTCAAAGGTCAGCGTGTTGCGATTGCTGCGCATAGGCTCCTGCGAATCGTTGTACATTGCCCACCACTTGCGGATGATGTCGGCGTAGGGAATGCCAAGATAAGAAAGGGAAGAACGAAGAGTGAAGAGTGAAGAATCCGATTGTTCTGCAGAATCTGTATTCTTTACTTTTTCAGCTTCTGTATTCTTTTCCTTCACAGGCACTACCTCTGTATTCACCATTTCGCTGTTGTCAAACAGCTCCTTATCTACGAAGAGCAATTTTTCGCATGGAGGCGTGAAGAACACTCTGGTAATGTCCTTTGCGCCCTTGTCGTACTGCACTCCGAGCAGCTGCGAAGCCCATCTGAGGTTCTCCTCCTGCGAGAGTTCCGGCTTGCGTCTGAAAGCGATGTGATAGCCCTTGTTGGCTGAGCGTTCGAGCATCACCAGTCCCAGTTCGTCCTTCTTGCCCATCACCATTTCGGGCACACTCGCCATCTTCTGCTCATAGTCGGGAGCCTTAGGGTCGAAGTCGATGTCCATGCCAACCGAACGGCTCAATCGGGTAGAGCCTTTCAGCGTGCCGTCGTCGTTAGGCAGACACGAGTAGTTCATCTGCACCATGTGGTGCTTGTCGGCACGTCGGTTGCGCTCCGTGTCGCGCGCGAGCCGGTATTCGGTCTCGTCGTTGACGGGGCGCATTAGCTTTGCCCCGTCCTTGTAATATATAATGTGTACGCTCATAATATTTAATTAGAAGCCCTACCCCCGACCCTCCCTGCTGGGGAGGGGTCGGGGGTAGGGCTTTAAACCCAAATCGCTTTCTATGTTAATATCCAAATGTTTTGACCATTATTTTCAATTTATGCTGAGATTTTATATTCAGGGGTGAATGTTTGGCGATTTCT
>JAIJMN010000331.1:0-1660 GCA_022735715.1 Prevotella sp.
CACGATCCCGAAGACTATGTTCACCGCATCGGACGTACTGCACGTGCCGAGCGCGATGGTGTTGCCATCACTTTCGTAAGCGACGAGGAAATATACAGTTTCAAGCAGATTGAGAAGTTTCTCGACCGTGAGGTTGAAAAGGTGGCATTGCCTGAAGGATTGGGCGAAGCACCCGACTATAACGCTCCGCGAGGCAAAGGCAAGCCCGACCGCAACAGCCGTGGACGTGGACGAGGCAAGAAACCGACAACTGACAAGCAGACTGCTGAAGGCGAGAAGAAGCCTCGCAACAAGCGCAACCGCAAGCCTCGCCGCCGACCTGAGAGCAGCGAGACAACTGGCGAACAGAACAACGCTAACGAGCAGAAGACAGACAAAGAACAGAAGCCTCGCAGCGAGAGAAAGCAGAATGGCGGGAGAAAGCCCAATGGCGAGAGGAAACAGAATGGCGAGAGAAAGCCAAACAACCGTAAGCGTCAGAACACCGAGCAGAAGCAGGACGGTGAGCTGAAACCACGTCGACAGCAGCGTCGCAACGGTCGTAAGCCCAACGCTACAAAGGTTGAGTCTACACCAAATGTGCCAGCTGTAAAGCAAACCAGCGCACTCACCAAAATCCTTACCAAGCCTATCAGCTGGCTTAAGTCGCTCGGCAAGAAAAAAGATTAAACCGAACAACCCGGCAAAATAAAAAGAGTAGCTTTGTATCCATTATACAGAGCTACTTTTTTTATTTCCTCACGAGATAACAAAAACTCTCTCGGCAGGAAATAAAAGCTCTCTCGGCAGGAAATAAAAACGATCTCTTTAGAGACAAACGATACCAAGCACGATGCAATACATAACCACGCCCAATTTATAACGTTATACTAATGCCAGTATCTCGATATATAGCTATGCTCTGTGCCTTGAAACAATCGTATCATGCCATGAAACGACCGTATCATGCCTTGAAATAATCGTATCATGCCATGAAACGAAGAATTTTACTTGATGTTAGTACAGAAATTTCTAATGACTGATTCAAGACAGATTGTCTCTCGACAGGTAAGACAAGAAATATGGTGCTGAATTAAGGCTTTTATCAAAATAAACTCGTAACTTTGCAACGTTTAAACAAATTGTACGCGTCCATAGGTAGAAGCTATGTAAGTTTATAGGTGGTTAAAACCCATATTTCAAGAGTTCTGACACAGCTTCAAACTATGCGTTTTTCAGTGGAAATCATAGAAATATAGAGAATGAGATTTGCAGTAATAGCAGCGGGCGAAGGCAGCCGTCTGGCGCAGGAAGGCGTCGAACAGCCAAAACCGCTGGTACCCGTATGCGGCGAGCCCATGATTGAACGCTTGCTGCGCATATTCGTCGACTGCGGTGCGACGGAGATAGTGGTAATCGTCAACGAATGGAGCACAGCAGTGCGCGAACATATTGAGAGCCTTGCCCTGCCCGTGCCTTTGCGTCTTGTGGTGAAGACCACACCAAGCTCAATGCACAGCTTGCATGCGCTTTCGCCATATCTGCGTGGCGAACGTTTTTGTCTTACAACGGTAGATACCATCTTCCGCGAAGCAGAATTCAAGAAATACATACGCCACTTTGCTGCCACTACCGATATAGACGGATGTATGGCTGTCACACCTTTTGTTGATGACGAGAA
>JAIJMN010000067.1:0-12077 GCA_022735715.1 Prevotella sp.
AGTTTCTCCTTCATCTGCTGTATGAGTTGGTTGTTGCGGAAGTCGTCGTGCAACTGCGAACGCATCTGAGCCACACTCATCTTCTTATACTCCTCAAGTTTCTCCTTCGAACCTGCCTGCTGTATCCAGCGGTTTATCTGCATGTCGATGTTTTGGGCAATCTCGCCCTCAGTAACCTGTATTGAGTCAATCTCAGCCTGATGTAGGAAGAGTTTCTGAACGGCAATCTGCTCGGGTATAGCACAGTCGGGATCGCCATGCCATGTCACTCCCTCAGCTTCACCCTGGAGTCGTGTCATTTCAACATCCGACTTGAGTATAGGCTCGTCGCCTACCACCCAGATCACCTCATCAACTACACTATGCTCGGGAGCCTTGAAGTCGGTATCCACAGCACGGCTCCGTGCCGTGTCAGAAATGGCTACTGCCGATGTGTCGGGCTGCGACTTTGCATCAATCACCAGACTCTTGCCACGCTGCGCATTGGCTCCTATGCCAGCACACAGCAACACAGCTGCAAGAGCTATCAATATTGATTTTGATTTTTTCATCTATCTCTTTTTGTTTTATTCTATATCTTAATGATTACTCACTTTGCAATATCGGCTTCAGCAGTCTAATGCTTGTTGACCGTAGCGAGCACCTCGCGGTTGACATGCACAGCATACTTGCGTCGCAAGTCGGCCACCCATTTCTGTTCGAGCTGCTCCTGAAGGTCGGACACTACAAGTTCGCGCACGTCGCTATAAGCCTGCGGACGCTTTATCATCTTGCCGTATGTGCCCTCCACATTATATATATTATTGTCTGCCGGGGTTGCTTCAGTCTTGTAGATGCCATACTCTGCGCGGTCGATTGTGGCATTGTCGCCCTTGGCAAAGATGCCTACAACTGCCTTGATGCGCTCGGTAGAATCGTTGAAATGAGTCTTAAGCGCCTCAGTCCATTTGTCGAACGGCATACTGCGCAGCAATTTTCTTACCGCCTCAGCATCCTGCTGATTGCGCGTATAGAATGCCGCTCCCTTGAATCGCGGTTCCGTCCACGCATATTTCTTGCGATTCTTCTTGAAGAATGCTTGCTGAGCCTGGGTGTCGTTAGCGGCACGTTCCCATACAGTACGGTTAGAAATCTCGTACAGCAGGAGTCCGTCGTGATACTCACGTATCAATCCACCCATCTCAGTCGAACCTTTCATGAGTTCTTCTGCACGACAATCTATCACCTGCTGTGGTGTGAGCGCCGGCTTGGAGAGCTTGGCTATGGAGTCGATACGAGCCGAGATAATGCGCTCGCGCAGTCCGCGACTCTCTATAAACCGCCTTATGTCGGCACGAACGGAATCGTATGGGAAGAAGTTTCGCTTGTCTACGACTCTCACAATATGATATCCGTATGGCGAAAGGAACGGCTTCGATATCTCGCCCTTGTTCAGAGCGAAAGCCTGTTGCTCGAATTCCTTTATTGTTTGTCCTCGTTGTATCCACGACAAGTCACCTCCCCGCATGCCCGAACCTTTATCGTCGGACAGCCGGCGCGCCATGTCGGCAAAGTCGGCCCCACCAATCAGGACCTTATATATAGAATCAGCCTTAAGCGATGCGGCCCGCTGCTGCTTGGCATCAGCCTGCTGCGAGAGAGCCACAAGAATGTGCTGAGGATGCACCATTCCACCTTCGGCATCGATTCGTGTCTGTGTCTGCTTGTAAATATTACGCGCCTCGCGCTCTATGTCGTCGTCGACGATGAACGAAGGGCGTACCTGCTGGTCGCGATACATGAGAAATTCCTTGCGGAATGCGGCTGTAGTGTCAATGCCAGCCTGCTCGGCTGCGATGACCTTAAGCTTGTAGTTGACAAACAGGTCAACATATTCTTCTATGCTTTTTCTGTCTATCGTGGATTCAGCAGCATTCTTGTTGTAGGCATACTCAAACTCCGACCGTGTGATGTTCTTGCCACCGATGGTCATTATTATCGGGTCGGCGGTCTGGGCAAAAGCGCTGCCTGCCGTGAGCGACATAGCAACCAACAGTGTTTTTATCTTCATCTTGTCAACACGGATGTTATCCGTAGAATTTGCGTTATATTTAAACCGGTGAAAGCAATGGTCCGTGCAGTTGTCTTATACAGACATCTGCACAGGCCATTGCCTTTTATGCTTTAGCCCCAAACAACTCAGGGCGTAGCGTCGTTTGATTCTGCACGTTGCAGCTATTACTGCGGACGTGAGTAGTTAGGAGCCTCGCTTGTGATGGTGATGTCGTGCGGATGGCTCTCAAGCACACCAGCGTTGGTGATGCGTGTGAACTTGGCGTTGTGCATAGCCTCGATAGTTCCGGCACCGCAGTAGCCCATACCTGAGCGCAAACCACCGATGAGCTGATAGATAACTTCCTGCACTGTTCCCTTGTAAGGTACGCGTCCGGCGATGCCTTCCGGCACGAGCTTCTTCACGTCCTTGGTTCCTGCCTGGAAGTAGCGGTCCTTTGAACCGTTCTCCATAGCCTCAAGCGAACCCATACCACGATAGCTCTTGAACTTACGTCCGTTGAAGATGATGGTGTCACCTGGGCTCTCCTCGGTACCTGCAACGAGCGAACCGATCATAACCGAGCTACCGCCAGCGGCAATAGCCTTAACGACATCGCCTGAATAGCGCAATCCACCGTCAGCAATCAAAGGCACTCCTGTGCCCTGCAGAGCTGAGTACACATCGTATACAGCGCTGAGCTGCGGAACGCCTACACCTGCTACGACACGTGTTGTACAGATAGAGCCAGGGCCAATACCTACCTTAACGGCATCAGCACCATTGTCTACGAGCATACGGGCAGCCTCACCGGTAGCCACATTACCTACAACGATGTCTACATTGGGGAACGAAGCCTTAGCCTCGCGCAACTTCTCGATAACGAACTTAGAGTGTCCGTGAGCTGTATCGATAACGATAGCGTCAGCACCAGCCTCAACGAGTGCGCTCATACGGTCGAGTGTGTCTACTGTCACACCTACACCGGCTGCTACGCGCAGACGACCCTTCTCGTCCTTGCAAGCCATTGGCTTGTCCTTAGCCTTAGTGATGTCCTTGTAAGTGATAAGACCTACGAGGTGGTTTTCGCCATCAACAACGGGCAACTTCTCAATCTTGTTTGACTGGAGTATATCGGCAGCAGCCGAGAGGTCGGTCTTGATGTGAGTTGTTACGAGGTTCTCTTTTGTCATCACGTCGTCGATGAGCTTGTCGAGATGACGCTCAAAGCGAAGGTCGCGGTTAGTAACGATACCTACAAGATGGCACTCATCGTCAACAACGGGTATACCTCCGATGTGATACTCGGCCATCATGTCGAGAGCATCCTTTACTGTCTTGCCACGACGGATAGTCACCGGATCGTATATCATGCCGTTCTCGGCACGCTTAACGATGGCAACCTGACGCGCCTGGTCTTCAATTGACATGTTCTTGTGAATAACACCAATACCGCCTTCGCGTGCAATGGCAATAGCCATAGCCGACTCTGTCACGGTATCCATGGCTGCTGTGACAAAAGGCACATTCAGACTGATGTTACGAGAGAACTTGGTTTTCAACTCTACCGTTTTGGGCAGTACCTCTGAATAAGCGGGGATAAGAAGGACGTCATCGTAAGTGAGACCGTCCATTACAATTTTATCAGCAACAAATGATGACATATAACTTAAAAATTTATTGCGTGCAAATTTAGCAATAAAAATCCAATTGGGTGCATTTTCTTCCGACTTTATTTAGGGCGTTAATGCAAATTAACGGCTGAATATGAAAGTTGGGATGGTGAGAGGGTGTGACTTCAAAAAACGCCCCATAAGGAAGCATTAACATACAATGCCTGCCTTATGGGGCGCTTGACCCGGTTCACCTATTATCAATATGGCAACGTAACCTTGAACATCGGGTTGTCGGTGTGCTCCTTCTTGATTACGTCGATGAGCTGCTTGACGATTTCGGGATGCTTGTCTGACACGTCAATGTCCTCGTGCAGGTCGTTGGCGAGATTGTACAGACGTGGCTTACCCTTTACTACTACCAGTTTCCAGTCGCCTCGGCGCACACCAATCTGATCGGTCTCATGGAACTCCCAGTACAGATGGTCGTGCAGCTGCTGCTTGTCGGCATTGCCCAGGAGTGTCGGCGCGATGCTGATGCCGTCGAAACCGTCGCCTGGCAGGGCACGGTTGGTGTAGCGCTTGCGAAAGTTCTTCACACCGGCAAGTTCGCAGAATGTAGGCATAAGGTCGTAGAAGGCAAACTGCAAGTCGCTTGTTGTGCCAGCCTGAATGCGTCCGGGCCACCATGCTATGAACGGAATGCGTATGCCACCCTCGTAGCACTGGCGCTTCAATCCGCGCAGTTTGCCGTCGCGACCGAAGTATTCGGGATCGGCACCGCCCTCCTCGTGAGGTCCGTTGTCGCTTGTGAAGATGACGAGAGTGTTCTTGTCGAGTCCCTTCTCTTTCAGTTTTGCCATCACTTCACCTACGTACGAGTCCAGACGGGTTATCATTCCGGCGAAATGGGCGTGTGTATGCTCTACGGGATTATAGCGCGAGCCTTCCTGTCCGCCCCAGGTCTTGTCGACGAAGAACTTCTTCTTGTAATCTTCGAGTATCTGGTCGTCGGGCTGAGCCAGCTCGGCATGTGGCAGAGTGTAGGTGAAGAAGCCCACAAACGGATGCTCGGCATCCTGACTGTCAATCCACTCCAGAGCCTTGTCGTGTATCATACGTGCCGAGTACTGGGTGCGCTTGAAGTAGTCCTTGCCAAACATCGGATACTTGATGTTCTCCTCCATCACCTCACGCACAACGGCTGTGTCGCCCTGCGAACGCGAGAAGCGGTTGAGGAAGTTGGGATAATACAGATGAGCCTGGAACTGGCAGATGTAGCCATAGAACTCGTCGATACCACGCTTGTCGGGTGTTGAAGACGAACCTTCATAACCTCCAGCCCACTTGCCGAACACGCCTGTGCGATAGCCGCGGTCCTTGAGCATTTCGGGCAGAATCTTATGGGCAGGGTCGTAAGGCTCCTGACCTACTACGGCGAAGTCGACGTTGTCGCCATACTTCACGGTATTCTTGTACGACCAGTACTCCTTGTTGCCACGCACATGCGAGTGTCCGGAGTGCTGACCGGTCATAATGGCAGCTCGCGACGGTGCCGATACGGGCGAACCGGCGTATGCCTGAGTGAAGCGCATGCCCTCGCTTGCCATGCGGTCGATGTTGGGCGTAGAGATATAGGGCTGTCCATAGCATGCAAGGTCGCCATATCCCATGTCGTCGCACAATATAAATATGATGTTGGGGCGTGCAGGGTCGTTGGCCTTAGCGGCCTTTGCTGTCTTAGCCGCAAGCAGCGTTGGCACGCAAGCAATGCCTGCCGAGGCTAATAGAAGAGATTTGTTCATATCGATTGTTGTTTGTTTTCAGTTGCAAAGTTAATGATTTTTGTCGAGAACGACATAAAAAGTCCCTACCTCCTTACCTCTATTCCGCTGAGAGAGGGGCAAGGGGGTAGGGCTTTACGTATCAATGTTTACTTGCCAAGTCCGAACAACTCGTTGTAGCCCGGATTCTGCGAAAGCTGGGGATTGAGCGCAATCTGCTTGGTAGGAACCATCATCAGATAGTAAGTGTCAAGCCATCCGCCACCTGCATCGAGCGGACTCGGATAGGTATATATCCATCCTGAGCCAGTAGAATTGGGCTCGCCTACTGACTTACCGGCATTCTGAATCTCTTCATAGTTGACAAACGAGCCAGAGTACTTGCTGCCCTTTGTGCCATAAGGATTGTCGGTAGCCGTAATCCACATACCGCACGGCTGGCGATTGACATAATAAGCTGCCTTAGCCCAACGACGAACGTCGTAGAAAGCGAATCCCTCACCGAACAATTCTATCTGACGTTCGCGGCGAATCTCCCACAATACGGGGTTGACATTGTAGTTGCCGAACTTGCCGCCATTGCCTGTCCACCAAGGAGCGTTGCCCTTGTCGCGGTTAGGATCGAAGTCGTCGTTGATGTCGGCTACAACCATGTGTGCCACACCCGAACGGTCGCGCAACTTGTTTATGGTCTTGTCGGCTACGCTCTGGTCGAATCTGCCGAGTTCCCAAGCTGCCTCAGCATAGTTGAGCAGCACCTCTTCAATCTTGAATATAGGCTTGTCGGCTGTACAGTATGAGCTTGAACCTGTAGAGAACTCCCACATGTCGTAATGCTTCCAAGTGTAGTAGCCTGTGCGGCAACACATGTAGGCAGTTGTAGAGTTGTCGGTCAGGTTAGGACTGTTCTTCGTGAGCGACGCTCCCCAGTTCTGTCCTGGTACTCGCTTCATACCGGTTCCGCCGAACGTACCGCCACGCAGACACTGTGTGTTGGCACCGAGATAGTCCATGTAAGTACGATACTTGGCAGCTTCCTCAGCTGTCACGGTGTGACCCTCAATCACGTCGCCAGCCTTGGCGTAGCGCCATGACTTGAACAGATTGACTCCGTCTACGTTGCCACTGTTAGGAACTACTACGTAAGGCGGCTGTATGTTCTGATAGAGACGCGGGTCGCGGTCGGCGAAAGTGTCCCACATGTCCTTGCCGCGACCGCCCTTATAGCCCGAGTTGGGATTGGCTATAGGCTTGCCGTTCTTCATAAGGAACATGTCTACAGTGTACTGAGGCACGTCTTCGTGATGTGCTGCGATGTGCTCGTAGTCGTTGCCACGGTTCATCAGTATGCCGTCGACATACTGCTTGAAGAAGATGACACCCGGAACGTTGGTCAGGTCCTCAGTAGTCCACATCTCGCCATAGCCCGATGCAGGCGTATTCTCCGTACCATTATATAATGTAGGATACTTAGCCATGAGTTCCTGCGACACGGTGAGACACTTGTTCAAGTACTCCTCATACGGTTCGTCGAGTCCATGATACTTTGCCCATGTGCCCTCGCGCAACAGGAAGCGCGACAAGGCGGCACGTGCGGCATCGGCAGAGATAGTGTTGTCGCCGTCGTTGAAGTCGCCAATGTTGTTGATGGTATACTCCAGACATTCGATAATCTTCTGTGCCACTTCCTTACGCGGTGTGCGCGGACCGTAAGTTTCGGGACTCTCCTCGTTGATTACGTTCTCAATCCAAGGCACATCGCCAAAGCGGTCGATGAGTTCCATATACCACCACGCCTTGAAGAAGTAGCCTACCGAGCGCCAATGCTTGGCTTCCGACTCCTTAAGCACGCCGTCGTCAAGATGCGAGAGCATGATATTGATGCGTCGTATATAGTCAAAGTCCCATCCGTTGCCCGTTGTTGTCTGCGTCACATTGCGATAGGCATACTGGTTCTTGCTGTTGTCACGGCTTGTCACGAGTCCGCCGTAGAAGTCGCCGTAGAACTGCGAGTTGACAACGCTGCTATTGAAGTTGGTGCGGATGTTAGTGTCAGTAAACATGGCGTAGCACGGATACATGAACGCCTTGAAGTTGTCGTACTCAAGGAATGCATTGACCTCGGTCAGGTCGGTCTTAGGCGTCTTCTCAAGAAAGTCGTCGTTGCACCCCGTGAGCGTTAGTGTTGCGGCAAGAGCTGCCGCGGCGAATATCTTATTATTCATTGTTCAGGCTTTTATAGTTGTGTTATTAGAATGTGATGTTGGCACCAACAGATATTGTGCGATAGTAAGGATAGTCCCATACAATACTATTGTTGCTGTTGCCTTCGGGGTCGTAGCCCTTAGGCAGGTCACTGATAGTGGCAAGGTTCTCAACGCTGACGTACACGCGTGCCTGCTCTATGAGTGCCTTCTTCACCCAATTGCGTGGCAAGGTGTAGCCGAGGGTGATGTTCTTGACGCGCAGATAGGCTGCATTCTGCAGATACTTGTCGCTAACACGAGTGTTAGAACCTACGTTGTTGCCCTGGTTGTAGATGCGGAACAACTTGGCGTTGGGGTTCTTTGCAACCATATAGTCGGGATCGGCAGGATCATAGCTCTTTGCCTGCCAGTAGTCGGTCTGGTTAGAGAAGAGCGGCTGGAACACGGCATCGCCCGAACCGGCACCTGCAAACGGGAATATTGAAGAGCCGCCGAGCCAGTAGTCGCGCTTGCCTACGCCCTGCAGACGTACGTCGAGACTGAATCCCTTGTAGCTTGCACCCAGGTTGGCACCGAACTGATAGCGTGCACGAGTGTTGCCAATGATTTTACGGTCGCCCGGATCGCTTAATGTGCCAGCGCCGGAATTGATCATTCCGTTGCCGTCGAGGTCCTTGAACTTCACGTCACCCGGCTGAACAGAATAGCCCTGGATAGATGTCACGCCTTCCTTCAGAGTCCATACGCCACGCTTTGCATCGTCCATCACGAAGTCGTCGATGCTATAGTAGCCGTCAGCTACATAGCCCCACAGCTCGCCAAGCTTCTGTCCGACGTAGTACTGGCTAAGAAGTCCGCTCTCGTTGTTGAATTTCTTTATCTTAGCCTGATTGTCGTAGATGTTGAAACCGATGTTGTAGGCGAAATCACCGATACGGTCGCGCCATGTCAGATTGAGTTCCCAACCGTCAGACGAAAGGTCGGCGATGTTCTGAAGCGGTGCCGATGTACCCACAACGCCCGGTATCTCGATGCCGGCGGCAAGCATTCCGTCTGTGCGGCGCTTGTAGTAGTCGAATGTCATCTGCAGACGGTTGTTCAGCGCCGTAACGTCAACACCGAAGTTGATGGTCTTCACGGTCTCCCATGTGAAGCTGCTGCTGATGAGTCCCGGCGAAGAGATTATGTTGACCTTGTCGTTCTTGTCGAGCCATACGGTGCTTGGGCTGACGGTCATGGTCGAAAGGAACTGATAAGGATTGATGTTCTGGTTGCCGATAGAACCGTAGCTGGCGCGCAGCTTGATGTCGTCGAGCCATGTGCGCGACCATTCCATGAACTTCTCCTGTCCCAAACGCCAGCCTACTGACACTGACGGGAAGAAGCCGAAGCGGTCGTTCTTGGGGAATTTGGACGATCCGTCGTAGCGGCCGTTAAGCTCGAGCAAATAGCGGTCCTTGAAAGCATAGTTGAGACGGGCGAAACCGCTGCGTATTGAATACTCCGAATAGCCGTCGGTAATGCTCTTGTCGCCCGAACCGCCTGCAAACGAAGGTACCGACGGAGTAGTCTGTCCCTTCACCTGGGCATAGAACGACTTGTACGAATAGCTCTCCTGGTTGAAACCAGCCATTGCCTTGAACGAGTGGTCGCCCCAACGATGGTCATAATTAGAGAATACATTTAAGGCATTGTAGCGCTTCTGTGTGTCCTGCATGTTGTAATAGTCCTGTCCCGACTCTACCGACCACTTGGCAGCCAGCTGCACATCGGCAAAGCGGAAGCGCTCCGAATAGAAGTGCGAGTCGGCATCCTTCTTGTCGAAGGTGTATTCGGCTGTGATGGTCCAGTCCTTCAACGGCTTGAAGATAGAGCGTGTAGAGACACGCGTTACGGCCGTATTCAGATGTGATACCGGAGCCAGTCGGAGCATGTTGCTCGGTGTCTGCGAGGGCAGGTCGTCCTCGATTCCGAGTATCGAACCGGGTATGTTGCCCTCGGGATAGTAGCCTACAAGACGTGTGGTGTAGAATCCCGACATGTTGCCTACGTTCACCGGATTGGTCTTGTCGGCATCGGTATAGAGCAGGTTCACCTCCTGTGTAAACCACTTGTTGACATCGGCAGAGACGAAAGCCGAAATGTTCTTGCGCATGTACTTGTCCTTGTTGGTGATGAGCGGACCGTCCTCACGGCTCAGTCCTGCCGACATACGGAAGCGTATGCGGTCGTTGCCACCCGAGATTGATACGTTGTGGTTCTGCAGAGCGCCCGTTGTGAGGATGCGCTTGTACATGTTCTTCTCGCTGAGCCAGTACACACGGCCGTCTTCATCCTTATATATGCCGTCGCCTACGGTGTTGAGCGACGACGGATTCTGCTTGTACTGCTGCAGATACTCGCGCCACTTGGCCACGTCGCCGTTGCCTGCCCAGTAAGAGTTGGTGTAGCCGGCCTCAAGATAGGCATCAATATATTCGGTCAGACTCGACTGCTCAAGTACGTTGAGCGAGCGTTCCCAACCTACGTTGAAGTTGTAGTTGAGGTTGAGTTTGGACTTGTCCTTGGGGCGTTTTGTGGTAACGAGAATAACGCCACCGGCTGCACGCGCACCGTAAATGGCTGACGATGCGGCATCCTTCAATACCGATACGCTCTCGATGTCGTCGGGATTGAGCAGGCTGATGTCGCCCTCTACGTTGTCAATAAGCACGAGCGGACCGCCACCGTTGATTGATAGCGTACCGCGGATGTTGAACGACTTGCTTTGTCCAGGACCCGTACCGCCACCGATGGTGAGTCCCGGCATGGCTCCCTGCAATGCTGCTGCGGCATTGGTTACGGGACGGTCGCCGAGCACTTCGCTCATCTTCACCTGCGAGACAGAACCCGTGAGGTTCTCCTTCTTCTGCGTACCGAAACCTACAACCACCACCTCGTCGAGTGTCTTGTTGTCTTCCTTAAGAGTAATGTTTAGAGGTGTGCCGTTCCATACCACTTCCTGCGGTGTAAAACCGATGAACGACACTACAAGGCGGCTGCCCTTCTTCACTCCATTGATGGCGAAATCGCCGTCAAGTCCGGTAACAGTACCGTTGGTTGTTCCTTTCACTACTACTGAGACACCAATGAGTGTCTCGCCATTAGTGTCCTTAACGACGCCTTTGCATGCGGAAGTCTGCTGCTGCATGGTCTGCACGACCGATGCCGAAGCACCAGGAACCGCACTCGCACCAGCCGGAGTTGCTGCCAATGCTGACAATAACAATGTCAATGGGATAGTCCTGTTTTTCTTCATCTTGTAATGAGATTGTTTATGATTAGTTTTAAAATATATAAGTTCAGGTTGCCGTATTGCTTCCTTTAGGTTTTACTCGTTTTGAAGTTGTAAAGATAAATATAATTTCGGCAAGTAGTTGTTTTTTTTTACAACATTTTCACATGGTTAACAATCTGTTACAATTGCGACACTTTTGACTGCGAAGAAAAAAGCCCTCCGACTGTCACCACGACAACCGGAGGGCTGGGATTATATTATTTCATATTAATAGAGAGAGAAATCTTACTTGCCGCCCAGATACGTCTGGGCGAGATTGAGCATTTCGCGTATGCCCTTGTCACGTGCGCTTTGCTTCATGTCATCGAGTATTCCCATGCACGAGTTGCGCTCGTTGCTTTTCAGAAGTTTGCTATGCTCGCGACACAACTGCAGCAACTTGTTGACGGGCGGCATTATGCGGTTGGCAAAGAAGGTCTGCTCCTTGCCCGCAAACTGCACTACCTGTATATACTCGGTGCGCAGATCATTGAACCGCTGTATGAAGTCGCTGCTGTTCTTTATGGGCACATCGATGCTGCTGGCCTTCTTGTTGTCCTGCGGACGATACACTATGCTGTTGCCCGTGTTGCGGTCGTAGCGTATGATGGTTCCGTCGGAGTTGACCGTGATTGACGTGTTGTTGTCGTCGGAATTGACGGTGGTAGTGGTCTTGGTTATGGTCTTGGGCAACGACCTCACATATTCGGGGTTCAGGCTGTATACATATATGATGTCTACACACCACATTTCCTTTTTCTTCTTGTCCTTCTTGCCTTCATACCATGCCAATGCATAGCACGTGCGACGCTTCGAATCGGCAGGGTCCTTAAAGTAAAGTACGAAGTAGTTGCGGTCGGAATATTTCATAAACACTATCGACTTTTCCGAATTCTTGCCGTAACCTATCTTACTGGCAGAGCCGTCATAGTCTGCCATACGCTTGTTCACAGAGTAGGCTTTTGACTGCTCGTCGTTGAAGGCGTCCATCAGCTGCTTGAACTTGCCGCTGTTCTTTGCCACAAGAAATATATTTCTTTCATAAACGCATTGCTTGCCGTCGGTGTCGGTGTCGGTTTCCTTGGAGGTAGACACTTCTTCAACAGCGCCTTTCTTGAACTGCTC
>JAIJMN010000332.1:0-1652 GCA_022735715.1 Prevotella sp.
TTGTTCAAGTTTCGTTATTCTGCAACCCATGCGGTAAAGATGAACATGCTCTACCAACTCACACCAAATGATAGCTATCGCCTTGGACTTGTTAAGAAGATAGAGGTGCTCACTGTTACAGAGAAAAACGATGAAGCAACCTTGAAAATAGAAATTAGCGATGTACAAGAAACCAAAGGCGAACCAAAGGTGAAATTGAAGTTATGGAGATTTAACAAAACAAAAGAGAACTTCCTGTTTAAGGATTCTAATTTCCTCAAAAAAGGAGACAATCTTGCCGTTAAATCAGGTAATGACTCATATGCCGATTTCACTATCAGCCGCATCTACAAGAAGATGAGTACTCGAAAATGGATCGTTGAGTTTACCAACGGAACAAGTATAGTTCAAGGAGATTCTTCCGCCAATAAGGAACAGATTTGGGCTTTACAGTTGGAATGGCTTATTCGTCGTCATTTTGAGAACCGACTTCGCTTACGCCCACAAGGTATCAAGAACCTATCTCTCATATTCATAGATAGGGTGGCAAACTATATGAGCGCCACCAATCCAGTCATAAAGAAATTGTTCGAAGAGCAATATGCGAAAGTATATGCCGAGTTCCATGATGGCACTTGTCCTACAGAAGAACAAATCAAGGCTGTTCAAGGATTCTACTTCGCTAAAACCACGCAAGGAGAATACACGGATAACGAGAAATCCAATAAAGATAATAAGGACATTTACGACCAAATTCTTCATAACAAGCAGTTGCTATTGTCGTTCGATAGTCCTATTGAGTTTATATTCTCTCATTCGGCACTTGGTGTTGGATGGGACAATCCTAATGTGTTCGGAATAGCTACTCTCAACGAAAGCTACTCTGAGAACAAGAAGAGACAAGAGATAGGCCGTGGTCTTCGAATTTGCGTGAACCAGCAAGGACAGCGCATCTATGATCAGGAAGATGCACCGGATGATAAAATCATCAACCAACTCACGGTAGTCCCCAACGAGACATACGAAACTTTTGCACGTAGCTACCAAAATGAGAATGAAAAGGCTTTCGGTTCCAAGGATGCCGGTGCCAAGCTGAAACAGACTCATAAGGGCGAACATAAGAACAGAATAACGTTCACAATGAAGAAGGACGAAACATTCAACAGTATGTTCCGTCGATTCTGGAATATCATAGCAAAGAAGACCACCTATCGTGTGCATTTCGATGAAGATGCTATCATACGCCGTTCTGTAGAAGCCTTGAATGAGATAAGCATTGGGGATTACAAAGCAGAAGTGGCGAGCTACAAAGTGAATAATATTAAAGATTTGTCTCGTGAATACATCGGATCGGAAGATTACAAGTTGCATGGTCGATTTACCCCACAGGATTTACTTGAAGATTTGAGTGAGAAGACAGGTTTATGCTACAACTCTGTGCTAAAGATTCTGCTCGGTATAACCAACAAAGAACAATATTTAAAGAATCCGCCTGTGTATATGGAGCAGGCGGTATTTAAAATCAAGCAGATTCAGTTGGAGGAGTTAACTATATGCGTAGAATACTCACCTACCAACGAGCGTTTTCCTTTCAACTTTGAGGATTTCACAAAGGATGGATGTGAGAACTATGTCTCCACTCCTAATCATGGCGTATGGGACAAGACTCTATA
>JAIJMN010000333.1:0-1648 GCA_022735715.1 Prevotella sp.
GTCGCCACATGTGGCGTTTATGATATACCGTCTGCTGCAAGGTCATTATATTTGTATGGTGATACCATGTTTGCAAACAGGCTGACGCTTCAGACGACTTAGAACGCCAGTTTGAGTTTGAAACTCGAAGAGGAAATTTAAAATTAAGCACACAATTTCATCAGACAGTATTTGTATTGTCTGAAAAAAACGTGTGCCTATTTTTTACCAAGCAGACATTGGCTTTCTATAGTATGTTATATTGCTTGGAGGGGGCTACTTTTATAGAGGAAAGCAATCTGACACTGCCAAACTCTTTGAGGACCATGAATATGAAAATAAAAAGCAAGCAGGAGGTTACTTCTTCAAATATATTTTGTAAGTTTGTGATAATAAAATATTTTTGCTTATGGCACCGACATTTTTAACAATTCTACATGACACTGCCCACAAAAGTCCCATGTGGGCTTGTAAGATGCTTCCCGTTCTTGTATATTGGGCAGAAAGAAGTACAAAACCGCATACCTATGGAGAACTATCAAAAGAAGTAGGACATCGAACAGACCAAATTGGAGCTATATTGGGATTGATTGATGATATTTTCAATGAACTAAGGAAACTAAAGAAATTCAAAGATCTTCCAACTTTGAATTGTTTAGTAGTCAATAAAGCCACTATGCTCCCAAGTAATGGCTTTAGTTACGTTTCACATAACTATGAATCTCTTTCTGACGAAGAAAAAAGTCAGGAAATGGAAGCTAATAATATAGGTGCTTATAACTATAAAAAGTGGGATGAGGTTTTAAAAATACTCGAACTGAAACCATATATGCCAAAGGACAACTATTCTGACGAAAACACTATTAGAAAAGGAATATACAATAACAACTCTTCTGAAGGAGAGAAACATAAGACACTGAAAGAATATATCTATAACCATCCTGAAGCGATAGGTATAAAAAAAGTTGCCTTGCGTTCTATGGAATACACATTGTTGTCGGGCGACCGACTTGACGTTTACTTTCAGCTGAAAGATGGAACTCAGGTCGCTGTAGAAGTTAAATCAGAAATCTCTGACGATGCCGACATCTTGCGTGGTATCTATCAATGTGTGAAATATGATGCAGTATTAAAAGCAGAACGTTGCGTACATTGTGTAAAAGGAGACCATTATCCAGTAAAGGTGATTTTAGTATTAGAAAGAGAAATGCCTATGGAGAAGATATCTGTTGCTTCACTACTAAACGTTTGTTATAAAGACAATATCAAACCGCAAGATTAATCTGGTTACCCCATACCAATGCTTCCATGCGTTCGCAGTATGGAAGCATTTTTTATTTTATTCCTCCCCACGGATTGGATAGCAAATTGCCGGAGTAAAAAAAATAGTTCTTCTTTGCACAAATTCAAAAGAAACAATGTATCTTTGTTGCCATAAAATCATATACTATGGAACAAACATTATTCATTGTTTTTGCTGCTGTCATTGTTTTTGCCTTACTGTATCGATGGAAAAAGCGGACAGAGAAAAAGATGGGCAACGATTTGAACGCTCTCATTGAAGCTAATGACTGGCGAGGAGTGTGTCGTATTTTACGCAAGCAACTGATTGTTTGGGGACTTGTGCTTGTGTTGTGTATTGGATTATTGGTGGCTCGAATAATGAGTG
>JAIJMN010000334.1:0-1639 GCA_022735715.1 Prevotella sp.
TATCGAGCGTTGGCCGGGCGGTATGCTCACCAACTTCCCGACAATCCGCAAGGCTGTTAAGAAAATGGCGAACATCGACAAGCTCATGAACGACGGAACTTTCTCAAAGCTCTCTAAGCGCGAGCTTCTGCAGGTGACACGCCAGCGTGCTAAGTTGGAGAAGAACCTTGGTTCTATCGCCGACCTTACTCGCCTCCCAAGCGCTTTGTTCGTTGTTGACGTGATGAAGGAGAACATCGCCGTTAAGGAGGCTAACCGCCTCGGCATCCCAGTGTTCGCCATGGTAGATACCAACTCTGACCCACGCAACATCGACTATATCATCCCTGCTAACGACGACGCTAAGGATTCTATCGACGTAGTTCTCTCAGCTTGCTGCGGTGCTATCGCAGAGGGTCTTGAGGAGCGTAAGGTAGAAAAGGCTGACGAGAAGGCAGCTGCTGAGCAGAAAGAGGGCAAGGCTCCTCGCAAGGCTCGCAAGGAGGAAACTCCTGCTGAGAACGCAGCAGAGTAATCTTACATAACATAAAGATCGGAAATTCTTTAATTCGTAAATCCAAGGTTTTAGAATGGAGAATTTCCGATTTTTGGGTTAAAGACGATTACACCAAATCAAGCATATATTAAATAACTAATAATTAATAAATAAAAAAAGACTATGGCTATTTCAATTGAAGACATCAAGAAACTTCGTGCCATGACAGGTGCTGGTCTTGCTGACGTAAAGAAGGCTCTGACAGAGGCTGAAGGTGATTTCGATAAGGCAAAGGAGTTGCTCCGTGAGCGTGGACTCGCTATCGCTGCTAAGCGTTCAGACCGCGAGACTTCAAACGGTTGTGTACTCGTTAAGAACGTTGACGGATTCGCTGCCATGATTGCTTTGAAGTGCGAGACTGACTTCGTTGCCAACGGTGCTGACTTCATCCAGCTGACTTCTGACATCCTCGACGCTGCTATCGCCGCTAAGGCTCATACTCTCGACGAGGTTAAGGCTCTCAAGTTCGGTGAAGCTGACGTTCAGGCTGCTGTTACACAGCGCTCAGGTATCACTGGCGAGAAGATGGAGCTTGACGGCTACAACGTACTCGAGGGTGAGAACATTGAGGTTTACGACCACATGGGCAAGCACACTCTCTGCACCATGGTACAGCTCAATCAGAACAACGAGGAGGCTGGTCACAAGATAGCTATGCAGGTTGCTGCTATGAAGCCTATCGCTCTTGACGAGGCTTCAGTACCTGAGGAAGTTAAGGAGGAAGAGTACAAGGTTGCTGTTCAGAAGACTAAGGAAGAGCAGATCGAGAAGGCTGTAGAGGTAGCTGTAAAGAAGGCTGGCCTCAATCCTAACCACTTCGACTCTGAGGACCACATCGAGTCTAACCAGGGCAAGGGCTGGATCACAGCTGAGGACGTTGCTAAGTTCCGCGAGATCAAGGAGACCGTTTCTGCTGAGAAGGCTGCTAACCTCAACGAGAACATGATTCAGAACATCGCTAAGGGTCGTGTTGGCAAGTTCCTTAAGGAGAACTGCCTTGTTTGTCAGGAGTTCCAGTTCGGCGACGGCGACAAGCAGAGCGTTGCTGACTACCTCAAGAAGCAGGACAAGGAGCTGAAGATCGTTGCTTACAAGCGCTTCACT
>JAIJMN010000335.1:0-1637 GCA_022735715.1 Prevotella sp.
AATAATGGGAGCAAGAAAACATATATCGGCTGAAAAAAGAAAAGAAGCCCGTAAGAACTTGTACTTCGCAAAGCTCAACGGCGTTCCTTCTTCACCACGCAAGATGCGCTATGTTGTAGACATGGTTCGTGGCATGGAGGTTAACCGCGCACTCGGCGTACTCCGCTTCTCTAAGAAGCAGGCTGCTGCTGATGTTGAGAAACTGTTGCGTTCGGCTATTGCAAACTGGGAAGCTAAGAATGACCGCAAGGCTGAGGACGGCGAACTCTTCATCTCTAAGGTGTTCGTTGACGAAGGCGTTACTATGAAGCGCATGCGTCCGGCTCCGCAGGGTCGCGGCTACCGCATCCGCAAGCGTAGCAACCACGTTACTCTGTTTGTTGATACCAAAACTAATGACGAAAAATAATAAGTAGAATGGGACAGAAAGTTAATCCAATAAGCAACCGTCTCGGTATTATCCGCGGCTGGGATTCAAATTGGTTCGGTGGCAAGAGCTTCGGAGACAACCTCGTAGAGGATAAGAACATCCGTACTTACCTCAACAAGCGTCTTGAGAAGGCTAGCGTTTCTAAGATTGTTATCGAGCGCACACTGAAACTCATCACTATCACAATCTGCACAGCCCGTCCGGGTATCGTCATTGGTAAGGGTGGCCAGGATGTAGACAAACTCAAGGAAGAGCTCAAGAAGCTCTACAAGAAGGACATCCAGATTAACATCTTTGAGGTGAAGAAGCCTGATCTAGACGCTACTATCGTGGGCAACAATATCGCTCGCCAGGTAGAGGGCAAGATCGCTTATCGCCGCGCTATCAAGATGGCTATCCAGAACGTTATGCGCGCTGGTGCCGAGGGCGTGAAGATCCAGATCACTGGCCGTCTGAACGGTGCTGAAATGGCACGTAAGGAAATGTACAAAGAGGGTCGTACCCCGCTGCACACTTTCCGCGCAGACATCGACTATTGCCAGGCAGAGGCCCTCACTAAGGTAGGTCTCCTCGGAATCAAGGTTTGGATTTGCCGTGGCGAGGTTTACGGTGACCGTGACCTCACACCTAACTTCACTCAGGAGAAGCAGAACGGTGGTTCAAACAACGGCCGTGGTAACCGCGGTAACCGCAAGAGAAACAATAACCGTTAAAAGTAAAAGACTACAATGTTACAGCCAAAAAGAGTAAGATATAGAAGACCTCAAGATGGACGTGGCAATAAAGGCAACGCTCACAGAGGCACACAGTTGGCTTTTGGTTCATTCGGCATCAAGACACTTGAGGCAAAGTGGATCGACAGCCGTCAGATCGAGGCTGCCCGTGTTGCAGTAAACCGTTACATGCAGCGTCAGGGTCAGGTCTGGATCCGCATTTTCCCGGACAAACCAATCACTCGCAAGCCTGCCGATGTACGTATGGGTAAAGGTAAGGGTGATCCCGCAGGATGGGTAGCACCGGTTACTCCCGGACGCATCCTCTTCGAGGTGGAAGGCGTAAGCTTCGACATCGCTAAGGAGGCTCTTCGCCTCGCAGCCCAGAAGCTGCCGGTTAAGACTAAGTTCATTGTAAGACGCGACTACGACAAAAACGCTTAATTTATGAAGATCAAAGAAGTAAGAGAAATGGATGCCAAGACATTGGCAGA
>JAIJMN010000068.1:0-11863 GCA_022735715.1 Prevotella sp.
GGCAAGACTAAGCTCCGCTTGAAGTCGGTCAAGGTGCAGCAGCGTTCTTACTTGGAGAATGTAATCAGCAATGCTGACTACACGTTCTTGAAGAACAAATTGAAGAAGGAAGATAACTTAGAATGGTATTTTGTGGTGCGCTTCTTGGCTGCTACTGGTGCCAGAGTGAGCGAACTTGTGCAAATCAAGATTGAACACGTGCAAGCTGGCTACTACGACATCTACACCAAGGGTGGCAAGATTCGGCGTATCTATATCCCCAAGACCCTGCGCACAGAAACAGAAAAGTGGTTGCAGACACTCAACCGTACAAGTGGATATCTCTTCCTTAATCGCTTTGGCGAGCGTATCACGACAAGAGGCCTATCACAGCAGTTAAAGAACTATGCCATGAAATATGGCTTAAACGAGAAAGTGGTTTATCCTCACTCGTTCCGTCATCGTTATGCCAAGAATTTCTTGGAGAAGTTCAACGACATTGCCCTGCTTGCAGACCTTATGGGGCATGAAAGCATAGAGACAACACGTATCTATCTGCGAAGAAGTAGCATGGAACAACAAGAAATAGTAGATAAGGT
This sequence comes from Prevotella sp., assembly GCA_022735715.1. GTDB lineage: Bacteria > Bacteroidota > Bacteroidia > Bacteroidales > Bacteroidaceae > Prevotella. The sequence continues at coordinate 579 of JAIJMN010000068.1, forward strand.
TATAACTTGGTAAGGTTGTGGTATTTGATTATCAATTATATTAATGATACTTTGCCAAGTATATTGACAATACTCTGCCAAGTAATATATATTGCTTGATAAATGAATACGTCTTACTTTGCCGATGAATACGTCTTACTTTGCCAATGAATACGTCTTACTTTGCCAATGAATACGTATTGCTTTTTTGAGGGGTATAAAAACAAAGAAGACAGAACTTATAAAAGTTCTGTCTTCTTGTTGAGGTACCTAGCAGAGTCGAACTGCTCTACACGGTTTTGCAGACCGTTACCTAACCGATCGGCCAAGGTACCATAGGCATGTTGCTTAATTGCGAGTGCAAAGGTATGAAATATTAATGTAACCTCCAAATGTTTTTCAGACTTTTTCTTCAAAACATTCAAATTTCTTCGTTTTTCCTACGCTTTTCATCTTCCTGTGCTTTATCTTGCCTTTCAAAGCGCATCCTTTGCATCCGTAACATCCGTTTTTGGCTTCTTTTAATGTTGTCGCAACGCGATGAATAATGTAGGCAATGGCACTTATGAGTATTATAAATACTATTATATATTGTATTGTCATAGTGTTGTGCAGTTGTATTTAATAAAAAAGGCTGCCCTTCTGTATAGGGCAAAAGGGCAGCACAGTGGTTCTTATCTGATTGTTTGCCTATCGGGCATTATTTACCAGGCAAACAATGGATAGTTCTTCATTGTCTCGTTCACCTTGGCACGTACACGAGCTATTACCTCCTCGTTCTCGGGATCGTTAAGAACCTCCTCGATGAGTTCGGCAATGAGTACCATGAGGTCTTCCTTAGCGCCACGTGTAGTAATGGCTGGTGTACCGAGGCGAATTCCAGATGTCTGGAATGCGCTGCGTGTATCGTAGGGCACCATATTCTTGTTGACTGTGATGTCGGCTGCTACGAGAGCGTTCTCGGCTACCTTACCGGTAAGTTCTGGATATTTGTCGCGAAGGTCGACAAGCATAGAGTGGTTGTCGGTGCCACCGCTTACGATGGTGAATCCACGCTTAATGAGTTCCTCTGCCAATACCTTGGCATTCTTCTGCACCTGCTTAGCCCACTCCTTGAATTCGGGTTTCAGAGCCTCGCCGAATGCTACTGCCTTGGCAGCGATGACATGCTCGAGCGGTCCGCCCTGCTGTCCGGGGAATACTGCAGAGTTGAGCAGCTGGCTCATCATCTTTGTTACGCCCTTAGGAGTCTTGAGTCCCCATGGGTTCTCGAAGTCCTTGCCCATAAGGATAATACCGCCACGTGGACCGCGAAGAGTCTTGTGGGTAGTAGAAGTTACGATGTGGGCGTACTTGACGGGGTTGTCCAAAAGGCCTGCTGCAATAAGACCTGCTGGGTGAGCCATGTCAATCATGAGCAATGCGCCAACCTTGTCGGCAATCTCACGCATGCGCTTGTAGTCCCATTCGCGGCTGTATGCCGAACCGCCACCGATGATGAGCTTTGGTTTGTTCTCGATAGCAAGCTGCTCCATCTGGTCGTAGTTAACGCGACCGGTCTCCTTGTCGAGGTCGTAACCAATGGCATGGTACAGAATACCAGAAGTATTGACAGCCGAGCCGTGTGAAAGGTGGCCACCGTGTGCGAGGTTAAGTCCCATGAAGACGTCGCCTGGCTTCAGTACAGCGAGCAGCACGGCAGCGTTGGCCTGTGCCCCAGAGTGAGGCTGTACGTTGGCATATTCAGCTCCGAAGAGCTTCTTGATACGTTCAATGGCGAGATTCTCCACTTCGTCGACAACCTGGCATCCGCCATAGTAGCGTTTGCCAGGATAGCCTTCGGCATATTTATTGGTTAGGCAAGACCCCATGGCCTGCATAACTTCGTCACTTACGAAATTCTCTGATGCAATGAGTTCGATACCCTTCAGCTGGCGCTGATGTTCTTTCTCAATAAGATCAAAAATCACTTGGTCTCTTTCCATTTTGGCTTAGGTTTTAAAAAAGTAATTGAATAGAATTTATTTTATACGAGTTTTACATCTTCCATGCACTGCTCTTTGTCGCAGTATCTGCACTTTATGATGCCGTGAGCCTTGTCTACGACGTTGAACACAGTCTGCATAGGCTCGTTGTTGGTAATGCACTTGGGGTTGTTGCAAAGTACGATGCCGCGCAACTCGTCAGGTGTCTCCACGGTCTTCTTCTCGACAACCTCATAGTCCTTGATAATATTCAGCACTACGTTAGGTGCAACTACAGATAGACGTGAAATCTCCTCGTCGGTGAAGAATCTGTCAGAAACCTTGATGATGCCCTTCTTTCCGATTTTGCTTGACGGATAGTTGTAGCCGATGGTTACCGGAACCGGCAACTCTTGCAGCTTAAGCAGGTTTACAACCTCATAGGTTTTTTCTGCTGGTATATGGTCGATGACGGTACCGTTTTTAATGGCGGCAACCAGTCTTTCTTTCTTGTTGTTCATCGCGTTAATGGTATTACTTAATAATAGTTTTATCGTTCTTAACCTCGTCGAGTGTTATGCCGAGCACATGGCTGAATATAGCCTCGCGTGCAAACAGTCCGTTGCCAGCCTGCTGTATGTAGTAAGCGTGCGGATTGTCGTCTACATCGTATGCAATCTCGTTGACGCGTGGCAGCGGATGCAGAATCTTCATGTTGGGCTTAGCCTTGCCAAGCATCGAGTTCTTGAGGATGTAGACATTCTTGACGCGCTCGTATTCCATCAAATCAGAGAAACGTTCCTTCTGTACACGTGTCATATACAGAATGTCGGCATCGGCAATGACGTCTTCGTTGAAGTCGGTGTGCTCTACGTATTTGATGCCATGCTCCTTGCAGTAAATCTTGTACTCATCGGGCATAGCAAGCTCTTTAGGCGCTACGAAATGGAATGTAGGATTGAAGTGGCGCATTGCTGTGATGAGCGAATGAACGGTACGTCCATACTTGAGGTCGCCAACAAGATATATATTGAGATTGTCGAGAGTGCCCTGAGTCTTATAGATAGAGTAGAGGTCGAGCAGACATTGTGAAGGATGCATATGTGCACCGTCACCGGCATTTACAATAGGAACGGGAGCCACCTCGCTGGCATATTGTGCAGCACCCTCTACATAGTGGCGCATTACAATAACGTCGGCATAGTTTGACACCATCAATACTGTGTCCTTAAGTGTTTCTCCTTTCGATACGCTTGAAGCCTTGGCATCAGAGAAACCTATCACACGCGCACCGAGTCGATTGGCAGCCGTCTCAAAGCTGAGGCGTGTACGTGTTGACGGCTCAAAGAAAAGTGTCGCTACCACTTTGCCTTTTAGAAGTTCTCGGTTGGGATACTTCTCGAATTCCTGGGCCATCTCAAGGAGATACATGATTTTCTCTTTGGAAAGGTCGGCAATTGTTACGAAATCGTGTCTCATTTGTTTTATAGAATTAATGGTTATTCTTTTATTTGTGTGCTAAGGTAGTTATATTTTTTCAGATAAGTGGCAAATGAAATGTATTATTTATTCTTTTCTCACTTTTTTACCTTACCTTTGCAATCAAAAGAATAACTAATAGGACTCACTTTATCAGAATATATGCGAAAAGTTTTTATACATTTTCTATGGTGGCTGTTGGGCCTGACATTTTTAGGCAGTTCATTGGCTTTTGTCGCTATATGGAACGGATGGATAGGCTATATGCCTCCGGTAGAGGATTTGCAGAACCCCATAAGCCGTTTTGCCACACAGATATATTCGTCTGACGGCAAAGTGATTGGTACATGGAATTTCAATCGCGAGAACCGTATCTGTGTTCCTTATTCCGATCTGTCGCCATATCTTGTCAAGGCTTTGGTTGCGACGGAAGACGTGCGCTTCTACGACCATTCGGGCATTGACTTCATTGCACTTAGCCGTGCCATTGTGAAGCGCGGACTGTTAGGACAGACCAGTGCCGGTGGTGGCAGTACCATCACTCAGCAGCTTGCCAAGCAGTTGTATTCGGATGCTGCCGGCAGTACGCTCGAACGCTTGCTGCAGAAGCCTATAGAGTGGGTGATAGCCGTAAAGCTTGAGCGCAACTATACCAAGGAGGAGATAATTGCTCTGTATCTCAACTATTTCGACTTTCTGCATAATGCGGTTGGCATAAAGACCGCATCCACCACCTATTTCTATAAAGACCCTAAGGACCTTACGCTTGAGGAGGCTGCGACTTTGATAGGACTCTGCAAGAATCCGTCGCTGTTCAATCCGGTGCGTTATCCGGAGCGTTGCCGCGAACGTCGCAATGTGGTATTGGACCAGATGCGTAAGGCTGGATATATAACTGACGAGCAATACGAGAAGTCGTGCGCTCTGCCCATTGCTCTTAATTTCCATCGTAATGACCACAAGGACGGCACAGCGCCTTACTTGCGCGAGTTCTTGCGTGTGTACATGTCGGCAGAACGGCCTGACCGCAGCAAGTATCCGTCGTGGAACAAGCGCCAATATGTGCTCGACTCTATAGCATGGGATACCGATCCGCTATATGGATGGTGCAACAAGAACTTCAAGAAGGACGGTACGCCATACAATCTAAATGCCGACGGACTGAAGGTGTATACCACTATCGACTCGCGCATGCAGCGTTATGCCGAAGAGGCAGTGTATGGACATGTGGCGCGCTATCTGCAACCGGAGTTCTTCAAGGAGAACAAGGGCAAACCCAATGCTCCGTTTACATCGCAACTGACCAAGAAGCAGGTGGATCAGATTATGGAACGTGCCGTGCTTCAGAGCGAACGCTATCGCATTCTGAAGGCAAATGGTGCAAGCGACGAAGAGATACACAAGTCGTTCCATACGCCTACCGACATGTCGATATTCACATATCATGGCGATGTGGACACAACGATGACACCGATAGACAGCATAAGATATGTGAAATCGTTCCTGAGAGCAGGATTTATGAGTATGGATCCGGTGACAGGAGCAGTAAAGGCTTATGTGGGAGGCTTGGACTATACACACTTCATGTATGATATGGTTACGGGAGGTCGTCGTCAGGTGGGTTCTACCATCAAGCCTTTCCTCTACTCGCTGGCTATGGAGAACGGTTTCTCGCCATGCGATCTGGCTCCAAACGTACAGCAGACATATATGGTAGCAGGCAAACCGTGGACTCCGCGTAATGCAAGCCATAAGCGTGCAGGCGAGATGGTTACGCTGAAGTGGGGACTTGCGCAGTCGAGCAACTGGATTTCGGCTTATCTTATGAGCAAGTTGAGTCCGCAGCAGTTCGTGCAACTCCTTCATGACTACGGCATCAACAACCCCGACATCCATCCGTCTATGTCGTTGTGTTTGGGCCCGTGTGAGATGACTGTAGCAGAGATGGTGAGCGCCTATACCACATTTGCCAATCATGGCATACGTACTGCTCCGATGTTTGTGAGCCGTATTGAGGACAACGAGGGCAATGTCATCACCAATTTCCAACCCCGTATGAATGAGGTGATAAGCGAGGAGAGTGCCAACAAGATGCTTGTGTTGCTCAAGGGTGTAGTCGATGGCGGTACGGCAGGCCGACTGCGCTATAAGTACAACTTCACTGGCGAGATAGGAGGCAAGACCGGTACTACCAACCGCAATAGCGACGCTTGGTTTATGGGATTTACTCCTCAGCTTGTGAGTGGCTGTTGGGTAGGTGGCGACGACCGCGACATTCACTTCGACTCAATGCGTATGGGTCAGGGCGCTACAATGGCACTGCCTATATGGGCTTACTTCATGAAGAAGGTGTATCGTGACAAGACTCTGCCTTATGATCCTAATGCCAAGTTCGATTTGCCTGAAGGCTTCGATGGCTGCTCGCATAATGCCGAGGACGACATGGAGTATGGTATTGAAGAGGTGTACGAATAATTAACTGTAACTGAGAGATGAAGTATTTTGTAGCTAATTTCAAGATAGAATGTGAGGCAGAGCTTATGCAGCCTGCACGTGAATTGTTGTCGGCAGCAGCCTGCGAGGCTGGATTTGAGGCTTTTGAGGATACTGATGGTGGTCTGCTGGGCTATGTGCAGCGCCCTTTATTTAATAAGGAGGCGCTCGATGAAGCCATAGCCGACTATATGCCGGAGGGCGCAACCGTGACTTATGATGTAGAAGAAGTGCCCGACCAGGACTGGAACCAGGGTTGGGAAGACGAAGGCTTTGAGCCTATAGGCGTAGGCGACCACCTTATTATATATGATGCCAAGCACACCGACATGAATATGTTTGCAGGTAACGATGGTGTGATGCGCATCTTCATAGAGGCGCGCAACGCCTTCGGCACGGGCACTCATCAGACTACACGCATGATATTGCGTCGTCTGCTTGGCATTGGTTTGAATGGAAAGACGGTACTTGACTGCGGTTGTGGTACAGGCATTCTTGGAATTGCAGCATCTAAGATGGGTGCCAAGAAAGTGTTAGGCTATGACATTGACGAATGGAGTTCGGAGAATGCCAAGCACAACGCCGAGCTTAATGGCGTGAAGAATATGGATGTGTTGCTTGGCGACGCTTCTGTATTGTCGGGCGTTCAAGACAAGTTCGACCTCGTAGTTGCCAACATCAATCGCAACATACTTATCAATGACATGACGGCATTCAGAAGTGTGATGCGTGGCAATGGTACAAAACTTATTCTTAGCGGATTCTACACTACAGATGTTCCGATGCTTCAGGAAGCGGCAGCAGCCAACGGGCTACAGCTAAAGGATGTTGTAGAAGACGGGGAGTGGGCATGTGCATTATTTGAACTTTCACTTTAAAGAGTGAAAGTTCAACTCTATATGGACGAAAGTCCAGCTGTCTTAACTTACCATACGGTGTCTTGATTGCCTATGGTAAGTTTTTTCATATCATAGAACGAGCCGTTGTAGATGTTGAAGTCTACATAGCTCTTTATCCCGGGCAGTTGTCCTACGTCAGTATGCTGCCAGAATTTCCATGCTCCTTTGTATTCCACCTTGTCAACATAATAATGGGCTATCCAGTAAGGGTAGTCGTCGAATACTGGCTTGCTTAAGTATTTCTCCTTGAATTTGTAATACGTGTAGATGATAGGCTTCACGTGGTATTTGTCCTCAACAATGTGAAGCCATGTAAGTATGTCGTTCTGGAAATCCTCAACCGAACGGTCGGCAGGCTTATGCTCCACGTCAAGAACCGGAGGCAGGTCGCCCTCTTCAAGACGTACGGTATTAAGGAAGTGGTAGGCTTGCGAACGTGCCGACGACTTATTGCTCCAGAAGTGATAGGCACCACGTATGAATCCGTATTCGCGTGCCTGACGGAAGTTGTCCTTGAATTTGTCGTCAACGCGAGTAGAGCCTTCTGTAGATTTTATCATTATAAAGCGCAGTGGACAACCCTCGATGCTGGCTCCGCGCAGCTTGTCCCAGTCGATGTCGCCCTGATAGTGCGAGATGTCAATACCATGTATTTCGTAGCCAGCAGGATAGTTGGCATCGCCGAACAATGCACGCCATCTGAATCCGGTAGGACTTACCAGAAACGAGTAGAACAGCCACACGTACAGACACACTACGGCAATGCCGCCAACCCACCATGCTGCATGCGGATTGCGTGCGAGCAGGGCGCTGAGTGCCGACTGCTTCTTAGTGGCAGAAGTCTTGCGTGTAGTTTTCTTTCTTTTGTATGTTTTGCGTGCGTGATACTGTTCACTCATAGTCTTTAATATAATCGCTTTGTGTGCAATGTTCTTAAACAGAGAGAGCAGAATGGTTGAAACCACTCTGCTCTCCATATAGTCTTTAACTCTGCATTAAGAGTTATAATAAGGCAATTGATTACTTGCCATGCTCGAGCTTCAGAGTCTTGGTAGGCTGATCGCAAACCTCTGACGGACCCCAGTACTGAACCGGACCCGGATAAACGTAGCAATCATTCTTAGCCCACTCCTCACGATGAGCAGCGAAGAACTTGAACGGAGCACCGTCGAGCTCTACGAGAGCCTTGCGGATAACAGGCTTGTTGGCGCCGTTACGACGCTCGATGTTCATCATCATTGTGATAGGCACACCACCGGCAATCCACTCAGCGGCAGGAGCAGTAGTGTTCTTGATTACTGACATGTAGCCAGTCTTGCCGTTGGCAATGAGGCGTGAAGCGTTGTAGCCGAGTGAGTAGCAGTAGTCAGCGTCATAGTTAGACGGAGCAGCGCAACGTCCCTCGTAGCCGAAGAAGTGGTGCTGGGCTGAGAAGTTGCCATTGTACTTGCCCTCTTCTTTCCAAGCTTCGAGCTTCTTCTCAACCATACGTGAGAGGAGCTTCTCTGTCTCGATGAGCGAAACCTGAACGTTTCCGTGTGGGTCGCGGTCAAGGCAGAGCTGACGTGCAACGTCCTCAGGAAGTGACTCGAGAATAGCAAGGTTGTCCTTAGCGATAGAGCTCTTTACGAAATCGATCTGCTCCTCAGCGTTGGCAAATTCACGTGACTCGCCTGTAGCAGGATCGGTAAGAACCTCGTTGAGCTCAGCGATGAGCTTCTTGATAGCAGGGATGAACTCGATAAGACCCTCAGGAATGAGTACAGTACCGAAGTTGTTGCCATCGGCAGCACGGTCGGCTACTACCTTAGCGATATATGTTACAACATCGTCAAGTGACATCTCCTTAGCCTCAACCTCCTCTGAAACGAGGCAAACGTTAGGCTGGGTCTGAAGAGCGCACTCAAGAGCGATGTGAGAAGCCGAACGGCCCATGAGCTTGATGAAGTGCCAGTACTTGCGGGCTGAGTTGCAGTCGCGCTGGATGTTACCGATAAGCTCAGAGTATGTCTTGCAAGCTGTGTCGAAACCGAATGAAGTCTCGATCTGTTCGTTCTTCAAGTCGCCGTCGATAGTCTTCGGGCAACCGATTACCTGAACGCCGTACTTCTTGGCAGCATAGTACTCAGCGAGTACGCAAGCGTTAGTGTTAGAGTCGTCGCCACCGATGATGACGAGAGCCTTGATGCCGAGCTCGCGAAGAATCTCGATACCCTTCTCAAACTGCTCTTCCTTCTCAAGCTTGGTACGGCCAGAGCCGATGATGTCGAAACCGCCAGTGTTGCGGTAAGCGTCCATAAGCTCAGGAGTGATCTCCTTGTAGTTGTGGTCAACCAGACCGCCAGGGCCGAGGATGAAACCATAGAGCTTGTTAGCAGGGTTGAGTGACTTTACACCATCGAAAAGACCTGAAATAACGTTGTGGCCGCCAGGAGCCTGACCGCCTGAAAGAATTACACCAACATTGAAAGCCGGAAGCTCCTTCTTCTCGCCAGCTTCGAATGTGATGACGGGCATTCCGTATGTGTTAGGGAACAAAGCCTTGATGTCATCCTGGTTACCTACTGACTGTGTAGCCTCACCTTCTACGGCCTTCACCGGTCCCTGAAGAGCCTTGGGCAATTTGGGCTGATAAGCAGATCTTGCAATCTGCAATGCACTAATTTCCATTTGATGTTAAAAATTAAAAGTATGTATTATTGAAATAAAATCTACCTTTATATTATTTCGTGCTGCAAAAATACGCTTTTTCTGTGACATACTGAAAATATTGGACGGAAAACTTTAAGTGATTACATTTTTTATTGATATTACTTGTTGCGTATTCTTTTTTTTTCTATCTTTGGCAAGAAATTATATAAAATCATAAAAGGAATTATGGCTAATAAACGAATCTTAAAACGAAAAATCAATTACGTATGTAGCGAACTTTTTTCAGAAGTAGTGGCTGCATCTTATTCAATAAAGGCTGACGAAGAAAACGTTAAGGCCTTGCTTACTTCTATTCTGGTAATCCACAACGACTACATCCGCCGTGTATCGCATGTAGAGCCGGGAATGCCGGCTACTAAATTCTTCAAGGACCTTATCACACAGTTCAACAAGCAGGTGTCTGAAATCATCGACCAGATTTCTAACATTGAGTAAATCTGCATGTAGAATACAATCATAAGACAAAGCAAATAAAGATAAGTAATGAGTTTATTGCAACGTTTTTGCAGAACGGTGCTCTACAAGCGCATGCATTGGCGTGCTGAAGTAAGTGTGGAGTTTCCCGAAAAATACATCTTGTGTCTTGCACCTCATACGAGCAACTGGGACTTTATAATGGGTCTGCTCTACTCGCGTGCCGAGAACCTGAAGATCAACTTCCTTATGAAGAAGGAATGGTTTTTCTGGCCTTTGGGCGCTTTCTTCCGTAGCATAGGCGGAATACCCGTCTATCGTGGCAAGCATACAAGTATGACCGACGCTCTTGCCGAGACAGCACGCAACACTCCCCACTTCCGCCTGTGTGTCACTCCTGAGGGAACCCGTTCGCTCAATCCCGAATGGAAGAAGGGTTTCTACTTTATAGCATTGAAGGCCAACATACCAATACTGCTGTACGGACTCGACTTCGAGCGCAAACTCATAGAGTGCAAGCACGTGATTGTGCCGACAGGCGATGTTGAGGCTGACATGAAATTGATAAAGACCTACTACAAGGATTTCAAGGGTAAGAAGCCCGAACTCTTCACCGTAGGAGACATATAAAATAGGTGTGACGAACCTGTGTTCGCATACTGCATTCCGAATGTAGTCCTTTTGCTTTGTAAAAGGACTACATTTGCAATGTAAAAGGGGTCTTTTTGGATGCCAAAACGAGTCCTTTTGCAAGCCAAAAGGAGCCCTTTTGAAGGGCTGAACGACAACAATGGAAAATTCATATAATAAGAGTCGTAAAATGAAGCGAGTTCTATCCATACTATTCTGTGCCTTTACAATGGTTGCAATTCCGTCTGTGGCTGGCAGCAATAAGACGCTGCCTAACGAAAAAATGTGTGCTCTTCTGAAAAACTATGTTTTGCAGAACCGTGCCAAGAATGTCACTTACCTTACGCAGCCTTATCTTGAGAAGTTTAGTGTGGACGAGCGCAACCGTGTGTTGAAGGTTTATGTCAGTACGTCGTTTGCAACTCAGGATTTTACCGATAAGTCGGTAAGGTTCTACTATAAGCGTCTGTCGAAGACTCTGCCTAAACCATACAACAAGTATTCGCTCAGCATTGTGGCTGCAGGATTGCCCATTGAGCAGCTTGTGGCTGGTGCACGTGTGGAAAATGTTGGCGTACCATCGGCATGGGGCAAGATAGAATATGACGGTGCTCCATGGGTTTACGATGAGTCGCGTCCTTACTTCATCTCGCACGGATTGTTCGACAGGCACATCTCTTTGTGGGCTTCGCACGGAATATATTATGATACGAAG
>JAIJMN010000336.1:0-1631 GCA_022735715.1 Prevotella sp.
TTTTAAATAAGATGGTTGTTATTCCTAAGCATATCATCAAAATTGAAAAAATCAAGAGGGTGTGCATTCTATGTTTCTACGCAAGAAAAACTTGAAGTTTTTTTGCTGTTCTTTTGAAAAGAATGTTTTTCTAAGAATGTGCATTCAACAACAGATGAGGATGTTTTCAATGTCGCATTAATTATAGGAGCTGCTTCGGTGGCTCCTATTCCATTCTTTCCCGGAATAGCTTTGCACTCTTTCATGTGTTTTTGTTGGTATTCCTGTTCCCATAAGGTTTGTGTCTGTATCATCTTGAAAATAATGTGCATAACCTTATTCTTTACATTATTCATGACAATTCCCTCATGTTTGCCTTTTGCGTACAGCCTCTGTGCGTATGCTTTGATTACTGCATTGTGCTGCATAGCAGACTTGCAAGCCTGTACCATAGCTGCTTTGATGCCGATATGTGCAAAACGACTCACATGAGGCTTTGTATTAATGGATGTTCCGGATTGTTTGCCAAAGGGAGCTATTCCGCAGTAACATGCAAACTTTCGTGGGTTATCAAACTTCTTAAAATTGGAGGTATATATAATCAGAGCCGCTGCCGTTATAGGTCCTATGCCCTTAAATGAAATAAGTATTTGATAATTTGAGGCTAATTCCTCTGATGTTTCCATCAGTTTCACCATTTCCTTTTCAATGTCTTTTTCGTCCTTCTGTGCTTCTTTATGATGCTTGACCATCCTATTTCTCACCAGAGTTGAGCAATCAAAAGCACCGCTTGATATACGATTCCCTATGGCTACACGGTCGCAAACCACACGATTGCGGAACTGATAAAGAGTGCGTAATGTCTTAAGATCGGCGGAGTCTGGTTCAAATAATGCACATGAGCCTGGCTCATAGAAACGTTTGGCATAATAAGCTATCATTTCCGCATCAGCCTTATCGTCTTTAATACGCTTCAATCCTGACCCATACTTGATTTTCAATGCGCTTTCGAGCCATATTTTCATACCTTTGGCATAAAGATATTCGCAGAGTCCAATACTGCACGTGCCTGTGTGCTCACCACAGAACAATACCAAGGAAGAGTCAAATGAACGTCCCAGTTCCGAAGTATTCTTTACCCATTTGGTAAGTTTGAGGTAGCCCGTTTTTGTATTAGGGAACTCACTTTCGCCCATAGCTCCTTGCTCCATTAGGAGACAAGCATTGAATTTTTCCTTTGAAAAATCAATGCCAACGTAGATAGTTACATCATTTCTCATTACCTTTGCATCTAATATTATACATCAAGGTCAGCCTATATAACTGCTGCATCTAAGACTTTACTTAGGCTCAGAGCCTATCATTCTATTTGGAGTTCAGTTATAAACCCACAGAGCCCACGACACACCTAAGGCTCAAAGCCTGGTCAAAAGATTGGATTGCTCTGTGGGGAGGTTGACTTCCTTTAAACAACAAAGGTAAGAACAATCTCATTTTTAAGCTGAATCAGAGATGAACTTTTTATAATTAATATCTGATAATGCAAAGGTAAAGTCAAAACTCTCTTATTCTTAAAAAATCACAAAGCCCTGACTTTCACAAGCCAGGGCTTTGCTATGTCTAAAAGTTGTTGTAACTTTAGACCATAGAAA
>JAIJMN010000337.1:0-1630 GCA_022735715.1 Prevotella sp.
ACGTTCAATACGTGCTCACGGTCGCGCATGCAGTAGAGGAACGCTGTCAGTGCACCCAAGTCCTGAGCTGTACAGCCGAGGTAGAGCAAGTGCGAGTCGATACGCTGCAATTCGTCCATGATGGTACGGATGTAGTGGATGCGGTCGCTGAGTTCAATACCCATACCCTCCTCTATCACGCCAACAAGAGCGTGGCGGTGCATCATAGCCGAGAGATAGTTAAGACGATCGGTAAGAGCGAGAGTCTGCGGATAGGTCATGCCCTCCCACATCTTCTCAATACCACGGTGGATATATCCGAGGTGAGGATAGATGCGCTTCACCTTCTCGCCGTCGAGCACAGTCTGCAAACGGAGCACACCGTGAGTTGACGGGTGGTTAGGACCGATGTTCACTACGAAGTCCTCGTCGTCAAACAGACGCTTCTTGGTAGCAACGAGGTGGCCGTCATCGTTAAGTGAGTATTCTACAGTATAGTCGCTCTCAGGCTCGTCGGTCAACGGGAACTGGTTTGCCTCAGGGCTCATGTCGAAGTCCTTGCGCAAAGGATAGCCGTTGAAGTCGGTGCGGAGGAAGAGACGACGCATGTCGGGATGACCGAGGAACTTGATGCCTACGAAGTCAAACACCTCGCGCTCAAGCAGTTCAGCCGACTTCCACAAATTGATGACAGTAGGGATAACGTCGCTGCCATCTACCTTCTTTGCGATGGTCTTTACAGAGCAGCGTTCGTTGTTGTCAGTATTCTCAAGGATGTAGATACATCCGTAGCCTTCCTCGCCGAAGTCCTCGCCGATAATGGTAACAAGGTAGTCGAAATGTTTCTGGTTCTTCAGCTTCGACATCTCACTTGCGAAATTGTCAAATGAGAGTTCAATGTTTTCAAGTTTCATATCTTATACCTTATTATATTAATCAGTTAGACCTTTCTTAGCGTCGAAGTCCTCAGGAACGTTGTTCACTACGATGGTCTCGCGATTCTTCTCGCTTGCGAGAGCCTCATTGCTAAGTCCGTGCAGACCACCCTTCGACATTGAGAGTTCCTTCTCCTCGCTGTTCATCTTGTGGTTGGCACCACCGAAGAACTTCTCTACCTTCACCTTACGCTGAAGCTGCATCATGCCATAGAGGATAGCCTCTGGACGTGGAGGACAGCCCGGAACGTAAACGTCTACCGGAACAATCTCCGAGATGCCACGCACTACATTGTACGAGTTCTTGAACGGACCGCCCGAGATGGCGCAACCGCCCACAGCTACAACATACTTAGGCTCAGCCATCTCGTCGTAGAGACGCTTGAAGACAGGAGCCATCTTGTTTGTGATGGTACCGGCACACATGATGAGGTCGGCCTGACGTGGAGAGTTACGTGTTACCTCGAAACCGAAGCGTGAGAAGTCGTAGCGGGCGCAGCCCACTGCCATAAACTCAATACCGCAGCACGAAGTACCGAATGTTAATGACCACAAAGAGTTGGAACGGCCCCAGTTGATAGCCTGGTCGAGCGAGCCAACTACTACGTTGACGCCTCCTTCATGGAGTTCGTCTACGATTTTCTCAAGGCCCTCATTGTCCTTGAACTCATCGTAAGGGATACTCTTGATGACAGGTTTTCTTACTTCCATTCCAA
>JAIJMN010000069.1:0-11783 GCA_022735715.1 Prevotella sp.
CTTGGTTACTTTCTGCTTGAACTTGGTTACTTTCTGCTTGAACTTGGTTACTTTCGCGAGGTATGGTAATAACAAATTCGTTGGCGGCATGAGTGATTTCTTTGTCTTCTACTCCATTGGAAAAAGCGGTATTTGGATTGTATTCAAGCGCACGGCGCACACCACTTCCTGCTCCGGTATAGGGTAACAGGTAGTTGGCATTCGTAAACAAGAACATATTGCGAGGTATTGATGTGCCGTTTTTTATATCTTCAATTGTCAACCCATTTGGCAAAGTTCCTGGACTGTGAATTTCTACACGATTGTCAAATATGAAAATACGAATCGGAGACTTAATATTCAGCGAGCGGTGTACAAGTGCATTAACGACATACTCGGTAAGACTTTCGTAAGGTATTTCCAGTTCACCAATAGAATTGAATTCCTTTTCGACCTGAACCTTACGCAGATTGCGAGTAAAGAAATTCATAATGGTACGGAATTGATGGAGCAAGTTACCCTCAATTTCCATATCATGCATTTTATCACGGAATTGTGTACCACCAACAGAATTACCGATATAGCTGATACATTTTGCAGTCATAACAGGTAGCCAACGCTGCGTATATTTACCGAATAGCAGCATTGCCGCAACATTTATTTTGCCATCCGGACGGATGAAATGTAGATTTCTGAGCAATTTTTCGATGGTTGTTCCTTTTATAATGGTTTCGGCCATTGCATCAAGCGAATAATCTTTCATATTCAACTCGTCGATGTTTTTCCCTTTAAATACCGGTGCAAAACGGCTCATTAGATACAGTTTGATAGTATCTGCATCCAAATCATCAATAGTGGCATTAGGTACGGCAGCCTCGTCTGGGGCAAAACTACCGCATTCACTCATCATCTCTGCAAGCTCTGAATTGTCGAACACCTTACGTTTGTCTGCACCATTCTTCACCCATATAATCCCCTTGTTGTCATGATATGGCTTGTTCTTACCTTCTGGAATTGTGGCGATAACAACTCCACCACCTTTCACTGGAACATTCTCCACTTCTATTAGTATATTGGGAATAACATTTTCTGATGCAATATTTGTCAGTAGATTTGTCGCTTCCTGCAATTCTTGATATGACAGAGCATTGATTACCCCCGTCTTGTCATTTATGCCTATGACAAGTTGTCCACCACGAGAATTGCAAAACGCCACTATCTCGCAACTTATGTCATATCGATCATTCGCACGCTCCTTAAACTGTAACTTTCCATCCTCTGCCAAGTCACGCATTTGTAGTAGTTCTTGCTCTGTCATATTCTTTGATAATAATTTTTGCTTATTATATGTTTCAGCTTTAACTCGGATACTTTATGGTTTCTGTAGAAATTTAATGTCAGACTCTATTAAATCTGCATCTGTCAAAAAACCTAATTTATATTTTAGGATACGTCTAAGTTTCACTTTCCCTCCTCCTGACAAAGAAAAATAATCACTAGTATAATCAACGTCTGAAATTAATGAAATATATTTTTCAAATGAATCTTGAATGCCTTCATTCTCAATGATAGCTTTCAATGTATCAAACAACACAGATATGCCTATTGTCTTAGTAATGACACTATCTGCTGACGCATTTTTCCATAGAATTTCATTCACTGCATCAAAATACCTAAATATAATTTCATATATTTCTTCGTCTTTGTTTTCTATATACAAGTTCCTTAATACAGAAGTATCTCGTTTGCCATTACTTTCCATTTTTCCCAAATCAGAACGAGTACCAGTTCCAGACCACAAAGAACGTTTCATGGCAAGGAAATCTCTATCTTTTTGAGGATTAGAAGATATGAGGTGCATGATACCTTCTACCATAGCTGCCGTTGACAATAGCCATTTTGTTCTATCTGTAATTTCTTCTATTGATGAGAAAAGCGGGGCTAACTTTATCTTTTGATAAAGCGGAGAATCTTTTCTAAAATTAAATTTTCGAGTAAGATAAACAGCTAATTTTTCTGGCGACCAGGTATTTGAAGGTTTGTCTTCAACATCATATCCAAAAAGTTCTAAAGCCAAGCTTTTATCAACTCTTTTTTGATTACCGTTTATTGTAGCGAAAAGATATGCTTGATAAGGATTGGGTAAATCCAAAAATATGGAGCAGACTAATTCTATATCCTTAAATTGTTCTTCTGTATAAGAGAACGCATTAAGCCTATGTTGACCGTCAATTATTAGTGATGAAACTTCTGACGGAATTTTTATTTCAAAGCAATCAGAAATAGAAGTTGGATGTATACTCCATCTTTTAGACTGCTCTTCTATAATATTTCCTTCATTGTCAACGTTTGCGGCAACTAAAATAGAAGTAGGAAAACACATCTCGGCAGATTTTATAAAATTCGCGATTGCCTTTAATCTCGGCAATTTAAGAGGTCTTTGATTTCCGACCAATTTCCCCTCTTTATTATAACGAGCAACAGAAGATGTTGAAATCTCAAGTAAATCTTTTGCTTTGATTTTTGCAATAAAGAAGTCTCCAAGAGGTTGACTAACTCTTATTCCATATATTTTTTTCATACGATAATATAATTCTATATATCTCCTCCAAGTGGACTTGTCGGATTTTTGAAAATATTTCTATTTCTATTCTGATACCACCACAACCAGCAATATAAGAAATAAACAAGTATAGATATAATTAGAGCAGCAATTTCAGATCGTTTAAGAATACCAACTACTATAATTGATGCCAATAATGGTACAACTAACCATGCAATACCGTAAAAGTCATCGTTGTCATCTCTAGTTTCTGACTTGTTGTCTATCATTTCTAAGATTCTTTCTGCAGAAGCACATACAGAAGCAATAGCAATTGTAATTAATCCAATTGCCACGTCTTTACATCCTATATCCAGAAACAGAATAGACATCCATATACTGCTAGATCCACATATTAAGAAAAATAATATGAAGAACATCAATTTGCGCCTATGTGATTTTATCCAGTCCATAATTTTTTCTTATATTATTTTTCTTTCCAATACTGAACAACTTCAAACAAGTCGCCTTTTTGCAATTCTTTAATATTAGATACACATTGTCCGTTATCTAATTTTTCAAGATTTCGCATAGTTCGAGAACCATCCTTTTCACTCATGCCAAGGAACTTATTTATAGCTTTTGTATTGTTGAGGTCATTTATCGGCAAAAGGAATGTTGTTTCACATTCTTGCGAGAAATCGAAATTGCCTTGATTATACTCCGATATGCCTTGAGAGAGAAGAACTATAGAGACTCCATATGAACGAATTTTTCTAAGTAAAACTTCCAAAATCTCCAAAGACTTCTTTTCACGGAATAAATCGTGAGCTTCATCAATCATTAACACATAACGCATGCTTCGGTTACCTTCAATGACTTCTGTACCACCCATATTAGTAAACACATTGAAGATGTAGTTGATGATAAGAAAGATTGATGTAAATCGAACAGTACTATCCAATTCACCTGATAGTGAAAAGTAATAATTGCTGTTTAGGAAGATACTTGGGTCGTTGACTTTTGAAGCGAAGAGTTCATACTCACTCAAACGCTCCATAATCTCTGTAAGAGTGTCACGGTTATCACCTACTGATTCTATCACTAAATCGTAAATTTCCTTTAATGAAGGGTATTTTCCATCTTTATGTTGAACAAACGCTTCTTTCGTAGCATCTTTTAGTGTTTGCTGTTGTTTCTTGCCAATATTGGAGTATTTAGCAATAATATCAACAAATTTATTTATACCTACAAGTTTGTTCTTTTCATTAACATTATCAATGAATGAAACTGGATTCAATGGAAATGGTGTATGAGGCGCATTTATACATTCTGTATGAGTTTCTGTAAAGAAATCTCTCATTTTATTCCTGTCATCTTCACTTAGTCCCTTAAAATCAAGGAACAGAAAATTGACTTGACCTTGCGTCTGTGTATACAATTGGCGAAGAAATTCAAGTGCAAATTGAGTCTTGCCAGAACCAGATTTTCCTGCTACGGCAATGTGTTGATTGTTGTAGCGAGTAGAATCGTTGAAGCAACAATATATATCCTCTCTTGTTTCGATATTATATCCCACTTTGATTTTAATAGGACCAGAAAACACACTTTTTGTGATGTGTTGATTTCTATTCTCAACACAATCGAATCTTTCGGGAGAATCTTCAATCATATCAATTCCCTTTCTGAAATATTCAGTTAAGAAATCGAAGAAAGTATATTGTGGATTATTTTCAAACAGGTAATTTATCTTTTCTAATCCATGATCAATATGTAGTTTTATGTACTTGGGGATAAGCTCGTCATTTTTAGTTATTCCATATGCCTGACAAATTAAGGCAATATAGAAATCTCTATACTGTCCATCAAATAGGATATGGTCCTTGTATTCTTTTCCTTGTGAATCGTATGCAGAAAATTCCTGTTGTGTAAAGCGTTTACCTGTAGACAAAGAATAGCCTAATGCAATACGAGCTATCACATTTTCTTTTGTACCCCCAGTAAGTTTTTTTGTTAATTGGGTTACAATGGCTTGGTTTTCGCCAGATGTTTTGATGTTAATTTGCATATCCGCTATTGTTATATTCTTCAAAAAGATTCTCTGGTTTCACTTCAACAAAGTGCGAACCATCTTTTTCATTGTTTATCAAATAGGATTTATTTACGATTGGTTGAATATATTGATATTCTTCTTCCGTCAATTCTTTTTTAAGAAGAGGAAATAGAATCACTTGTTTTGAAACATTTGGATAGAACTTCGTGAGTACATTCTTTGTATGTTGCGGGTCAAATTTCTGCATTGGGCTATCTATGAAAACAGGAAACTCAATTTCTGTTTCATCAACCAAAGCACTTAATAGTGCAGATGCAAACATCTGACGTTCCCCCATGGAAAGAATGCTATTATCAATTTTCTTATCATCATATCCAAATAGGCAAATGTCAACATCATCACCATTGCCATTGATGTCAACAATTACCTTTTTAACAAGATTGGTCTTGTGCAAATATGATTGAAGCTTTACTTCCAGTTTCTTCGCAAGTGCCTTTTTCTTTTCTTCCTTAAAACGAATAAGGAATTTTTGTATTGTATTGATTAGGCGCGCAGCTTCATTGTCAACTGCACGGTTCTGATCTGAAACATTTATTTTTTTAGAGAGAATCTCCTTTTGCTTTTTATGAGCAATCACTTGTTCTTTAAGTAACTCTATTTCACTTTGTCTTTTCCCGATTTCTACACCGATGGAATCTATCTGACGATCGATATTTTCTTTTCGGGTTCTCAAATCCTGAACATAATCACTCTCTGCTTTTTTCTCAGCCTCTCGAATATTCTTTTCGATTGTGTATAATTCAGATTTGGCTTTGGTATATTTATTAATTAGATTCTCAAAAGAAGATTTACTATCTTTGATTTTCGCAATAAGATGCATAAACTCTTCAACCTGTCCCTGACTAAAGTCATGCAATGTACTGAAGTGTTCAAACTTACTTTCATCAGAAACGTTATAAAAATGCTTTTTGATGAGTTGCCTGATTTGAAGTTCATAGAAATCTCTGGTCTTTATATCAATTGAGAAATGGAGATCCTTCTTTGCTTCTTCAATATCGCCGAGTATGACATCAGTTTTATCATTAACTCCTTCCAGTTGAAGTTTATTCTGTTTATACGCTTTTTCTGTTTCTAATTGTGTTGAAAGTTCAGACATAATACCTCCTGCCAAGCCAAATGGAATAAGGCTATATAAATCTTTAAGGCTGTCATCTGCTTCCCTTAGCACTATGTCAAGTTCCGCCTTCCTACTATTTAATTTCTGCAATTCGTCTACAGACATAGTATCGCCTTCACGAATCAATTTTGATTGAAGTTCGGCTGAATTATGACGTTTAAAAACTCGGTCTTCTTCCAAATTACTAATTTCCTCAGTCAACCTATCAATTTCACCCTCTTTGAAATCAATATCTGCGATTAGTCCATTAAACTCACGTTTCTCTTGAGGTTTAGCAGATGACTTTCTATAGTCATCCTGGATTCTGACCAATTCATTTTTTAGATCTTCATATTTTTGTATGCCAAGAACTTGAGAATATGCAAGACTTAAATCCTTTCGTTGTTCTGGAGTATTTATTTGAGCAAATGAAACTATCTTTTCTGCATCAAAGAAAAAGAATTTTGCAATCTCTATTGGAAGTATATAATCCCGAATAAATATTTCCTCTTCTTTTGCAATTTCCTCTTTTGATCCCGTGAACAAATCGTTCTTCCGGCCATCAATCAGAATTTCTAACTCGTCATCATAATTTGTTGCACTATCATAGGAACGAACAATTGTTATCTCGGTGCAAGGCGTATCTGGAATTTCTACATCCGTAAATGTAACGGACACAGAGAACCGAGTTTCGCCTTCTTTCTGTGCAGCAAAGTTGAGACTATTACCAATGTATTTACTATAACCTCCTTTTTCGTCAATTTCTTTACGGTATAGTTCATCAACCTTCCCCATGTTCTTACCATATAGGCACCAAACTAATGACATGAGAAAAGTTGTTTTGCCGAAACCATTATTACCACTGACGATAATCAGATTCCTATTCCCATCGGGAAAAAGTTCAATCTTATTCTTTCCTTTATAAATTCGGAAATTATTAAGTTCAATTTCGCGTATCGTCATGATTTCTTTTTTTATTTACAAATTCCTCTAAACGAGACTCAATTTCTGTTTTCAAGCCACGGCGTCGCTGCATGAGTGACTTGCTTTTCTGAAGCATAAGAAGTTGCTCTATCAATTCACCTTCTTCAAGGTTTTCTTGGCAAATTTCTTTCATCAAATCTGCTTCCAATTTGTTTTTTATCTTGCCCTCTTCCATATTTAATGAGGAATTATAGATTTTGTTATATATTTCTGATACTTGATGTGCAAAGTTAAAATCTCGATACCAGTTCACTTGAATTGCAATCAATTCTTGATCAGTAATGAGTTTTATTTCAGGATTATATTGTTGCAATTCATGTTGAACATTTAACAGTCCTTCCAACATTTTCGCTCTATATGTGAAAGTGTAGGGTCCCATATCGTTTACGGCTCTTCTCCCATCCCGGCGCAACGGGAACCGATTCTCAATGATATTCCGTTCTTGATCCAGCTTTAACCTAAAATCATAAAGCGGTTGCATCCATTCTCGGCCATTTTTTATAAGCGAACGCATGGACTTATCATCCTTCACAACAGTGCAAGTCCAACAGCCGAAACGACTTTGACCACAAGAACCATGACTTTTGTCTGTTACAACGGTTGGACATTCGTAATCGTCCGCACTTGCATCAACATAAATGTTAAACAGGATTTTGTTATCAAATCCCCAGGGTGATGGAATGGTATTTATTATATACCAGACTTCTTCCAACATCAATTCTTTGATTGGTGCATAGACATATGTATTTGCCAACAGAGTATGATTGGTAAGTCGCTTGCCATGAATTTCATGTTTCTTGATGGAACGAGCGCGAGTCGCACTTTCTGCTTTTCTTGTTCCAATTAAAATTATAGCTTCCCCACACTCGTCAACTTGTTCTATTATAAAACGAGCTGTAGGCTTAATCTTCATTTTCTCAGTACACCATCTAAATGCTGTGTTTGGAACAGGATAACCTTTCCCTATAACATTCACCCAAAAAGAATCTTCCAATCGAGGCGTAGTCTTCCGAACAAAAATAGGCAAGTCTTCTTCTCTTGCTTTTTTTTCTATCTGTTCAAGAACTTGGTCAACATACGATGCAATTATAGGATTTTCAACCATTGTATCATTACATACGACATATATTGGTCTACGAAGTTGAAACGGCCCCGGTAGTTCTTTTAATTTTTCAAGCGCAATCCATACAAGCATTAGTAATACAGTAGAATCCTTTCCCCCACTGAATCCTATAATCCATGGTCGGGTAGACTCATCAGCATACGCATACTGGTCAAGAATTTCATCTATTATATATTCAATACGTTTATTCCTCATTTTGGATTTTTATCATAAATCTGACATCCGATTTATAGGCTAAAAAGTTTTAAAGTCCTTATTTACCAAATCGTTCAATTCTACATCTAATAGGTGTGATATTTTAATTAGGGTTTCAATATCTGGCTGAGAACTATTCGTACACCATTTTGAAACGGTGGATGGGTTGACATTTAATTGCTCACACAGCCATTTATTTGTCCTCTTCTTTTCTGCTAAAACTACTTTCAGACGATTTATATCTGTTTCCATATTGGCAAAATTTGTTATTTGCTCACAAAAATAGTGATTTTATTTCACTTGGCAAAAGAAATAATTGAGTTTACGGTAAAATTGACCTAAAATACTGATTTGAATCAGTATAATAAACGTTATAAAGTATCTATAGAGATTTGGCTATGCCTTCTATTTATATGTTTCCAATATGCTTAGTGTCAGAGTTGGAATTGAAAGTGTCCAAGTTAGTATTCATTTGATGTCAGAAGTGTTTAAGTCAACGTGTAAATTACTAAGTTTGGTGTCAGAGCCAGCATTAGAAGTGTTAGAGTGTCTAAGTTGGTGTTGAAAATGTTAGAATGCTCTTGTTGTCTATGTTTAGAGTTACACTCCATTTTTTTGTAGCAAAAACACAAATTATTTGCGACAATAATAAGACTTGCGCAAAACAAAAAAGGGACCTGGCATTATTCCCAATAGGTCTAATAACTGTCTTAATACACCCAATTCTGCGTAAACAATGCGTAAACAAACGGTTTCAGTTAGGGGTATTTAGTGAGTCTCATAGAGGATAGTGAATTTTGTAACTAACTGCTATTCAGTTAAGATTAGTTAAGCGAGCTATCACGAAACGTCATCTTATCGTTCTCATAATCTGGAGGTCCCTGGTTCAAGCCCAGGCTGGTCCACGCTTCTATTACAGCGACTTACGCTTCGGTGTAGGCCGCTGTTTTTGATTTATATAGTCTTCATGTGCTCACAATAATGGCGTCAGGTGAATCAATTATATAGAAAGGTAGTTCTGAGCTGTTTTAAACTTCTTGTCAATAATCATTGTCCCAATAAAGGTGTCTGCGATGATGGCGAGCAATAAAGTCTATATTACGTGTAAATATCAATTTACCAAATTCACTGGGATTGTTACCACTTAGATCACCATCCTGCAACATGTTGTTCTCAAGCAGATAATGAAGCAACTCAGGGTGCATGGCACCCATATTGATTAATGCGCCCATCGTTTCCTCTTGCAATGTACGTGCATCACATTTTCTATAGTATGGGTTGTAACTGCATTTTATTGCATGAATAATATTAGGTGCAAAAATCATTCCTGCCTTCTCTGAGATAAAGCCTACTTGTGGACCACTCGGCAAATGATGGCAAACCTCTGTCATATCCAATTCAGGCGAAATCTTCGTCAGCCATTCTTTCAGTTCATTAGTATTCTTAAAGAATGCAAGACGCTTCCCTTCTGAACGTTTCATATATAAAGGATAGGCGTGTTCGTAAGAGTGTCTTAATTCTGCCTGATGCTCGTGCATCTTGTCATACACCTCTTTCTTCGAGTTGAACAATACACCATTGATATCCCAATCATTAGCAGCATACTTCACAAGCGCTGTGCAAATATATGAACCTTTAATGAAAACATCAGGATAAACATTCTTCAATTTGTACTCTTCGTCCTTCGAATTCTTCAGCACAGCATGTTCCGAATCCGCATGTTAGTGCTCAATTTAGGGCATAGCCCTTTGTATAGGCACTTTTGCAAGTGCCTATATATTGAGATGTTAAAAATTTCACATGTTTATTAACTATTGGCATATTGCCAATCCGATTTTATCTGGTCGCAGACTGAAAAAATCTCTGCAACCGTTAAATATCTTAGTAAAAAATTTACCAAGGTATTCCCATGCAGACCGTCCCTGCATCTTAACTGTTCTGATGATGCTATGATAAGTAGCTGCCATCTCTGCCCCTTCGTCACTGCCAAAGTGTTGCATTGAATTGCGTTGGGTAGTCAAAGGACGAATCGCACGTTCTGCCAAATTGTTATCAATAGGAAGGTTGCCGTCCTTTAGAAAAGCAAAGATGTTGTCCCAGAATTTGTCAAGATAATTCAAGGCTTCCCGCAAATAAGGAGTTGTCTCTGAAGGATCTTTATCAAGCTCTATCTTAAGATGCTGTCTAAGAGTTATCAGCATTTCCTTTGACTCAAGGTCTTGGCGACGCTTACCTCTCTCTTCTGGTGTAAGACCTTCTGCATCGTATTTACGTTCTCTTTTGTAATAGAAATCAACACCACTTAAAAAAGGAAGAGCCCGAATATCACCAGCTTGCTCCAGGGTCTTGTCCAACTTGGCTTTCCAATGTGCCATGCACACTTGATGTATGGCATTCTTTAGATTAGGACTTTTCTTTACAGTACTCAACTCGTCACCAATAAACACATAGGCATTATAACCATCGGTCATAACACTCTTCAGTTCAGCATCACCAATAAAGTTGGTCAGTACGTCACGGCCACGCGAGCCATCTTCATAGAAGAAGATGACTATCTGCTCTGCCTTGTTTACCAATACCCAAATATAGCATTTCTTGTAATGGTCATACTTGCGGACTTTGCACCATGTTTCGTCACAGTTGACTATAGATTCTTTCTCTAAAGCCACTTCCTTCAGCACCTTGACAAGTTCGTCAAGATATTTCTTGCCTTTCTTCAACCAGTTACGGAGTGTGTTAGCTGACACTTGCATACCCAAATCGGTAAGCCAGAGGTGAAGAAGACCGAAAGTGACATTTTTCACGTAAACCTCGTATGCTATAGCTTGAAGAAACTCTGGAGTGACCTTAGTACCATCAAACTTTGTAACAATCTCAGGATTACCGGCTACGGGGAAATAACCTCACTTTGGTTTCTTGCCTTTTTCTACATAGTGAACCATCTCGAAACGTTCTTCTACAATGTTTACTGCAAGATGAAACACTGGAACCATCTTTCTCTCAAGTATACGTCCAGGGACTTTTGACAGGTCCGACTTATACTCTTTGGGCGTTCCCTGAATTCCCATAGTTTTATAGGTATCGGGACGATTTGACAAGTCACGTGGTTTCTTTTCCTGAGTAGCAGTTGATGCTGATGCCTCTGGTTCTTTGTTGACTATTGAGTTTGCAGGCAAAGATGAAGATGTACCATCAAAATCATCCTTGTCTTTGGTGCGATCAGACTCTTCATCTGAATCCTTTTTCTTGGTTCTGTGACTCTTATCACCGAAACGATTCTTATTGGCAAACTTTAATTTTGCTGTTAAATCTGCCACTTTACGCTCGGCAGCCTTACGCTTACGTTCGGAATCCTTCAATGAAGATTCTAGAGAATCTATACGAGAAAGCACATCATCCAATTTGGATATGCGTTCGTCATATTCCTTCTGCTTATCAAGAAAATCTTGGAGAACAAGGTCACGAGCACGTAAACCTAAATCTGCCTCACGAACTCGCTCGGCAAGGTAATTGATATAACGTTTCTGCTCTTCTGCTGTCATATCTTTACTGTAATCAACAGCCGGGCGCGAGATTGCCTCCCGTACCAGAAGCTCTTGTTTTTGTTCTATGATATGTTGCAGTTCCTTCATCCGTAATGCTCTGATTTTCAACTACAAATTTAGATAAAATATCCGAATTATAAGCCAGTTGGGATAAAAAACAGAAATGAATATCTCCGAGTGCTCGCTGCTTGAGTTAAAATGTCAAG
>JAIJMN010000338.1:0-1625 GCA_022735715.1 Prevotella sp.
CTTTATATACAGCCCATGTCTGATGGCATGGGAAGAGAACTCGCGTATCTGTCTTCACATGCAACTAATCGCTATTTTATCCCGAATTGGGGTATATATATAATAGGTGTAGACAGTATGTAATGTCGGCCTATCGTTTTCAAAGTAATTTACATATGAAAGGTATAATTATGCAGAAATACCGCATAAACATATAGCAAAATGAATTATTATTGTGCTTTTGTTTACATTCCAACAATTAATATTTGTAAATTTAAAAGATGACAAAAATAAAAGAAACGCAGCGTTATTTTGCAATGTGAAAGCAAAACTACGCTGCGTTTATTGTAAATAAAGAATATTCTTGTCTTTTTGTAATTTCCGGTTTTTGCGTCGTCTATTTAGTCTCGTCGGTCACGGCGAACAAATCGTCGAGAAAGCCTTCCGATTAACTTGTCCATATGCCATTTATTATTGATAACTTGCCAAAACTTACAAAAAATCATGATTTTGGCAAGTTATCGGATTCGTTGTCGTCACATTACACCCAATGCCTGCATCATCTTTTTGTTGGCTTCGGCAAGCGAAGGGTCAAACAATGCGCGTATATATATTAAGGTGGTGGACAGTTTGGTGTGACCCATAGCCTTGGCTATTTGCGAAATATCGAGTCCGGAGCGGTAGGCAAGACTTGCCCATGAGTGACGTGCTACGTACGACGAGAGCGTACGGCTGGTGTTGATGAGTGACGAGAGGCGGCGAAGGGCGTAATTGTAGGAGCGCAGACGTTTAAGATAAGTGTGGTGAATGTTGTCGGCTGTGGTGCCTGCGAGCAACGGAAACACGTATTCGCTGCCAGGTATGGTGTGGCGTTTGATGATTTCAGCCATACAAGGTTCTACGTTTACGCACACCTTATGCCCAGTCTTGTGGCGTGCGTAGTGCATCACGCCATCGTGTATCTGGTGCCATTTCAGGTGGGCGATGTCTACAAACGGCATTCCCATAGCCATAAAGCTGAACACGAATAGGTCGCGAGCCAAGGCAAGATGCGACTGGTTGTCGAGCCGAAGCGCAAGCAATTGGCGTATTTCAGAGTCGGTGACGCTACGTTTGGCTGTCTGTTCATGTCCTGTGAATACTGCTGAGAACGGACTGTCGCCATTGTCTTCCACTGCCCGATTGTACAAGGCTCGCAGCGTACGCATATATACAGACACGGTGTTGAGCCTTAGACCTCGGTTGCAAAGCCACCGCTGATAGCGCTCGAGCATAGCGGTTGTGATGTCGGCAAAGCACCATCTGTCGTTGCCGATGAATTGCGTGAGCGAGCGTACGGCTGTAAGATAGTTGTAGGCGGTCTTGTGGCGTTGCTCTTTGTCAATCCGTTCTGCCTCAGCCTTGGCAAAACTCATTCCGTTCAACCGCTTTGCAGTTGTAACGCTACGTTTGTTTTCTTTCGGATCTTTTCCCAATCCCATTTCAATTCTGAAGTATACCATAACATTAAAGTATTAAAGGGTTAGACAATACGAACCACAATTTACTATAATACCTTAAATTAGCAGACAATGTCTTTCCGTATATTCTTTATATTTTTATCGTGCGCACACGCATGTCCTCACGATGAAGATCCGAAAACGTTT
>JAIJMN010000070.1:0-11698 GCA_022735715.1 Prevotella sp.
AAACCATCGTGTTCAAGGCTGCAGGAGTTTATGACCTAGATGGTAATGCTGTAAAACTGCGAAACGTTAATAGTGTTGGATATTATAGGACGGCTGATTCTTATGACACGTCAAATCCATATTTCCTGTGGTTCGGCAGTTCTGGGATTATAACGCAGAACTATACCAGTAGGCATTACGGAAACTCAATCCGTCCTGTGAAAGAATAGGAAGAGACTTTAATGTTTAATGAATATTATTGCGGAGGCAATATACCTCCGCAAGTAATATAATACTACTTAGCGATTTATATTATATATACTTCACCTTTTATATTATATATACTTGGTCAAGTAGTATTATATTACTTTATAAAGCAATCAATACTCATGCCCCTCCCCTTTTATCACACTCGGACCTTCTATCAGTTCGGGCGCACCTGCATTGCGCCTGACATCGCCATAGGCACGACGCAAATCGTCAAGCCCTATAGTCATATCGCGACGTGCAGGACGGTCTTTGTCGAGCAGACTATGCGAGAAGAGCCACTCATAAGTCTTGCGAAGATAGAAGATGCGAGCCGGAGCACCGTGATTGGCACCCTTGAGCCAATCATATAGTAGCCGAGTGTCGTTGCCATCGCGCTTAAGACTCTCCACCACCGTCTTCGACTTGCTTACGGGTACAGCACGGTCGGCTGTGCCATGTATTATCCAGAATGGCAGTCGGCCAAGTCCGCTCACATCCTTAAGCGACGTGCCGCCACACAATGCCATGCCTGCTGCTATGCGGTCGGGATAAGTGCCACACACATCCATAGTACCATAACCACCAAGACTCATTCCCAACACATATACACGGGTAGTGTCGCAAGCATAACGGCTCTTAACCCAATCGAGCACATCCATTATCTTCTTCGGACTCCATGCCCCACCGGGATTCTGAGGAACTATAGTAAGAGCATCAATATCACGACCTTTTACAATGGCATCGAGCGGACCATATCGGCGCACCCGCTCAAGATTTCGACCGCAAAGGCTTGCGCCATGCAGGAATATGATGACGGGAGTCTGCTCTTGCGAGTAGAAATAATCTATAGGAGTGTAAACCCAGAAGTTGTAACCACCGGGAATGGAGTCTTTTACTGCACGCAGAAAATCGTAAGCCGAAGCCTGCATTGTGGAAACAAGCAACAGCAACATCAGCAATATCTTCTTCATATATATAGATGTTAGAATAATTTATAGAATTCTTATATTTCACAAAGGTAACAATAATAACATTAAATATTGCACTTGGTTGAAAATAAATAAGTAACTTTGCATATATATAACATACTATATGGAAGTAATAAAAACAGAAATAGAGGGCGTGGTGATTATCGAACCGCGCATATTCAAAGACGCCAGAGGCTACTTCTTCGAAAGCTATTCGCAACGCGAGTTCAACGAGAAGGTAGCACAAATAGACTTCTGTCAGGACAATGAGAGCATGTCGACATATGGAGTGATGCGCGGACTGCACTTTCAGCGTCCGCCTTTCACGCAAAGTAAACTGGTGCGCTGCGTAAAAGGTGCTGTACTCGACGTTGCTGTAGACATACGCAAAGGGTCGCCTACATACGGCAAGCACGTAGCCGTAGAACTGACGGAGGACAACCACCGGCAGTTTTTCGTGCCACGGGGTTTTGCCCACGGATTTGCCGTGCTGAGCGATGTGGCAGTATTCCAATACAAATGCGACAACTTCTATCACCCGGAATCCGACGGAGGAATATCCATTCTCGACAACTCATTAGGCATAGACTGGCGCATACCTACCGACAAGGCAATACTCAGCGAGAAGGATACAAAGCACGATATGCTGAAAGACTTCGACTCGCCGTTCAGCATTGACGAACCGTTATACTGATAAGGGTGAGGTGTTGAGATGGTGAGATGATGAAATATCTCGCCTACCATAATTAATATATACATTATTATATATAATTGAGATGAACATTATTGTTACAGGAGCCAACGGACAGCTCGGACATGAGATGCAACGTGTGGCTAAATCAAGCAACCACAACTATATATTCACCGACGTGGCAGACGGCTACGAAAAACTCGACATTACAAATATCGAGGAAATCCGCAATATGGTGAAGAAGAACGATGTGGACATAATCGTTAACTGTGCTGCATACACCAACGTAGACAAGGCGGAAAGCGACTACGACACAGCCAATCTGATAAACAACACGGCAGCAGGCAATCTTGCTACTGCCATGAAGGAAGCTGGCGGTACGCTTATACATATCAGTACCGACTATGTTTTCCAAGGCGACCGCAACACACCATGCCAAGAAGACTGGGCAACAAATCCGCTCGGCGTTTACGGCAAAACAAAACTTGCAGGCGAGGCTGCAATTGCAACTACGGGATGTAACAATATCATCATACGCACAGCATGGCTCTACTCGCAATGGGGAAAGAACTTCGTGAAGACCATGCAGAGCCTGACGGCATCGCACGATACGCTTAAAGTGGTGTTCGACCAAGTGGGCACTCCTACCTTTGCAGGCGACCTTGCCGACGTTATTGCCCATATCATCAATACCGGTCAGACCAACAAGACGGGCATCTACCACTTCTCTAACGAAGGCGTATGCTCGTGGTACGACTTCGCAAAACTGATATGCAAGTTGTCGGGCAACACATGCGACATCAACCCTTGCTACAGCGAGGAGTTCCCCAGCCCAGTGAAACGTCCGCACTTCTCCGTGCTCGACAAGAGAAAGATAAAGGAAACTTTCGGCATAAAGGTGCCATACTGGACTGACTCGCTCGAAGTATGCATAAAGCAACTTGCCGAAGCCAACAATAATTGAATACATTAACCACCAATCATCAAACATTATGCAAAGCATCATCATCACTGGAGGCGCAGGATTTATCGGGTCACATGTAGTGAGACTGTTTGTAAACAAATATCCCGACTACCACATCATCAATCTTGATAAACTGACGTATGCAGGCAATCTCGCTAACCTGAAAGACATTGAGAACAAACCTAACTATACATTCGTAAAGGGCGACATCTGCGACTATGAACTGATACTCGAATTAATGCGCAAGCACAACGTTACAGGCATAATACACCTGGCAGCAGAGAGCCACGTAGACCGTTCGATAAAGGATCCGTTCACCTTTGCACGCACCAACGTAATGGGAACATTGTCAATGCTGCAGGCCGCCAAGACATATTGGGAGAGTCTGCCGGAGAAATATGAGAGCAAACGATTCTACCACATCTCTACAGATGAGGTTTACGGAGCACTCGAACTGACAAATCCTGAGGGCATAGAATCGCCTTTCACTACAAAGGCTTCGTCAGAACATCACCACGCATACGGCACAGAATTCTTCCTGGAGACCACAAAATACAATCCACACTCGCCCTATTCGGCTGCAAAGGCATCGTCCGACCACTTCGTACGCGCCTTTCACGACACATACGGCATGCCGACTATCGTGACAAACTGCTCGAACAACTATGGTCCGTATCAATTTCCTGAGAAACTGATACCTCTGTTCATCAACAACATACGCCACCGTAAACCGTTGCCGGTATATGGCGAGGGCCTTAACGTACGCGACTGGCTGTATGTAGAAGACCACGCACGTGCCATTGACCTGATATTCCATAAGGGCAATGTGGCTGAGACATACAACATCGGCGGATTCAACGAGTGGAAGAACATTGACATCATACATGTGCTGATAAAGACCGTCGACCGCTTGCTGGGACGTGAGGAAGGCGAAGACCTGAACCTCATAACACACGTGACCGACCGCAAGGGGCATGATATGCGCTACGCCATCGACTCGCGCAAGCTGCAAAGAGAGTTGGGTTGGGAACCAAGTCTGCAATTTGAGGAAGGCATAGAGAAGACAGTATGCTGGTATCTGGACAACCAGGAATGGATGGACAACGTCACTTCGGGCGACTATCAGAAGTATTACGACAGCATGTATGCCAACAGATAACCAATAGTAAAGGCATACCTAAAAACAAGACAAAGCATAAAGAGGTAAAAGACAAATAAGAAAAACGCCTTGAAAGCGGAAGACAATCAATGTTCTTCAACTTTCAAGGCGTTGCCTTTTTCTTTATATTAGCGTATGCGGTCGGCCGCACGCACCATTTTCTCATCGTGGATAACACCTGCACGAGCCATAAAGTTGAGCACTAATGAAACGGCAGGAAGACATGCTGCAAATGCAATGTGGAAACTGGCATCTGCCGAAACGACATTGCGTGTAACGACTCCAAGCACTATGTACCATGCAAGAAGCAAGAACACATTGCACAAACACAGACTGCTCTGCAACTTACGGTTGCGATAAAGGAATATTGTGGCGAGACTCATGGCACTGCTCACGAGCAATATGCCAAAGAGACCGCACGGTGAATAGTCGACGCTTGCGCCCTTGTCAAGCATGATGTTGTACAGTTTGAAACCAACACCCATACCAGCTGGCTCTATATCGCCAATACGAAGGCACAGACACACAACCGAAGCAATAAATGCAAGCAGCAAGAAAACACTTTGCTTACGCTGTATCATTATGCAAGTTCCTGTGTGTTAGCGTTGTCCTGAGCGGGGTCGCGATAATAGACGTGGCCCTCAATGAATTCCTCTGTAGCGAGAAGTGTAGGCTTCGGAAGCTTCTCGTAATAGCGCGAAATCTCTATCTGCTCACGATTCTCGAAAACCTCCTCAAGTGAGTCGTTGTAAGAAGCAAACTCGGCCAACTTCTTGTTGAGGTCTTGCTTAATTTCGACAGCAATCTGATTGGCACGCTTCGAGATAATTACAACACTCTCATAGATGTTGCCTGTCTCATCACACAGATCCATGATGTTGCGTGTGACAGTGTTGACCGGCGCTTTTGACTTTTTGTAATCCATTAATCTATTATTTTATTTGTATTTAATATTTCAAAACCTTAAATCCTTGGTGTATTCCCTTTAATCCTTGGTGTATGTCTTGCACTTGCTTATGAACTTCTCCGCCATAGCCTTGTCCTTAGAGTCTGGATATTCGTTAAGGAATCCATAACACTCGTCCTCGGCATCCTGGAAACGCTCAAGCTTCTTCTCCTCAACACTCTGCTGAGCCAATTCAAACTTGCTCTTCATAACAAGCAGCGAGAATTTCTCACGCAGGCTGGAATAAGGATAGTCCTTCAATGCGTTCTGAGCGGTGATTATACAAGCCTCGTAGTTGTTGCCTCCATAAGTACAATTGCCGAAATACTGACCGAGGTCGTAATAGAGCTGCGCCGAATAGAGTTCCTTCTGCACAAGCTTGTCCTGCAATTCAAACAGACGCTGCTGTGCATCCTTCTTCTGCTTGCCATCGGGATAAAGGTCGATGTACTCCTGGAAGGCTGCAATGGCATTGACAGTCTGCGACTGGTCGAGACGAGGTTCAGGTGTGCAGTTGTACAGACTCATTCCGATAAGGAAGCGAGCCTCCTGAGTATATGCTCCCTTAGGGTAACTCTGGCAATACTTCTTGAACGTAGCTGATGCGCCCTCATAGTCACGGCTGTTGAATTCGGACATTCCAAGCATGTATAGACTTTCCTGGGCATTGTCCGATCCTTTCTGCATCGTCACCAAGCCCTGGAGCAAAGTTGAAGCGCGCACATACTTGCCCTTGGCAAAGCATTCCTTGGCGTATTCATACTTGAAATTGTTGTCAGTGCTCTTGTATACCTTGTTGAACTCATTGGCACAACTTGAAAACAACAGTGCCAAAAAGACAACAGCGTAAATGGTTTTCTTCATATCCTATATCTTTTTGAACTGCAAAAATACATATTATTAGTCTATTTACAAAGTAAAGAGCTTATTTTTT
The DNA here is from genome assembly GCA_022735715.1 of Prevotella sp. GTDB lineage: Bacteria > Bacteroidota > Bacteroidia > Bacteroidales > Bacteroidaceae > Prevotella. The sequence goes on from JAIJMN010000070.1 coordinate 5,891, forward strand.
AGAAATTCTTCACGCTGAAAACCCAATTCTCTTAAATATTACAGGCCACATGGTCTTTTTTTTCGCAAAAACAGCGCTGATATATACAATTATTCCTAATTTTGTAATCTTAAACACGATGTCACATGGACTTTAAAATAACTTCTAAATTTGCGCCAACCGGCGACCAGCCACAAGCCATAAGCCAACTTACAGACGGCATACTGCAAGGCGACAGGGCACAGGTATTGCTTGGCGTGACAGGATCGGGCAAAACTTTCACTATGGCTAACGTCATAGCCAACATAGGACGCCCTACCCTTATACTGAGCCACAACAAGACTCTTGCTGCACAATTGTATGAGGAGATGAAGAGTTTCTTCCCTCAAAACGCTGTAGAATATTATGTGTCGTACTACGACTATTATCAGCCCGAGGCTTATCTGCCATCGTCAGACACATACATAGAGAAAGACCTCGCCATAAACGAGGATATTGACAAGCTGCGACTGTCGGCTGTAAGTGCATTGCTGTCAGGACGTAAAGACGTAATTGTTGTGTCGTCAGTATCATGCATATATGGTATGGGAGGCCCAACAGCTATGGCAAACAGCATCATCAACGTAAAGCGGGGTCAGACACTCGACCGCAACGACTTTCTGCGCAAGCTTGTCGACGCTCTGTACTTGCGCAACGACATCGAACTGAAGCGAGGATGCTTCCGCGTAAAGGGTGATACAGTAGACGTATCGATGGCTTACAGCGACAATCTGCTAAGAATAACATGGTGGGATGATGAGATTGACTCAATAGAAGAGCTTGACAGCGTAACGTATCAGCGTCTGGCATCGTTCGACGAATATCAGATATATCCTGCCAACCTGTTTGTCACATCAAAGGAACAGACCGAGCACGCAATACGACTGATACAGGACGACCTGACACGACAGATAGACTTCTTCAACGAAATGGGCGACCCTATCAAGGCACAACGCATAAAAGAGCGTGTGGAGTATGACATGGAGATGATGAAGGAATTGGGCCATTGCTCGGGTATAGAAAACTATTCACGCTATTTTGACGGACGTGAGGCTGGTCAGCGACCTTATTGTCTGCTCGACTTCTTCCCTAAAGACTACCTTATGTTCATAGACGAAAGCCACGTCAGCGTACCGCAAATCAGCGCCATGTATGGAGGTGACCGTGCCCGCAAGCAGAATCTTGTGGAATACGGATTCCGTCTGCCTGCAGCTTTCGACAACCGTCCGCTGAAGTTTGACGAGTTTATGGATATGGTCAATCAAGTGGTGTACGTATCGGCAACACCTGCTGCCTTCGAAATGAACGAGGCTGAGGGCGTCGTTGTAGAACAAATCATACGCCCTACCGGACTGCTTGACCCGATAATAGAAGTGCGTCCGAGCGAAAACCAGATTGACGACCTGCTTGAAGAAATACAACAACGATGCGAACGCGACGAGCGTGTGCTCGTGACTACACTCACCAAGCGCATGGCTGAAGAGTTGACCGAATTTCTGCTGAATCACAACATACGCGCCAACTACATACATAGCGATGTGGCAACACTCGACCGTGTACAGATAATGAACGACCTGCGCGCCGGACTGTACGACGTATTGGTAGGCGTTAACCTCTTGCGTGAGGGACTTGACTTGCCTGAGGTTTCACTCGTAGCAATTCTCGACGCCGACAAAGAAGGTTTTCTGCGTAGCCACCGATCGCTCACACAGACAGCTGGACGTGCCGCAAGAAACATTAACGGCAAGGTAATAATGTATGCCGACACAATAACAGCCAGCATGCAACAAACCATTGACGAGACCGCTCGTCGTCGACAGATACAGCTGAAGTATAATGCCGACCACGGCATTACTCCACAGCAGATACGCAAGGACATAAAGGGTACGCTGTCGGCTTTTGCCGATGCACAGCAGCACAATACAGAGAAGCCGGCAAACAACGTCAAGGCTGCCGACAACAAGCAGGCACCCAAACGCTATCAGCCATATATCGAACCGGAAGGTTACGCCTATGCTGCCGACCCGATTGTGAAACGCATGACACGCAAGCAATTGGAGAAGAGCATAGCCGACACTACAGAGCTTATGAAGGAAGCAGCCCGACAGCTCGATTTCCTGCAAGCGGCACAGTATCGCGACGAGATTGTAAGACTGCAATCGCTGCTTGACGAAGAGACGGGGAAATAACGTTAAATTATCAATAATATAAGTTTCATACCATATTATTTAGTAATTTTGCACAATATCAATATAAACGAAGTAACAAAATAACAACTATGAAAAAAATATTCATCACATTTTTGATGTGCTGTCCTTTGATGTGTGCAGCACAGAGCGAATGGGAAGCTCCCGTTACAAATCAAAATAAGGAAACCAAAGAAGTGAAAGACACTGCCAAGAAGTCGCACAAGGCTGAGGCAAAGGTAAAGACACTTGACACCAAGAACATAAAGGACTGGAAGTACATACAGAAAGGAGCTGTGCCAGAAGTTGACGGCAAGGTGGTGTTCACTAACGACGTTGACGTGAACGGTAAGAACGCACAGGAAATATACGACATAGTATATGCAACGCTCGACAGTCTGACCAAGAAGCCAGAACAGATTAACAGCAGCATTGCCCTCATCAACCGCAAGGGGCACAGCATTGTAGCACGCTATCAGGAATGGCTTGAGTTCAGCAAGAGCTTCATCTCGCTCGACCGCACCAAGATGAGCTACATAATCATAGCCAACTGCTCGGACAACAAGCTGCACATGACACTCGAACGCATCAGTTATGCTTATGAGGAAGACCGCTCAACCGGACTCAAGACAACTGCCGAAAACTGGATAACAGACAAGTTTGCCGTAAACAAGAAGGGCACAAAGCTAATTCCCGGTTCGGCCAAGTTCCGCAAGAAGACTATCGACCGCAAGGATCAGATATTCCAGCTGATAGACAACGCTTTGAAGTAAATCAATATAAACAAAACGAACACAAGCCATAAACAGCATATATGATTGACGAAGAACAGAAGACAACGGACATAGAGCAGAATGGCGGCGTGCTCCCACCGAGACACAGACGGCCAGACAAAAGCCAAGACAAATACTTCAAGATACGCAACGTGCTCAACATAATCTTCATGTTGGGAGCGATTGTTGGTATGGCCATCTTCTATTTTCAAGACCGCACGCTCGGAACAATAATAATACTCACCGCAATGGCGTTTAAGATAGCTGAATGTTGTTTCAGATTTATACGCCAATAAAAACAAATATGATAAAGTCAGCAACAAGACTCGTACTGGCTGTCGCACTATTACTGACTGCGGCAGCCAGCAATGCTGTAGCACAGATAGACAATCGAAACGGCAATCAGTTCGACCAATTCAATCAGATGTCGCCCGACGGCAACATCAATCAAAGGTCGAGCCGCAATATGGCCGACTCGCTTGGCACAGACAAGGAAATACCTAAAGGCATTAAGGTTTGGACTGTCGACCAAAGGTTTGGCGACCGCCGTCAAGCCGAGTTGGATACAATGTCATATATGTATCCAAACACTATATTCACCACTGGATTGCGTGGCGAATATAACACTACCGGAAACCTTGGAGCACCACGTATCAACCGTATTTTCATAAACAGAGCAGAGACCGACCAGTTTATGTTCACCCAACCATACGACTATATCGTGTCACCGGTAGACCAGTTTCACTTTACAAACACGCTCTCGCCATTCACCAATCTCGACTACAACACAGCCGGAAACCGCACCAATGGCGAAGATCACTTCAAAGCCAAGTTTGCCGTTAATGCCGGGAAGCGATTGGGCGTGGGCTTCAATGTAGACTATCTTTATGGTCGAGGCTTCTACTCAAGCCAAAGCACATCACACTTCAAGTATCTGATGTACGGTTCATACATAGGCGACCGCTATCAGGCACACCTCATATTCTCGACAATCTCACAGAAAGTCACCGAGAACGGAGGTATCACCAATGACGAATACATCAAGCATCCTGAGAGTTTCGACGACAACTATGCCACCAACGAGATTCCTACCGTGCTCGAACGCAATTGGAACCGCAACAACAACCTGCACGTATTCCTTACACATAGATACAATCTCGGATTCAACCGAAAGGTGAAGATGAGCAAGGAAGAAATCGAAGCACGTAAGTTTGCAATGGCTTCACAAAAGGAAAACCAAGCACAGAAAGACCTTGAAGAAGCCCGACGCAAGGCTAAACGTGAGGGACGTGAGTTTGACGAGAAGAAGTTCAAGAAGCAAACATTCAGTGGCAGGCCAGACAACGCACGTGTGGTAAACACAAGCGTACCCACCGACTCTACATCAACAAAAGCGCCTTCAGAGCGAATAGCAGTAAACGGAAAGGCTGCAGCAGACAGTCTGCGTGCGCTTGAAGCCAAAGCTGCACAAGACACAATGTGGATGAAGAACGAATATGTGCCCGTGACAAGCTTCATACACACGATGAAGTTTGACACATACAGACGCATATACCAGGCATACGAAACTCCGAAAGACTTCTATGCTGACACTTTCAATCCTGCAGGCAACTACCCTGGCGACTCCATCTATGACAAGACAACACACTATCGGGTTCAGAACACATTTGCAATATCGCTACTTGAGGGATTCAACAAATGGGCTAAAGCCGGACTGAAGGCTTTCGTAACGTCCGACTTGCGCCACTTCACCCTGCCTACCGAGACCGAAATAGCCAAGGCATACAACGAACATAACCTCAGCATTGGCGGTCAACTCATCAAGTCGCAAGGCAAAACCCTGCACTACGACGCTACTTTAGAGACATGGCTCACCGGAAAGGATGCAGGACAAATGAAGATTGACGCTGATGCCGACGTCAACTTCGCACTCTTCGGCGACACGGTACGCTTGCAGGCAAGCGGATTCTTCCACCGACTGAACCCTACTTTCTACTATCGCCACTACCACTCAAAGCACTTCTGGTGGGACAATGACGACATGTCGAAGATAATACACACACGTGTTGAGGGCAAGTTCGGCTACGAGAAGACGAAGACAACCGTTCGCGTTGCCTTCGACAACATCAAGAACCATACGTTCTTTGCAATGGGTTATAACGTGACTGACGACTTCGGACGCACGGGCAACACACTGAGCGTAGTACAGAAGAGCGGAGCAATAAGTCTGTTGACGCTCGAACTGCAGCAGAAACTAAAACTCGGACCGCTGCATTGGGACAATGTCATAACATATCAGAAGTCGTCGGACGATATGGCTCTGCCCGTGCCCGACCTCAACATCTACACCAATCTGTTCCTAAGATTCAAGATTGCACGTGTGTTGAAATGCGACTTTGGAGCCGATGCACGATTCTTCACAAAGTATTATGCACCCGACTACAGTCCCGCACTCGGACAGTATGCAGTACAGACTGGCGATAACCGTACGGAAGTGGGCAACTACCCTATCGTGAATGTTTACGCCAACTTCCACTTGCAACGCACACGATTCTTCGTGATGATGAGCCATATCAATGCAGGACAAGGCAAACCCGACTATTTCCTTGCACCGCACTATCCACTCAACCAACGCATATTCAGATTTGGTGTCAGCTGGAACTTCTACAACTAACACTGCAACCCACATAAAAATCCGCAATACCGATTTCTCGAGTATTGCGGATTTTTTATTTAGTAATGTTCAAAAAATAACTTCCGCAATTTTTCTGTTGCAGTTTATGTTTCGCTCAATTGCCAAAAACCTGACAAAAGAGCCATGTAAAGATGTT
>JAIJMN010000071.1:0-11697 GCA_022735715.1 Prevotella sp.
GGGTCAACAAGCGAGAGGTCCCACTTGCCTTCCTCCATTGCCTTCTTGAACTTCTCGCCGTAGCGGATAACGCCCGACTCGAGCATGTCGCGGATAAGGTCGTTGCCCTCACGGGTACGCTCGCCTACTCCAGCAAATACCGAGTAGCCGTTGTGTCCCTTGGCAATGTTGTTGATAAGCTCCATGATGAGCACGGTCTTGCCTACACCGGCACCGCCGAACAGACCAATCTTGCCACCCTTCATGTAAGGCTCCAAAAGGTCAATCACCTTGATACCAGTTGCGAGCATTTCCTTGTGAGTGGAAAGGTCCTCAAACTTAGGAGCCTCACGATGGATAGGATAAGCGCCCTCCATATTGAGCGTGCTCATACCATCGATAGGCTGACCGATGACATTCATCATACGGCCCTTGATCTGTTCACCTGCTGGCATCATGATAGCGTTGCCGGTAGGAACAACCTCCAGGCCACGCTGCAATCCGTCAGTATTGTCCATTGCGACGCAGCGAACGGTGTCTTCACCAATATGCTGCTGCACCTCAATGATAAGCTCCTGTCCGTTAGGACGCTTCAGCTTCAGAGCTTCGTGGATTTTAGGCAACACCTCTTCAGGATTCTTGCCGGCTGTATCGAAGTAAACGTCGATAACCGGACCGATAATCTGCGAGATGCGCCCGTTGATTTGTGACATAGTATATTTGATTTTGTTTTTAAATTCCGATGCAAATATAACAACTATATTCTTATACGAAGAAATATTTAATCTTTATTGTACTTTTTCGTTCCAAATATGCCATATTTGTAGTGTAATCCGACCACTTTTAGATGCTCAGCTCGTCAAGAACCTTGATAAGCTTGCGGTCGAACGGCTTGTCGCTACGGATGGCCTCGCTCAGCGGCACGTACACAATCTCGTTGTTGCGAACGCCAATCATCACGTTACGCTGGCCTTGAAGTATGGCCTCAATTGCACCTACGCCAGTACGTGAAGCAAGGATACGGTCGTGAGCGCTCGGGCGTCCGCCACGCTGCAAGTGTCCGAGAATTGACACGCGTACGTCGTACTGCGGAAACTCGTTCTTCACACGCTCGGCATAATACATGGCACCGCACTTCGGACTCTCCGAAACAATGACGATGCAGCTCTTCTTCGACTTACGGATGCCACGCTCCATGAAGCGTGCCAACTGGTCGACATCGGTAGAATCTTCAGGAATGATGGCAGCCTCGGCACCACTTGCAATGGCTGAGTTCTGTGCGAGGAAACCTGCGTCACGTCCCATCACCTCGATAAAGAAGATGCGCTCATGGCTCTGGGCTGTGTCGCGGATACGGTCGACACACTCTACGATGGTGTTCATTGTTGTGTCGTAACCGATTGTTGAGTCTGTGCCATAAAGGTCGTTGTCGATAGTGCCCGGCAAGCCGATGCAGCAGATGTCGTACTTTTTGGCGAATTCCATAGCACCTGTCAGCGAGCCGTTACCGCCGATTATAACCAATGCATCAATACCATGAGCCTTGATTTGCTCATAAGCCTTCTCCTTGCCCTCATCGGTCATAAACTCCTTAGAGCGTGCTGTCTTCAGGATAGTACCGCCCGACATAATTATGCCGCTGACATTCTCGGTCGTGAAGTCCTCAATCTCGCCATTAATAAGACCATCGTAACCACGATAGATACCTTTTATATTAAATTCGTTGCAAATACCTGCACGAGTCACAGCACGAATTGCAGCATTCATTCCCGGGGCGTCGCCACCAGAAGTCATGATTCCAATTGTCTGAATTTTAGCCATACGATTTTTTTGTATTATTGATTATTAAATATCCGTTTAAGTATTAGGGTGTTTTTATGGGGTATTTATATAATAGCATTCATAATGCAAGGGTATCAAACCAACAGCCACAAGCAAACCAAGCCAGCCAAGGATGCCACGAGCGAAACCCAACCCACATTGACAAAGTACCAGTTGAGTTTTATGCGTTCCATCTTCATCAAGGCAAGTCCGCTCATAGAGCCTATGCAAAGGATGTTGCCTCCCATAGCCGTAGCGTAAGCCACTATCTTCCAATAGGCTCCGTTAAGGCCGTAAAGCGCAATATTGCTACCAGATTCGGCTACATCGTGTATCGAGACCATCGACATAAGCGTGGCAAAATTGTCAAGCACGCTACCTACCAACTGGGTGGCAAGTCCCACTACAAGCATATTGTCGGCTATACTGCCACTAAAGTCATCTACCTTAGTCAACACACCCGTCTCGCGCACCACTCCCAAAGCAAGCATAATGCCAAGCACGAACAGAATCATCTGTATCACGCCATATTGCAGCACTCGTGGCACACGACGCTGTATCATCTGGTCGGCATTCATAAGCTTGCGGTTCATCAACTCGTTGACAATCCACAATACTGACAACACGCACATTGCGCCAAGGAACGGGCTAAGCTTTGTGATGTTATGGAATGTAGGAATAAACCACAGTCCGCCGATTCCCACAAACAGCATCAAGGCTCGCTGCCACAGGTTAAGGTTGGTGTCGTCGCCACGATAAGGCATCGTAATCCATTCGGTCTCAATGCGTCGCGGCAAGCTACGTTGCAGCCAAAGAATCGGGAAGAACCATGCAATAAGGCAAGGAAGAGCCATAGTCAAGGAATAGTCGGTAGCCGTAACAGCACCAATATTCCAAAGCACGAGTCCTGTAGGGTCACCGATAACCGTAAGCGCACCACCGCAATTGGCCGACAGCACAATGGCGCATCCGAAGATGACACGCTGCCTCTGTCTGCTCACAATGGCGTGCATTATGGTAAGCATCATAACGGTTGCCGTAAGGTTGTCGAGGTTTGCCGAAATCAAGAATGTGATGACCGACAAAGTCCAAAGCATCCTCTTGCCGCTACGCGTACGGAGCATCTGCGAAATGAAGTCGAAGCATCCGTTGTTCTGCAATATCTCGACAATTGTCATCGTAGAGAGCAGGAAGAGAACAATCTCAGAAGCTCTACCGACGTATTTCAAGAAAAGGTTCTGGAAAATATACTGCTTTACCGCTGCCGAAGAAGCTGGCGCTCCGTCAAGAAACGAAGTGTATTCCTTGGCGTGCTGCCCCATAACAAAGTCTGAACCATAACAAATGTAAAGTATCCAGCCAAGCGTTCCTACAAAGATGGCAACCGCAGCTTTGTTTACATTGGTGAATTTCTCTGTCACTATCAAGAAATAGCCAATTAATATTATTGTTATGATGACAAGTGTCATGGGCTGTTTTTTAGATTTATCGATTGCAAAGGTACAAAAATATCTGAACTGCACAAGTTTTACATCTAAAAAATAAAAATAGTTAACAGAGATTTAATTCAAATGCAATAAGTCGCTATCTTTTAATAAAATATAGGTCGTGTTTTTATTCTTAATATAAAAAATTAAGTACCTTTGTATTTAAAATATAACCTTTTTAAAACATTACTATGTACTACTGGTTTGTATTCAACAATAAAGGGGAACTTCTACTCCAAAAATGCGAGGATGGAACTTCCACCATCCCGTATTGTGAGCATGTGCCCGTCGCTACCACCCCCAAAACACATATTATGGACATTTCGCCTATGGACAGCGGCGAAGAAGTGAAAGCCCTGCAAGTAGACGACGTGCAGATCTGCGCTGACGGCACTTTCGAGGGATGTGGCCTCAGACAGTCGTACTACAAGCTTTCGCGTCCTCTGTATCTGAAAGCCGGCAAATGTCACGAACTGCTCTACTGGGACCGCAACACGCAATATTGTGGCGTATGCGGGTCGCCAATGGTGATGGATACAGACATTTCAAAGAAATGCCCCAATTGTGGCAAGACCATTTGGCCACAACTGGCTACTGCCATTATCGTGCTCATTAACCGTGGCGACGACCTGCTGCTGGTACACGCCAAGAACTTCAAGACCGACTTCTACGGATGTATTGCCGGATTTGTGGAGACTGGCGAATCACTCGAAGAGGCTGTAAGACGCGAGGTGTGGGAGGAGGCTTCCATATCGATTAAGAATCTGAGATACTTCAAGTCGCAGCCTTGGCCTTACCCTTGCGGTCTCATGGTAGGATTCTTTGCCGAATACGACGGGGGCGACCTGAAGTTGCAGGAATCGGAACTGTCGCGAGGCAACTGGTTTAACAAAAACAATCTGCCTACAATTCCCGAAAAGCTCAGCCTGGCAAGAATGCTGATTGACAAGTGGCTGGAAGAACATTCATGAATGTTGAATGAGGAATGTTGAATTGTTCTCGGCTTATGCCTGCGATGAAGAATTGTTCAATGTTGAATTGTAGGAGGCTATGGTGTCCTCGCCGTAGCCTAAGCAGTTGACGATAATGATTTTTTGATTTAGTGATTAAGATATGAAACAAATAGGTTGGGGATTTATCGGATGCGGTGAGGTGACCGAAAAGAAATCCGGTCCGGCATTCAATGAGGTGTCTGGTTCAAGCGTAGTGGCTGTTATGAGCCGAAACGAGGCTAAGGCAAAGTCGTACGCCAAGCGTCATAATATAAAGAGGTGGTACACCGACCCTCAAGAACTTATTGACGACCCTAACGTCAATGCTGTCTACATAGCTACTCCACCTTCAAGCCACGCTACATTCGCTATAATGGCTATGAAGGCTGGCAAACCCGTGTACATTGAGAAGCCGTTGGCAGCAAGCTACGAAGACTGTGCCCGCATCAACCGCATCAGCGAGATTACGGGCGTGCCCTGCTTCGTAGCTTACTACAGACGCTATCTGCCCTATTTCCAGAAGGTCAAGAGCATCATCAACTCGGGAACAATCGGCACAATCGTAAATGTCCAGATACGCTTCTCTGTTCCGCCAAGAGACCTTGACTATCAGGACACCCACAACTTGCCATGGCGCTTGCAGCCGGATATTGCCGGAGGTGGCTATTTCTACGACTTGGCTCCTCATCAGCTCGACCTCTTGCAGGACATCTTCGGAGTAATAACACGTGCTCACGGCTATTGTTCTAACAGAGCGCATCTGTACAAGGCAGAGGACTCCATAAGTGCCAGCTTCTTCTTCGAGAACTGTCTGCCGGGCAGCGGTTCATGGTGCTTCGTGGGCCATCAAAGTGCCAAGGAAGACTGTATTGAGGTGATCGGCGACAAGGGAATGCTGTCGTTCTCGGTCTACAATTACGATCCTATACAACTGGTGACGAGTGCCGGGCGAACAAACATTGTTGTGCCTAATCCTTCTTATGTTCAGCTTCCTATCATCCGCTCTGTAATAGAGCATCTTCAGGGCATAGGAGTGTGCCAATGCACAAGCGTCAGCGCTACGCCCGTCAACTGGGTGATGGACCGTATTCTCGGAAAGCTCTAAACCACATGTATTTGAAAAGAACCATAGCCATATTGTTGTCCGTATTAATTTCGGGAATGTCTGCCATGGCTCAAACTACGGCAGACACCATAAGTACGCCCCAAAAGTACCGTCACAAGACATTCTTCCGTGTTGTCGGCAGGACTCTTGGCAGGTTTATAAGAAACTTCAGCGAAGTTGACACGAACTACATCGAACCCCAGAAGTTCAACTACACAGCTATGGTTCAAAACACCAACACTTATGAGATTTACCGCATAGCGACGACCATGGGCAACGACTTCACCTTTGCCCCACTCCCCACCTTTAAGCTTGGGCCGTATTTAGGTTGGCGTTGGATTTTCCTGGGCTACACTTTCGACCTTAAGAACATCAACAGCGGAGACAAGCGAACCGAGTTTGATCTCTCCATCTACAGTTCACAACTTGGCGTTGACCTTTTCTATCGTAAGACGGGCAACGACTACAAAATTTCGAAAGCCCAACTCGACACCGAAGGCAAGATTAACACGCGACCGTTAAACGGAATGAACTACGATGGTATTAGCGTGAGCATCAAGGGATTCAACATGTATTACATCTTCAATCACAAGCGATTCTCCTACCCTGCCGCCTTCAGTCAGTCGACAATACAACGCAAGTCATGCGGATCGGCATTGTGCGGCATTGGCTACACACGACATTCGCTAAGCGTCGATTGGGAGAAGCTGTATAACATCGTTGCCGAGAACCTTGGCGAGGAGACTGCCGAGCGCTACATGGATCCCGAACTGAAATTCAAGAAGATTAACTATACCGACATCTCGCTTTCGGGAGGCTACGGCTACAACTGGGTGTTCGCACGCAACTGGTTGGCGGCTGCCTCGTTGTCGTTGGCCCTGGGCTACAAGAGTTCGTCGAGCGACACCAATCACTCTACATTCACGTTCAAGGATTTCTCCTTCCACAACTTCAATATCGACGGAGTTGGACGCTTCGGAATCGTATGGAACAATATGCGATGGTATTATGGTGCCAACGCCATAATCCACACGTACAACTACCATAAGTCGAAGTTCTCTACCAACAACATATTCGGTAGCCTTAACATATATGTAGGAGTAAACTTTGGAAGAATGAAATGAAAAACAAGAATATTATGACAACAACATTTCTATCGCTTGCCGTGGCGTTGCTCGTACAATGCGGTAACCCTTCGACTAATAGCGTAAAGCCACACGCACAACATAATGCCAGCACACAGATGGACTCATTACAGCAGAAGACTTTACAGCAGAACTCATTACAGGTAAAGTCAAAAACTGCCGATAAGGAAGCATCCGACTCCTCGTCTTGTGGCAAGAGTTCTGTCTCTATAACATATTATAATAAGGTGAAAGACCAGACAAGGATAGAGCAGATCATAAATAAATACTCTCATCATACGGCCGACCCTACCCTTATAATAGCAATAGCACGCGAATTGCGTGGCATTCCTTACGTGGCAAAGACGCTTGAGGTGAACAAGCAGGAGAAACTTGTAGTGAACCTTAGCCAGCTCGACTGCACCACTTACGTAGAGAACGTTCTTGCAATTTATCTTAGCATTAAGAATGGCAAGACTTCGTTCGACGATTACGCACAATACCTGCGTATGGTGAGATACCAGAACGGAGAAGTGAGCTATCCTGCTCGACAGCACTATTTCACCGACTGGATTTACGAGAACACACAGAAGGGATTCGTCGAGGAGATCCAGTCACCCAATCCGCCATTCACAGCAACCCAGACCTTGCTTATTGACTTCATGAGCACTCACACTTCGCTTTATCCTATGCTGAAGGACAATCCGCAAATGATAGGACGGATAGCCAAGACCGAGCAGCTGCTCTCAGGCAAGAAGTTCAGCTACATTCCCAAATCTGCCATCCACAACACAAAACTGTTGCGATCTACCATCCATGATGGCGACATCATTGCCATCACGACATCCAAGGCAGGACTCGACACGTCGCACATAGGCATTGCCGTGTGGCACAAAGACGGACTGCATATGCTCAACGCCTCACAAATCCACAAGAAGGTTGTTGAAGAGCCTATGACGCTCTACCAATACATGCAAAAACATCCGTCGCAGACTGGCATAAGAATTGTGAGAGTCCAGACGAAATAGATTTTATATAGTAGAGAGTGTGCATAAGTCGAAAAGATAAGAATATGGCTATCTCTCTACTCCTTCTCAAGAGCCGTGTGGATATTTCGCATTAGCCCCGAATATTTGGCTCGTTTCACAGCACTCCCCTTAAACAGGTGGCGATAATCGTCTTCGGTTAATGAAAGCCAGTCCTCGCGCTTCATCTCAAGCAATTCTTGCGAGGGCTGGAGTTCTGGAGTAGTGTTAGGTTGGGCAAAGCGGTTCCACGGGCAAGCCTTCTGACAGCAGTCACACCCATAAATAGTATCGCCCATTTTATCGGACAATTCGGAGGGAATGTCGCCACGGTTTTCAATGGTCTGATAGCTCAGGCACAGACGCGCATCAAAATCCGACTTTCCCTCACCCATGGTCAGAGCGTGCGACGGACAAGCATCGATACATGCGTGGCAATTGCCACAACGCGACTCCATCACATCGTCATACTCCAATTCTACGGGCAGAAACAGCTCACCCAAGAAGAACATGCTGCCGGCACGTGGTATTATAAGCTGATGGTTTCGTCCGGTCCATCCCAGACCAGCCTTAACAGCCCAATAGCGTTCAAGCACTGGAGCCGAATCGCAGAATGCTCTGTACTCCTCAAATCCTAAGCGTTCGGCAAGTTGCCGAAGCTTTCCCTTCACCACATCATGATAGTCCTTGCCAAGCGCATAGGCGGCAAACTGCGGCTGGCCTTCGGGCAGAGTGTGCGACGGAGCATAGTTCAACGCCACAGACACGATGCTCCTGAGGCCGTCCATCAGCAGGCGTGGGTCGAAACGCTTGTCAGGATAATTTTCCAGATAGTTCATCGTGGCATGCTCGCCATTATCAATCCATTTGCGGTAGGAATCCACCACCTCCTTATCCACAGCTGCGGCACGGGCAATGCCACAAGCAAAAAAGCCGAGGTTCTTTGCCTCGGCTTTTATGTTAAGAGATAATTGTCGTTTGTCCATTATCTTTATTACGTTTTGTTTCCGTAGATTCTCATTCAAAAGTCTTGAACTCATAGCCCTGCTCCTTAAGCCACTTCAACGAGCGTGGAAGAGCGGTACGTAGTTTGTCAATACTCTTGACAGAATCATGGAAAGTAATGATCGAACCATTACGGGCATATCGCCTTACATTATTGAAAACGTCGTCGGCACTTAGCCATTTTGAATAGTCGCGTGTCACGAGGTCCCACATCACGATGCGATACTTGCGACGCAACCAAATGTATTCACTATGACTCATTGCACCATGAGGCGGACGGAAGAGGTGGGCTCCTATCAAGTCGTTGGCACGCTCCACGTCTTCAATATATGTCTTGGCAATATGCTTGAAGCCTCCAAGATGATGATAGGTATGATTGCCCACTTGGTGGCCTGCCGCAACAATACTTCTGTAGAGGTCGGGATACTTGCGCACATTGTCTCCTACCATGAAGAATGTGGCGTGTATCCCAAACTCTTTCAATGTTTGCAGAATGAACGGAGTAGACTCCGGTATCGGTCCATCGTCAAAGGTGAGATAGACCGACCGTTCGTTGCGGTTCATTCTCCATGTTGCACCTGGGAACAACCAACGCAACCATATTGAAGGCTGTTCAATTATCATCGCGCATCAAAAGGTTGTCCGCCCTTAGCCTGATAGACGGCATATATGGCATTGGCTGTCTTGAGCCATTCGTTAGCCATCTTAGTGTCTACAAGCTGGGCTATATCCGAAATACCCTGCATATAATAGAGCTGGCGTATCACATCTGTCTGACACATGTCGAAGCGCGAGCCGTCCAGCGAGACATAGTAGTCAGCATATTGCTTGGCGTTGTTCCATACCTGGCGCAGGATACGTGCTGCATCAGCCTTGCATCCTATAATGGCGTAGGCACGTGCCAGATCAGCCGAACCAGATACGAATGTGTTTGGCACATTGTATTCGGGTATTGACTTCTCAGCCTTGCGCAACACCTTCAGAGCCTTGTCGTTCTTGCCCTCCTGTATAAGAGCGAGTGCCAGCTGGGCGAAGAGGTGGCGATGTGTGTAGCACATACGCATTATAGTCTCATCAATATAGAGTCCCTTCTTCTCCAGTCCACCGAACTTAAACCGGTTCATCACATTATTATATGTCTTCTCAATATCAAAGTTCTTTGCACCCAGCTTGTTGGTTGTGAACGGAGTGATGCGGTAAGCCAGCCCCTCCTGTACAAAGTTGTCGCCAAGGTTCATATAGTTGTCCGAACTAACAGTTGCTGCAACATACAACGGACGTGTCCAGTTGCATTGTGCGAGCATCTCAAGCATCATGAGGTCGTTCTTGTACAGAGCGCGCTTGCCGGCGAGCGAGATAACCATACGGTCGGGTATCGTGTCGCTTGCCATCATCATTCCGCTCTTCTTCACGGCCTCCTTGTCGATAGTTATGTAGAGAGTGTCGGTCGGGATGACGTGCATATCGCTGTTCTTGGTGCGCACCCAGTACTTCATGACGTTCTTCACCTCAAACGGCTGGTCGCCAAACTGAGCACGAGCCTCGGCAGGATGTTCCTTGTAGAAATTCTGAACCTGCTGCTTCAGCGACGGGTCAACCTGAATGTAGTCATTAGTGCCCGAGCAGAAATCGAGACGCGGCCATGTGATAGGCACAGAAGGCGAATCATAAGCCGGGCGCTTCATCTGGTCGATATACCAGTCGGTCTGCAGATAAGAGAGGTTGCACACACGTGCGTCGGTACGGAATCCTTCGGTCTCCTGATTATACCACAATGGGAACGTGTCGTTGTCGCCATTGGTGAAGATAATCGGGTTGCCCTTGTCCTGGAGCGTCATCAGATAGTTCTGTCCGAAGTCGCGGCATGTGTAGCGTCCACTGCGGTCGTGATCGTCCCAAGTCTGCGAAGCCATTTGTATCGGCACGAGCAGACAGGCTACACCAAGCATGCTGGCAAGAGCCACATCATTGGTCTTGAGCTTCTTCTTGAGCATATCATAGAGAGCCAGCACACCAAGACCACACCAGATGGCATAAGCATAGAATGAGCCGGCATAAGCATAGTCGCGCTCACGCGGCTGCTGCGGAGTCTGGTTAAGATAGAGCACAATGGCAAGACCAGTCATGAAGAAGAGGAAGAATACCACCCAGAACTGGCGTATGCCACGTTGTCCGCGCCAAGCCTGCCAGAACAGTCCGATAAGTCCCAACAGCAACGGCAGACAGTAGAACACGTTGTGTCCCTTATTTTCCTTCAGTTCCTGCGGCAGCTTGCTCTGGTCGCCAAGCATCCAGTTGTCGATAAACGAGATACCCGTTATCCAGTTGCCGTGCTCCGGCTCTCCACTACCCTGCAAGTCATTCTGTCGACCAGCAAAGTTCCACATGAAGTAGCGCCAGTACATGAAGTTGCATTGGTAAGAGAGGAAAAAACGTATGTTGTCCCATTGTGTAGGCATCTTCACAGTCACCTGCTCGCCACAGCGATCGTAGGGCACGTTAGTACCCGTAACGCCACCCAGCCAACTCTCGTAAGCCTGAGCGTGAGCCGACGAATGCATACGTGGGAACAGCATGTTCTGAGCGTAAACGAGCTTGTCCTTGTGCGATACTACGAAGTAAGAGTCCTTCTCTGTGTCAGAAGCCTTCTCCTTGCGTTGCCAGATGGCAGCACCTTCCTTACGCTTAGGAATGCACATATTGCCGTCAACGTCAAAAGCCACCTGCGAGGTGTATGCCTGACCGTAAAGCAACGGAGAGTCGCCATACTGGTCACGACTCAGATACGAACCGAGAGTGAACACATCCTCGGGCGAGTTCTGGTCCATAGGCGGATTGGCAGCCGAACGGATCACGATAACAGCATAGCTTGAATAACCGATCATAAGCATAAGCATGCACAGTAGGGCTGTATTCTTGAAACGAGCCGACACTACGGGCACGAGCTGCTTGTCTATCTTCTTGCGATAGTTCAGTCCGAAGTAGATAGCAGCAAGGATGATGATGCCAACGATGGCAGCGCCCCATCCCATTCCGCGGAACGGCACACCCAACATACCTACAGAAAGTACAAACGAGAGGTTCTGACGCTTGAAGTTGCGGTCGGTATATGACTCATATATAGCCCATATAACGATGGCTACAAGCAGAATTATATAA
>JAIJMN010000339.1:0-1610 GCA_022735715.1 Prevotella sp.
GTATCTGCCATAGCCCCCATCAGTCCACAATCGCATAGATAAAGCTTGAATGCCGACAAGTCTTCATAAAACTTCAATGGCAATTCCGGCTTAGTCACCTTTGTTATCTTATACACCAAACCAGCATCTACCAACCATTGTATTGCCAGTTCAAACTCCTTGGCTCTGCCACCTTTCTTCAATACACCATACACAAACTTCTTGTTCTCTTTAGATAGTTGACCCAATATCGACTGCCATACCATGTCTATGCGTGGCACTTCTTGCGTAGGAGCATGCTTGGAGAAGTCGCTGGCATAGTTGGAGAGTATTTCGTTCTGTATAGTGCGCACTTGGTTTAGCAATCTGTTTTCCACATACGTCTTCACTACTTCAGGCATTCCACCCACGTAATAGTATTGGCGCAAAAAGTCTTTCAACTTTTCGTGGAACGCATTCATCAATTCATAGTCCTTGCTGTACATTAGTTTAAGCAACTGGTCTTCGCCCATAGCCATTAGGAATTCTTCAAAATCCATAGGGAACAGACGCATTGTCTGTACCTTGCCTACTGGAAAGGATACACCTGCATGCAAGGCAACACCTAATAGCGAACCTGCCACCACTATATGATACTCTGGAGCATCTTCGCAGAAATACTTCAATGCTTCCAATGCCTGTGGGAATGCTTGCACCTCATCCAAGAATATAAGAGTCTTGCCAGGGATTATATCCACTCCAGTCAAAGCACTTAATCCCCGAATGATTCTTGCAGTATCAAAGTCGCCTGCATATATAGCATGTAGATTCTCATTCCTATCGCAACTGACGTAAGCAAGATTATCAAATTCATTCAGACCGAATTCTTTTAGAATATAAGTCTTTCCACATTGTCTTACTCCATTTAATATCAATGGCTTATGATGCTCTTGATTCTTCCATTCAACAAGTTGGGTATATATCTTTCTTTTCATAGATTTACACTTTTAGACATATGATAATGTCAGAATGTTACACTTTTAGACACATGATAACAGAAAAATTCTACATTTTCTGACATATAAAATCATCACAAAGCTACACTTTTCGACACATACGACCAAATAAACATAGAAAAACAATCAGGTTATTATATTTTTTTAAACATAATAACCTATCTTTTTTATTACCTTTGCCTAAAATAGGCTACAATACTTTTCCAAAAAGAAAACATGAATATTTCTTCATTTTAGGGGTGATTGATTTACGGAAAGCATGTCTATAAGAGTGGAAACAAGAAGAAAATGACGTAATGACTGAAGATAATGAACAGCAAATGGAACAGCTGTTTCACGACCATTACGAACGGATGTATCGCTTTGCCTTTGCCTTGCTACATGACAACGATGTGGCGAAGGATGTGGTGAGCGACGTGTTCTCAAGGTTGTGGGACAAACAGCTGATTCCTGACCAGGCTTACTTGATGCGGAGTGTGAAGAATGCTTGCATCAATATTATAGCCAAGAAGAAACGGGATGAAAGGCTTAAGCTGCTTCTTCCTCTCTCGGAAGAGAAACTGACGGAGGAAGAGCCTTACCGTCTGGAAGAACGATGGCAAGCAGCGGTGGATTGCATCGACAATGACTTGACCA
>JAIJMN010000072.1:0-11647 GCA_022735715.1 Prevotella sp.
GGCATTATCTGCATCAGTCCGCAAGCACCTGCCCATGAGTAGGCCTTTGGATCGAAGCAAGATTCCTGATAGCATTGGGCGGCGAGCAGTCGCCAGTCCCATCGTGCTATGGGCGAATACTTTATGAAAAGATGGTCGTATCGTGAAATAATGCCCGACTTGGCGTTGAGCATCGGAGCGTAAGTGTGTCGGTGGATGCTCTGCGTAGAGTATCTGAGACGCTCCTCGTTCTGTATTTGTGCAATAAGTTTCGGTGTGTACCAGTTGTTTATCGAGTCGGCAAGTTCTTTTGAATCCTTGTTGGTCAGCCACGATGTCTTGAGTGAGTCTACGGCATATCCGCATGGTATGGTTCCTTTTGTGGCTCTTGGCATCTGATAGGCAATGATGTCGGCTTCGCCGTCCTTGAGTCGTCTGAGCATTTCTTCTGCGCTCTTGCATACCTCTACTCTGAGCGATACGCCTATGTGCTGGGCAAACTTCTCGCATAGCAGAAACTGTGTGCCCATGCCACGTCCGTGATAGTCGAAATAGGTGTCTGGACCGGTCATGGTAAGCATGATGAGTTCGCCGTTCTGCATCATGTCGTCCATTGAGAGATTGGAGCTGATGGCTGTGGTGTCGTCATTGATAGTTTCACCCCATGGCGTCATCTCCTTGTTCTTTTTTTCGCTGCATCCGCAAATGCATATTGCGACTAAAATAATGTATAAATATTGTAATTGCATAGAATATACGTCTATTTTGCTTACAAAAGTACAATAATTCTTGCATAATACCTAAAAATAAGTTACTTTTGCGACACTTTAAGGTAAGAAATATAATTTTTTCAGAGTATGTTAAGAATTGCAGTCCAATCTAAGGGTCGTCTGTTTGATGACACCATGAATTTGCTTGCCGAGGCCGACATCAAGGTGAGTTCGAGCAAGCGCACACTTTTAGTTCAGGCATCCAACTTTCCGCTTGAGGTTCTGTTCCTGCGCGACGATGACATTCCTCAGAGTGTGGCTTCTGGTGTTGCCGATATAGGTATAGTTGGCGAGAATGAGTATCAGGAGCGTGGCGAAAACGTTCAGATATTGTCTCGTCTTGGATTCAGCAAGTGTCGTCTGTCGCTCGCCATTTCTAAGGAGGTGAACTATACCGGACCCCAATGGTTCAACGGCAAGCGTATTGCCACTTCTTATCCTAATATCCTAAGCAAATACTTGCGCCAAAATGGTATAAATGCTGACATACACGTAATTACGGGTAGCGTGGAGATTAGTCCGGGTGTCGGTCTTGCCGATGGAATCTTCGACATTGTTAGTTCGGGCAGTACACTTGTGAGCAACAATCTGCGCGAGGTGGAAATCGTCACCCACAGCGAGGCATTGCTTGTAGGCAACTGGAATCTCGATGACGAGAAGCATCAGATACTCAACGAAATGCTGTTCCGCTTCTCGGCAGTACGCTCGGCTCAGGACAAGAAGTATGTGATGATGAACGCTCCTAAAGCGAGTGTGCCCGAAATAATCAAGGTGCTGCCTGGCATCAAGAGTCCTACTGTCATTCCTCTTGCTGAAGACGGATGGTGCTCTGTACATACCGTGCTCGACGAGAAGCGCTTCTGGTCGATTATTGCCAAACTTAAGGATTTGGGCGCTCAAGGCATACTTGTTACGCCTATCGAGAAAATGATTCTGTAGGAGATTTCGATGTTTTTATACTTATATTGAATTAGACATAAATAGAATGAAGGTATATAAAAATCCCAATTGTTCGGAATGGGTGGACATTTGCCTGCGTCCGCATCTTGACGTTTCGTGTCTCAATAGCGCTGTGTCGGGCATTCTCGACGATGTGCGACTCAGAGGCGACGAGGCTGTAAAGGAGTATGAGGCCAAGTTCGACCATGCTGTGCTTGACGAGCTGATGGTAAGCGAAGAGGAGAAGGCTGAGGCAATGGCTGGCATTGACCGCGAACTGCTTGATGCAATAAGGCTTGCCAATGACAATATCCATAAGTTTCATAAGGCCCAGCTCATGTCGTCCTGTAAGGTTGAGACTGCGCCAGGTGTGGTATGCTGGCAGAAGCAGTTGCCAATAGAGCGTGTGGGATTGTATATACCGGGCGGTACGGCGCCGCTCTTCTCTACGGTTCTGATGCTTGCCACGCCTGCCAAGATAGCCGGTTGCAGTGAGATAGTGCTCTGCACGCCTCCTATGGCCGACGGCAAGGTGAACCCAGCAATTCTGGCTGCTGCCAATGTGGTGGGTGTTGATAAGGTGTTCAAGATTGGCGGTGTGCAGGCTATTGGTGCGATGGCATACGGTACGCAGTCGGTGCCAAAGGTGTACAAGATATTCGGCCCAGGCAACCAGTATGTCATGGCTGCCAAACAGCACGTGTCACTTCATGAGGTGGCAATAGACATGCCGGCAGGCCCTTCCGAGGTTTGTGTCATAGCCGACGCAGAGAGCAATGCTGAGTTTGTTGCTGCCGACCTTCTATCGCAAGCTGAGCATGGTATCGATTCGCAGGTGCTGCTTATCAGTACTTCTGAGGATATGATTGACTCTGTGCAGCAGCAGATTGAACTGCAGCTTGCCAAGTTGCCGCGTCGCGAGATAGCAATGAAGACGCTCGAAAACAGCAAGGCTGTGCTTGTGTCTGATACCGATGAGGCAATAGAGCTGAGCAATGCATACGCTCCCGAACACCTCATTATAGCCACAGCCGACTATGAGCGTCTGGCCGAGAGGGTGATGAATGCCGGTAGCGTATTCCTTGGCGAGTATGCCTGTGAAAGTGCTGGCGACTATGCCAGCGGAACCAACCACACATTGCCTACACACGGATATGCTACGGCTTATAATGGTGTGAATATTGACAGCTTCATGCGTAAGGTGACGTTCCAGCATCTAAGCGCCGAGGGCATCCGCTCTATAGGTCGCGCAGTGGAGGTGATGGCTGCTGCCGAACATCTTGATGCTCACCGTAACGCCATGAGTGTACGCATGGCTAAACTGAACTCTACTCTTTAACAATATGAAAACTCTTAGTGAACTTGTCAGACCCAACATTCAGGGTCTGGCACCATATAGTTGCGCTCGTGACGAATTCAAGGGGAGGGATGCCCATGTGTTTCTCGATGCCAACGAGAGTCCATACAACTCACCGTTCAACCGTTATCCCGATCCTCTGCAGATGAAGGTGAAGGAGAAGTTGGCTCGTGTCAAGGGTGTTGCGCCCGAGAATATGTGTCTTGGCAACGGTAGCGACGAGACCATAGACCTTGCCTACAGATGTTTCTGTCGTCCGGGCATTGATAACGTGGTGGCCATGGAACCTACCTACGGTATGTATAAGGTTTGTGCCGATGTCAATGATGTGGAGTATCGCAAAGTGCTGCTTGATGACAACTTTCAGATTTCGGCCGATGCTATGCTATCTGCCTGTGACGAACACACAAAGATAATATGGTTGTGCTCTCCCAATAATCCTACGGGCAATCTTCTGTATTCTCCCGAGATAGAGAAGATACTTACTACGTTTGACGGTATTGTTGTAGTCGACGAGGCTTATTCCGACTTCAACAAGGCTCGTGCGTGGCGTACTCGCTTGGCTGAGTTTCCCAATCTGATAGTACTCAACACTATGAGCAAGGCTTGGGGGTGTGCTGCCATTCGCCTTGGTATGGCGTTTGCAAGCAAGGAGATTATCGAACTGTTCAGTAAGGTGAAGTATCCTTACAATGTCAACGAGCTTACCCAGAATTTTGCCGTTCAGCGCCTTTCGGATGCGTTTGAGGTGGAGAAGTGGGTGCGTACAATTGTTGTGGAGCGCGAGCGAATGGTAGTGGCTTTCGGTCAGCTGCCCATCTGTGAGAAGGTTTATCCAACCGATGCCAATTTCTTCCTCGCCAAGGTGAGCGATGCTCCACATATCTACAACTACCTTATCGACCGTGGCATCGTTGTGCGCAATCGCAACAATGTGCAGCTTTGCCATAACTGTCTGCGCATAACAGTAGGCTCGAAGAATGAGAATAATGAATTGCTTGCTGCTTTGAGGCAATATTCATAAAGGATATATTGATAGAAAATAATGGCTTGTCTGAATATGTAAAGATAAAGCTAAAACTTTTTAAAACTTTGGTTATTGGTTATAAATAATTAAAAAAATAGGAGGTAAACACAAATTAGTATTTACCTCCTACTTAACTATTTTATAGCTTTTGATTATAAAACCATGTCGTGCAAAATTTCAGACAGGGTAGGGTGGATGTGTATGATGTTGGCCAGCTGCTGAAGTGTAGTGCCGCTGTTCATCAATGCTGCAATCTCCTGTACCATATCGGCTGAGTGGGCACCAAATGCGTGACATCCTACTATCCTTTGGTCGTTGGCTGTATCAACGAGGAGTTTTATCATTCCGTCGGTCTCGTTCATAGCGAGCGCTTTGCCGTTGGAGCGGTAGAAACCCTTGCGACACTCGTAGGGGTGCTGCTCGGCCTTCAGCTGGTCTTCGCTCAATCCTACGCTTGCTGCCTCGGGATGGGTGAATATGGCAGATGGCATTACGTCGAAGCGGATGTCGTCGGGGCGGTTGAGTATGCGATTGACCACGTGCAGACCCTGGAATGTGGCTGCATGTGCCAGCAGACAGCGTCCGTTGACGTCGCCGATGGCGTATACGCCGTTCACATTAGTCTGGAAATTATCGTCTACTACTATGCCCTTGGGCGAGTATTCTATACCAGCTTGTTCGAGAGCAAGACCGTCTGTACAAGGCTTGCGGCCTGTGGCTATGAGCACCATGTCGGCATCTATACTAACGGGTTTGCCTTTCTTCTCGAAACTTACAGTCAGCTGCTTGGTTCCGTCTTCGGTATTGGTCTGTGTTATCGACTTTACAGCCGACTGCATGTAGAATTCTAAGCCACGCTTGCCGATGGTCTGACGCAGGCGCTTGGCAATGTCGGAGTCGAGCACGGGCAGACATTCCTTAAGAAACTCTATTACCGTAACGTTGCTGCCAAAACTGCTGAATACCGATGCAAACTCCATGCCTATCACTCCTGCGCCTATGATGCACAGGCGCTTGGGCAAGTGGTCAACATCAAGCAGTTCGGTTGATGTGACAACTCCAGGCAATGTGGTCCCCTCTATAGGAGGACATTTAGAGTCGCTTCCCGTAGCTATTATGATGTTGTCGGCCGTGTACTGTTCGTCGCCAACGGCTACTGTGTGCTCGTCTACAAACGAGGCTGCGCCCCTTACCAGCGTTATGCCTGGTGTCTGCATGAGTGTTTCCACTCCGCTGCGCAGCTGACCAACAACCTCTTGTTTACGTTCCATCACGCGGCTGAAGTCGAGTGAGTAGCCTTCGCCCATAAGTCCGAATGTGTCGGCATGGCGTAGCGTGTCTACTATTTCGGCGTTGCGGCAGAGTGTTTTGGTGGGTATACAGCCACGATTGAGGCATGTGCCTCCTGCTTCAGCCTTCTCGATGATTACAACCGATAGTCCGTGCAAGGCAGCATGGTGGGCGGCACGATAGCCGCCCGGACCCGAGCCTATAATAATTAAATCCGAATGTATCATATCTGTTGTTGTGTTCGAATGCTATTGGTTCATCTGTTTCCAAGTGAGAATAGGGTGCTTGGCAGCCAATACGTCGTCAACACGTCCTACGGGAGTGTTGTGAGGCGCGGTCTTCACCTCCTCTGGATTGGTCTTGGCTTCCTCTGCAATCTGTCTGAGTACTTCGATGAATGCGTCGATAGTCTCCTTGCTTTCGCTCTCGGTAGGCTCTATCATCATGGCCTCATGGAAGAGAAGCGGGAAGTAGATGGTGGGAGCGTGGTAGCCGTAGTCGAGCAGGCGCTTTGCCACGTCCATAGTAGTTACGCCGGTCGACTTGTCCTTGAGTCCGTCGAACACGAACTCATGCTTGCATACGGTAGGAATTGGCAGGGCGTAGACGTCCTTTAGCGACTCCTTCACGTAGTTGGCATTGAGCGTTGCGAGTGGTCCTACCATGCGTATGTGCTCCTTGCCGAGCGAGAGAATATAGGCGTAAGCGCGCATCATTACTGCAAAGTTGCCGAAGAATTCGCCTACGTGTATGTTGCCCTCATCGCAGCCTACTATCTTGTATGTGTTGCCATCCTTTTCTACCTTAGGTACGGGAAGGAACTGCTCCAGACCTTTGCGCACGCCTACAGGACCCGAACCTGGTCCGCCGCCTCCGTGAGGTGTTGAGAATGTCTTGTGCAGATTGATGTGCATCACGTCGAATCCCATGTCGCCCGGACGGCATACGCCGAGCATCGGGTTGAGGTTGGCTCCGTCGTAATACATAAGTCCGCCACATTCGTGTACGAGTTGCTGTATTTCAGGTATTTTGCACTCGAAGAGACCAAGCGTGTTGGGATTGGTCATCATCATGGCAGCTACGGTGTCATCGAGCAGTCCGCGCAGGTCTTCCGTGTCGACGACTCCGTCGGCTGTCGATTTTACCTCAACAATTTCCAGTCCGCATACAGCAGCCGAAGCCGGGTTGGTACCGTGTGCCGAGTCGGGCACAATCACCTTTGTACGCTTCATGTCACCACGGCTCTGATGGTAGGCACGTATAATCATGAGTCCGGTAAGCTCGCCGTGAGCACCAGCAAAGGGATTGAGTGTGAACTCTTCGAGACCGGTTATTGCTGCAAGGCTCTTCTGCATCTCGTAGTACAGCTGTAATGCTCCCTGGCATGTCTGCTCAGGCTGCAAGGGATGCAGTTCGGCAAACTGGGGCATGGCAGCCACCTCCTCGTTGATGATAGGATTGTACTTCATCGTGCAGCTTCCCAACGGATAGAATCCGTTGTTTACGCCGAAGTTGTTGGCGCTCAGATTAGTATAGTGGCGTATAACGGTAAGCTCATCGCACTCAGGCAGTTGAGCATCGTCTTTGCGTTGCATGACTTCTGGCACTTCGTGATGTCCAAACTCGTTGTTGGGAAGGGAATAACCGCGTCTCCCGGGATGCGACAATTCAAAAATCAGATTTCCATAAAGACGGTTGTTCATAGCGTTTCCTCCTTTATAATATTTACGAGTTGGTCAATTTCTTGCTTTGTGCGTTTCTCGGTTACGGCAAACATCAGGGTGTCGTCGTCTACCTTTATACCGCCCAATATTCCGTATTTGATGAAGCGTTTCTGCAGGCTGTCGACATTGCCCTTATAGCTTACGCAGAACTCGTTGAAGAAGTCCTGCGGGTATTTGTCCTCAAACTTGCCTGTAGCTATCAGCTGGTCGTGCAGATAATGTGCTCCGTCGTACGACATCTGTGCAGCCTCCTTGAGTCCTTCCTTGCCCATAACCGACATATAAATGGTGACGAAGAGAGCCATGAGCGACTCGTTAGAGCAGATGTTTGACGTAGCTTTCTGGCGGCGTATATGCTGCTCGCGAGCCTGCAGAGTGAGTACGAATACACGTTGTCCGCGGTTGTCGAGAGTCTGTCCGACGATGCGTCCAGGCATTTTGCGCATCAGTTTCTCTATGCAGCACATATAGCCTACTGACGGACCTCCGAACGCCATCGGGATGCCCAGCGACTGTCCGTCGCCTACAGCTATGTCGGCACCCCATTCGCCTGGAGTCTTAAGTAGGGCAAGGTCGGCAGCTATGCTGTTGATTACGAACAGGGCCTTGTTGGTGTGGCAAGAATCTGCATATCCTGCGTAGTCTTCCACGATGCCATAATAGTTGGGCTGCTGTAC
The DNA here is from genome assembly GCA_022735715.1 of Prevotella sp. GTDB lineage: Bacteria > Bacteroidota > Bacteroidia > Bacteroidales > Bacteroidaceae > Prevotella. The sequence continues at coordinate 7,764 of JAIJMN010000072.1, forward strand.
GATAACGCCAGCCACGCCACCCTTGCCAAGACGCTCGTCCATCTGCGCCTTGTCTGTAACGCCCTCGTTTTGGCCTATCATTTCTACGTTAAATCCGTGGAAATGTGCGTAAGTTTTCACAACATCTACGATTTTCGGGTCTACTGTGCCTGATATCAGCACGGTATCGGTCTTCTTTGTCGAAGCCATAGCCATGATTGCAGCCTCGGCTGTGGCGGTAGATCCGTCGTACATTGACGCGTTGGAGATGTCCATACCGGTCAATTCTGCCATCATACTCTGATATTCGAATATATAATGGAGTGTTCCCTGCGAAATTTCTGCCTGATAAGGGGTGTAGCTTGTGAGGAATTCAGAGCGTGAGATGATGTTTGGCACTATTGCCGGAGTGTAATGGTCGTAGCATCCTGCTCCGGCAAACACCGTGAGACGCTGGTTTTTGTTGCCTAATTTCTCGAAGAAAGTGCGTATGCCTGCTTCGCTCAAGGGTTCGGGCAAGTCATATTCTCCCTTGAAACGTATCTGTTCGGGCACGTCAGAGTAGAGGTCGTCGAGCGACTCCATTCCGGCCTTCGCAAGCATTTGCTTTATCTCTTCCTCGGTATGGGGAAAATACTTGAAGTTCATAGTTTGATTAGGGGATATTAATAGTTAGAAATGGGGAGTATACAGTAAATCAGAAGCTTGGAACCGGGAGTGCGGAGTCCTTGCTTATGCTAAACGTTCCGCTATTCTTCTGATTCCCTACTCCTTGATTTGTTGTATCCGTAAGATTTCAGATTTCTTTATGCCTTGCAGAAATCCTCATATCTCTGTGCGTCCATGAGGTTGTCAATCTCGGCTGTGTCAGAGAGCTTAACCTTGATGATCCAGTTTTCGAACGGATTCTCGTTAAGCAGTTCGGGTTTGTCTTCGAGGGCTTCGTTCACCTCTACTACAGTACCGGTTACGGGCGAGATGAGGTCGCTTGCAGCCTTAACGCTCTCTACTGCGCCGAAATCCTCGTCAGCCTCAACTTCGTCGTCCACTTCGGGAAGGTCGACGTAAACCACGTTGCCGAGTGCGTTCTGAGCGTAATCTGTTATGCCTACATATGCGAATTCGCCTTCTACCTTTACATATTCGTGTGACTCTGAGTAGTAGAGTCCTTCAATTACTTTTGCCATAAATGTTGTTAGTTGTTTATATATAAGTTATTAGTTTTAATTATTTCTTGTAATGCTTGTCGTAGAAGCGCTTCTTCACCACTACGCCAGGGAAAGTCTTCTTGCGGATCTGTACCTCAAGTTCTGTACCGAGCTTGGCATAGCGTGCGTCAACAAGAGCCATACATACCGACTTGTCGGTAGAAATAGTATGATAGCCTGTGGTCACCTCGCCAACCTCTTCGCCTTCGTGCAGAATCTTGTAGCCGTGGCGTGGAATGGCTCGGTCGCTTAGCTCGATGCCAATCACTCGCTTGCTTACACCGTTGATCTTCTGTTCTACGAGTGCTTCCTTACCAATGAATTCGGGCTTGTCGAGCTTGCAGAACATACTCAATCCTGCCATTACGGGTGAAATCTCGTTGGAAAGTTCGTCGCCATAGAGTGGAAGTCCTACCTCAAAGCGCAATGTGTCGCGGCATCCGAGTCCGCAAGGCTTGCAACGGCCTGAGGCCAGCAGTTTGTCCCATTGCTCGTTGATGTAGGCGTGTGAAGCGTATATTTCGAATCCGTCTTCGCCTGTGTAGCCCGTGCGGCTGATGATAACTGTTTCACCAGCTACGTCGATGGTCTTGGTGGTGTAGAATATTAGCTCCTTGCATGCCAGTCCCAATACTTCCTCTACCACCTGCTCTGCCTCAGGGCCTTGCACGGCAAGCTGTCCGTATTGTTCCGAGCAGTTCTTGAACTCCACGTCGTATTCCTCCAGATGACTTTCCATCCATTCTACGTCCTTGTCGATGTTGGCAGCATTGATTACGAGGAAGAAGTCGTTCTCTGCCATCTTGTACACGAGCAGATCGTCAACGGTTCCGCCATTCTCGTAGCACATCATTCCGTAGAAAATCTTGCCTGGTTCGGCTCCGCACACGTCGTTGGTGAAGATGTGGTTGACGTATCGTTCGGCATCAGGGCCCTTTACGGTCACTTCGCCCATGTGCGAAACGTCAAACACTCCGCAATGCTGGCGTACGGCGTTGTGCTCGTCGGCGATATTTGAATACTGGATTGGCATGATGAAACCGCCAAAGGGTTGCATCAAGGCTCCGAGAGCTACATGTTTGTCATAAAGGCACGTTTTCTTTTCCATAAAAGATTAGTATTTGTAAGGTTTAATGATATTTCTTTATTTTAGTTGTTGGGGTATTTCGTCAGAAGATTGACAAAGTCGTCCTTCTTCAGGTTGAGAATCACGTTGTCGAGCTGGTCAGGCAGGGCTGCGTTTATTGCATCCATAGTGTAGGCTGTGCCTTGCAGCTTGGCTATGATCTGCTGTCCGATGTCGCCCACGAGGAAGAAATCGCCTTTGATGTCGATGTCTTTTATCACATTGTTCTTCATCTCCATGCTTATCACGAAGTCGCCTACGCCCTCAATGCGTCCGCTGCGGGTTATGTTGTAGCTTGGATTGTTGCCGTAGATGAATTCGGGTGTGAGGTATTCTTCTTCGATGTGTGCTATTTCGGATATTGCTTCGTCGTCGAGAATGATTTCGCTGTCGCAAAGGTTGCGTCGTGTGAAGTCCTTGAACTCTTCTATGTCCAGACTGATGTGATCCTTCAGGAGTGTGATGTGCTGGCGCACGCTTTGTATTCCTTTCGACACGAGTTTTTCGCACGATGGCGTTATTGCGCCTACCATATTCTCTATGTTTGTGTCGTAGAGCATGGTGCCGTGTACTATGCTGCGTCCGGGTATGTGATAGAAGGCGTTGCCCGACACCTTGCGTCCTTCTATCATTATGTCGTTGCGTCCGCTTGTTTCGGCAGGTATTCCGAGCTTGCGCAGCATTTCCGACACCATATCTATATATTTGCTGAATGTCAGACTCACATTCTCGTCGGGTGTTATGTACGAGAACATGATGTTGGTCATGTCGGCATAGACACAGCCTCCTCCGCTTTTGCGACGGTATGTCTGTATGTTGTGCTGTCGGCAATATTCTATGTTCACCTCGTTCTGTATGAGCTGGTTGCGTCCGAAGATAACAGTCGGGTCAACCTGCCACATGAAGAAATACTCGCCCTTGTCGAGGTGGCGGGCAATGTATTCTTCCATGGCGAGATAGAATGTGAGCCTCCTTTTGGGTCTGGTATTATTTAAAGCTACGTATATCATATATAATGTTTAATTTCGTCAGGTTATTGGTAACTGTTGCAAACTTACACAAAATTATTTATATGCGTTAATCTTTAGGCAATTTTATTTTTTAATAATTCTGAAAATAGTCGTTCATCAGTCGATTTCAGACAGTTCGAGCCATCTCATCTCCTTTTCTTCGAGGCTTTCCTTGATGATGGGCAGTCGTTTGCTTTTCTCGGTGAGCTGTTCTATCGACAGCGTTCCGCTACAAAGTTCCTCCTCGATCTGCTTCTGTTCCTTCTCGAGTTCTGCTATTTCCTTTTCGAGACGTTCGAATTCACACTTTTCCTTGTACGTCTTCTTGCGTCGTTGTTCGCCTACGAACTCTCTCTTCTCCTTCTTTTCAGGTGTGGCGTTGGGCTTGTCGGCTGCTTCGGCCTTAGGCTTGAGCGACTCCCATTCGCGGAACTGGGTGTAGTTGCCGGGGAAGTCCTTTATCTCACCATTGCCACGGAACACGAGCAGATGGTCGACAATCTTGTCCATGAAGAATCGGTCGTGCGATACTATTATGACGCATCCGGGGAAGTCCTGCAG
>JAIJMN010000340.1:0-1604 GCA_022735715.1 Prevotella sp.
TATGAAAAAGGTTGTTGTAGCATTTTCAGGAGGTCTTGATACCTCATACACAGTGATGAAACTGGCCAAGGAAGGCTATGAGGTATACGCAGCGTGCGCCAATACAGGCGGTTTCTCGGCAGAGCAGTTGGTCGCCAATGAGCGCAACGCTTATCGTCTCGGAGCCAAGCAGTACGTAACGCTCGACGTTACGCAGGAGTACTACGAGAAGTCGTTGAAGTATATGATTTACGGCAATGTGATGCGCAACAACTGCTATCCCATTTCGGTTTCGTCAGAGCGTATCTTCCAGGCCATCGCCATAGCGCGCTACGCCAAGGAGATAGGTGCCGATGCCATAGCCCACGGTTCAACGGGTGCCGGCAACGACCAGATACGTTTCGACATGACATTCCTCGTAATGGCATCGGGTGTGGAGATTATCACACTCACACGCGACAAGGCCCTTTCGCGCAAGGAGGAGGTTGACTACCTCAACGAGAACGGATTCTTTGCCGACTTCACCAAGCTGAAGTATTCGTACAACGTAGGTATCTGGGGCACCAGTATCTGCGGTGGCGAGATACTCGACTCTACCCAGGGCTTGCCCGAAGAGGCTTACCTTAAGCACGTGACACGTGAGGACGAGTCGGAACTGAAGATTACGTTCGAGAAGGGCGAGATAGTAGCCGTCAACGGCGAGAAGTTTGACGACAAGGTGGCTGCCATCCAGAAGATAGAGGAGATTGGCGCAGCCTATGGCATTGGTCGCGACTGCAACGTAGGCGACACCATCATCGGTATCAAGGGCCGTGTAGGTTTTGAGGCTGCGGCTCCCAAGCTCATCATCGAGGCTCACCGCCTGCTCGAAAAGTACACGCTGAGCAAGTGGCAGCAGTACTGGAAAGACCAGGTAGCCAACTGGTATGGCATGTTCCTGCACGAGAGTCAGTATCTCGAACCGGTCATGCCCGACATCGAAGCGATGCTCACATCGTCGCAGCGCAACGTCAACGGCACGGCAATCCTGAAACTTCGTCCGTTAGGATTTGAAACCGTAGGTGTAGACAGCAAGGACGATTTGCTCAAGTCGAAGCTCGGAGAATACGGCGAGATGCAGCACGGATGGACAGCCGAGGAGGCTAAGGGATTCATCAAGGTGCTCTCTACTCCGCTGCGCGTCTACTACGGCATCCATCCCGACGAAAAGCGCTAAAAAGGCAATACGAAAACAGGGGCTTTGCAAATGTAGTCCTTTTGCACTCCGAAAGGACTCCTTTTGCACTCCAAAAAGACCCCTTTTGCAACCCAAAAGGACTCATTTTCGGAGACAGGTCCTGCGTTTCGTATAAATTATGCAACTTTTTAGTCCTCCGCAACGTCAAACAGGGATATTAATTAAAATACTTTACGACTATGAATAGAAAACTTCAGCGTTCGTCGACCGACTGTATTCTCGGTGGCGTTTGTGGCGGACTTGCCAATTATTTTGAATTTGACCCTACGCTCGTTCGTGTGGCTTACTGTCTGCACGGCATTCAGCGGAGCACTTGCCTATCTGCTGCTTTGGTTTGTCATGCCGAAGCAGGAAGCATAGACGAAGTAATGTCACACAAAGCCCCACC
>JAIJMN010000341.1:0-1594 GCA_022735715.1 Prevotella sp.
CGAGTGATTGAACTGATTGTGACGGGCGCCGCTGGCGGTGCCATGACACAAATGTAGAACGAATGGTAGTATGAGAACGATAACCTTGATTGTAGTGCATTGCTCCGCCAATAAGGCGGGCAGCACATTGAGAATGGCGGACATCGACCGCTACCACCGCTCACTGGGTTGGAAGGGTTGTGGATATCACTATGTGATTCCTACTGACGGCACTATTGAGCGTGGACGTCCTGAGGAACAAGTCGGGGCGCATTGCAGAAATCATAACCGACATTCTATCGGGGTGGCGTATATAGGAGGTCTTGCCGGTGACGGCAAGACTCCTTGCGACACCAGGACGGAGGCTCAAAAGCGTGCGCTGAAAACATTGCTTAGTGAACTGCATAAGAAGTATCCTAAGGCGCTTATCGTGGGACATTGTGATCTTGATCCACATAAACCGGATTGCCCAGGGTTTTGCGTCACAGACGCAATGTTGAATTTTGAATGTTGAATGGTTGCCTTTGGCAATGTTGAATTTTGAGTGTTGAATGTTGAATTGTTCGCTGCTACGCATGCGATGAAGAGTTGCTCGGTTGTGAATTGATGCATTTAACATTAGTTCTGAATTCATGAGTAATTCATGGTAATTTGTGACAAAAAGAACTTCATGCTTGCTGCGTGGTGTTTCAGTCATGAATTATCGTGAATTAACCATGAATTTTATTTACACTGCGAATTTCTATCACAACAACAATTTACGAACATTCACGTGACATTTACGATAATTTACGTTATGCGATAGCATTATATTTTTATTTTCATGACGTGAATTACCGTGAATTAAACGTGAATTATCATGAATTTTCTTCTACTTAGAGAAACTCATATTTACGGCAAATTTACGTGACATTTACGATAATTTACGTTATGCGACAGAAAGTTATGCTTCGTGAACTATAACATTTTCGTAAGGGTCCACATACTTTTCATTTTGATCATCTTCATTTACGAAAGGTATTGGCTCCATATTACGATCTACCATATAACAGTGGTTCGTGGATTCATCGTAAACATACCGTTCTCCTTCTAAACTATCGCCTCCGAAATTTATCAACAATCCTACTTTCTTTTGGGTTAGACGAAGATAATTAAAGAGTTGGGCACGATGAACTGGTATAATCTTATTGACGGATTTGAGTTCAATGACAACATCATCGACAACTACATCCATACGATAGGACTTATTCATCAGACGCTTTTTGTAGAAACAAGGAAGATACTTCTCTGATTCTGCATTAAGCCCTCTATCTTTAAGCTCCATTGTTAGAGCTTCGTTGTAAACAGGTTCAAGCAACCCTCCATTGAGTACACTATGCACTTCCATCGCTGCACCTATTATCTGATATATCTTTTTAGAATATTCCTTGAGATTCATATTATAGAATTAATGTTGAACGATTGCGTTATAATCTCATTTTCCAACGTGAATTGCCGTGAGATTTGTCCTTGGACCCACTGACTGTAAGGAAGTAATTAAACGTGAACTAGCATGAATTTTATTTACACTGCGAATTTCTATCACAACAACAATTTACGAACATTCACGTGACAT
>JAIJMN010000342.1:0-1585 GCA_022735715.1 Prevotella sp.
CCTACTCGTGCGGACGTTCTGTGCTCAACATGTTCTGCTACACGGGCGGATTCTCGGTCTATGCCATGCGCGGAGGTGCCAAGCTGGTACACTCGGTAGACAGCAGCGCCAAGGCCATCGAGCTCACCAACAAGAACATCGCCATGAACTTCCCTGGCGACGAGCGTCATGCCGCTTTCTGCGAGGACGCCTTCAAGTATCTCGATGCCAACGACAAGATGTACGACCTCATCGTGCTCGACCCGCCAGCCTTTGCCAAGCATCGTGCCGCCCTGCGCAACGCTCTTAAGGGCTACACCCGACTTAATGTGAAGGGACTGCAGCGCATCAAGCCCGGAGGAATACTCTTCACGTTCAGCTGCTCGCAGATTGTGTCGAAGGAGAACTTCCGCAACGCTGTCTTCACAGCTGCCGTGCAGGCCAACCGCAAGGTGCGCATTCTCCACCAGATACACCAGCCTGCCGACCATCCCATCAATATCTATCATCCCGAGGGTGAGTATCTGAAGGGACTGGTGCTCTATGTAGAGTAATGGAGAGTATCATTATATTATAATGAACAATCTATATATAATGAACAATAACGTACAGGATAAATTCATCAGTAGGGTAGGGGCGTTTGCCTCTGCCCATTGTTTGTTTGTAAGGGGCGGCAAATACATCGCCACACTCTCGGGAGGTGCCGACAGCGTGGCGTTGCTGCTTGCCATGTGCAGCATGGCAGCCGAGTGGCATATTGAGGTGGAGGCTGCCCATTGCAATTTCCGTCTGCGTGGCGACGAGTCGGATCGTGACGAGAACTTCTGCAAGGCTCTGTGTGCCGCTCACGGCGTTGCGCTGCACCTCGTCCATTTCGACACACGCGAGTACGCTTCGCTCCATCATGTCAGCATCGAGATGGCAGCCCGCCGTCTGCGCTACGACTATTTCGAGCGTCTGCGTCGCGACATTGGGGCCGACGGCATCTGTGTGGCACATCATCGCGACGACAGCGTAGAGACCGTCCTGCTTAACCTTGTGCGCGGCACGGGCATACGCGGACTGCGTGGCATACAGCCTCGCAACGGCCATATTCTGCGCCCCATGCTGTCGGTAAGCCGTAGCGAGATAGTGGGCTTTCTCGACTCGCTGGGTCAGCCCTACGTCACCGACAGCTCCAATCTCGTGCCCGACGTGAAGCGCAACAAGATACGCCTGCAGCTCATGCCCCTGCTGCAACAGCTCAACCCCAATGTGGCGCAGTCGATATTCGAGACTTCGTTGCGTGTGGGCGAGGCTGTCAATGTCTACGACGATGCCATGGGCAGGGCTGTGGCTGAGGTGGTAGATAATGTACCGGATGCAGCTCGTTTGGACGGCGCTGCAGGTGCTGAAGTTTCGGTTGAGACTCCCGTGTCTGTAAGCATACCGCGGCTGCTTGCCCAGGTTTCGCCCGAGAGCGTGCTGTTCAGCATACTCAGTCTTTGCGGCTTCACCTCGTCGCAGGTGGAGATGGTCAATTCGGCCATGGCGCGTCAGTCGGACCGCACCCGTATGTTCGCCTCCGGTACCCACGAGCTTTGCTTCAATCGCGACAGTCTTCTCA
>JAIJMN010000343.1:0-1580 GCA_022735715.1 Prevotella sp.
TAAGACTCATAAGATTGGTGAGGTTCACGACGGCGCTGCCACAATGGACTGGATGGCTCAGGAGCAGGAGCGTGGTATCACTATCACATCTGCTGCTACCACATGTAACTGGAACTATCTTGGCAAGTCGTACAAGATCAACTTGATCGACACTCCGGGACACGTTGACTTCACCGCTGAGGTAGAGCGTTCGCTGCGCGTACTCGACGGAGCAGTTGCTACTTACTCTGCAGCCGACGGCGTTCAGCCACAGTCTGAGACAGTATGGCGCCAGGCCGACAAGTACAACGTTCCCCGTATCGGTTACGTTAACAAGATGGACCGTTCAGGTGCTGACTTCTTCGAGACGGTACAGCAGATGAAGGATATCCTCGGTGCTAATCCTTGTCCTATTCAGATTCCTATCGGAGCTGAGGAGAACTTCAAGGGTGTAGTTGATCTTCTCAAGATGAAGGCTATTCTGTGGCATGACGAGACAATGGGTGCTGAGTACGACATTGAGGAAATTCCTGCCGATCTCGTTGACGAGGCTAACGAGTGGCGCGACAAGATGGTAGAATCAGCTGCCAACTTCGACGACGCTCTTATGGAGAAGTATCTCGAGGGTGAGGAAATCTCTGAGGAGGAGCTTATTGCAGCTATCCGCAAGGGTACAATCTCAATGGAACTTACTCCTATGCTCCTCGGTTCTTCATACAAGAACAAGGGCGTTCAGCCACTTCTCGACTACGTTTGCGCATTCCTTCCTTCACCTCTCGATACAGCCGCTATCGTAGGTACAAACCCTGACACTGAGGAAGAGGAGGATCGTAAGCCTTCTGAGGATGAGCCAACTTCGGCTCTTGCGTTCAAGATTGCTACTGACCCGTTCATGGGCCGTCTGGTATTCTTCCGCGTTTACTCAGGTAAGGTTGTTGCTGGTTCTTACGTTTACAATCCACGTTCACGCAAGAAGGAGCGCATCTCACGTCTGTTCCAGATGAACTCAAATAAGGAAATTCCTATGGAGTCAATCGACGCTGGTGATATCGGCGCAGGTGTAGGTTTCAAGGATATCCGCACAGGTGATACCCTCTGCGACGAGGCACATCCTATCGTGCTCGAGTCAATGACATTCCCTGATACTGTAATCTCTATCGCAGTTGAGCCTAAGAGTCAGGCTGACATCGCCAAGCTCGATAACGGTCTTGCCAAGCTCGCTGAAGAGGACCCGACATTCACCGTTCGTACCGACGAGCAGAGTGGTCAGACCATTATCTCTGGTATGGGTGAGCTTCACCTCGACATCATCATCGACCGTCTGAAGCGTGAGTTCAAGGTTGAATGTAACCAGGGTAAGCCTCAGGTTAACTACAAGGAGGCTATCACTAAGCCGGTAACTCTCCGCGAGGTTTACAAGAAGCAGTCTGGTGGTCGTGGTAAGTTCGCTGACATCATCGTAACAATCGGCCCGAAGGACGAGGATTACAAGGAAGGCGACCTGCAGTTTGTTAACGAGGTTAAGGGTGGTAACATTCCTAAGGAATTCATCCCCTCAGTTCAGAAGGGCTTCGAGAACGCCATGAAGAACGGTATCCTCG
>JAIJMN010000344.1:0-1575 GCA_022735715.1 Prevotella sp.
GGATAATACTCCACAAACAATGCGTCAAATGCCATCTCGTTGCCATCGGCAAGGGCTGACATAAGGAATGTACTATTTGTAAACTTATCCATAATGGTATCACTTATATAACTATAACAAATGCAAAGATAAACATTTTTTCAAAATTAGCTTAACAGCTTATCAGATATCTTCAATATCTATAACATTTTCATCTTACCAAGGCATAAACAATAAGAGGATATGCCAACGCGACATACCCTCCAAATGACGTTGACAGAACATATTAAGTATACACCTAAAGCATTCTGTCAACGTCAATAAAAGGTTATAAAATCTACATTCTGCAAGAAACTGTTTTTGCGAACTTTGCCATAAACGGAGCAATAATCTCAGCAGCCTTTTCGAGATTTTCTCTGTCCACATCATCGAATGTTGACAGTTCGGTACTGTCGATATCTATCTCGCCTATTACTACTCCGTCTGAAAACAATGGTACTACAATCTCCGATCTTGAGAGCGACGAACACGCTATGTGACCAGGAAACTCCTCAACATCCTCTACTACAAGACTGCGACCTTCCTTCCATGCTGTGCCACAAACACCACGTCCGAACTTTATCCTCGTACATGCAGGTGTGCCCTGAAACGGACCGAGTATCAGTTCGTCACCATCTACAATATAAAAACCCACCCAAAAGTATTCCTTTTGGAAAACTACTTTCATCACTGCCGCACAATTTGACAATACGCTGATTGGATTGTCGTCAGCATTTGCGAAGACTTCTATCTGCGAAAGAAGCTCCCGGTATCTTGATTGCTTATCCATAATTATATAACTATACTTTACTGTTTTATTTCTTAATGTATTCTTTCCACATTCTTGTCAACTCCTCAATGCCTATGCCAAGCATACGCATCTGGCGGAATACGTCAGGCAACACAGAGTTTATGAACTCAGTGCGGCGCGACTCCATTATCTTCTCTCGTGCACCAGGAGTGACAAAGTAGCCAAGACCGCGACGGTTGTATATTACATTGTCACGCGAAAGCATGTCGTATGCCTTCACTGCTGTATTTGTATTCACCTCAAAACACATACCAAACTCGCGCACACTCGGCACACGGTCGTCGTCATTGTATTTTCCGTCAACAATGTCATCGGAAAGACGGTCGACAAGTTGGAGGTATATTGGTTTGTCATTGTTGAACTGCATAATGATACACTTTATATATTTAACCACTTGTTGTTGATAACCTGCATCCGCTTGAAAAGCATATAAGAGCCTACGATATTGGCAATCGACAGTACTATAAATATGACATTAGTTAATGCAACACTGCCTTCATTAACAATATCACTATTTATAAGGCAAACCATTACAAACACGAGAGTTGCTGTTGTCAACAACAAACGATAGCGTCTAAACACAGCACTGCCAAGAATATAGAATGTATACATCCATACACAAATGATACTTACCAAAGAAATCCCTACCCGCACACTGCTATCACCACATAATTCCAAAGCAAGTGGTTTTAGTATTTGTTCCCAGAAATACACTATAGCCATCTGTGTATGACTACCTAATGTCA
>JAIJMN010000073.1:0-11428 GCA_022735715.1 Prevotella sp.
GATAACTACTATAGTTTTATCATTGTCAATGCCATGCATTGCCTCACCCACAACGACGACAAAATTTCCAAGACATACATAGCCAAGGCTTATCAGATAAGGGTATTGGGCAAGGACAACGAATTTGTAGATCGACTGCTGGCTACCGAAGATGGTGTCAATGAGGCCTTGCCAAAGCAGTTTTCCGACAATGCTCCCGACCTGCTGGCTATGCCGCTATACGAACTGGCAGAGAAGCTGTACGACATATTCGGTCTTAAGGACATAGAGGGCGAAGACGCATACATATATGCATTCTACGACTGTCTGACCGACTATCTCAAGAACAATACCGCCGACATTGACAAGTTTGTAGAGGAATGGGACGACAGCATCTGCTCGAAGACCATTCAGGTGAACACCACACAAGGCATCCGACTCATAACCATACACAAGAGTAAGGGACTGGAGTTTGAAAACGTTATAATACCATTCTGCGATTGGAGCATCGAGAAGACCAACACCATATGGTGCTCGCCTAAGGTGGCACCCTTCAACGAACTGCCACTCGTGCCTGTCGACTTCAACGCCAAACAGATGAAGGGTACAATATTTGAGGACGACTACAACGACGAGCATCTGCAGAACTGTGTAGACAATCTCAACCTTCTGTACGTAGCCTTCACACGTGCTTCACAAAGTCTGTACGTGTTAGCCCGCAGAGGAAATGCCAACCAACGCTCATACACCATAGAAGAAGCCATAGGCAATATGGAACTGGAAGATGGCATACTGGAGGGTGATCCAAGCGACAAGAAGAGCATTATAAAATATACATACGGCACTCTTGAGACTGCCGACAAGAAGAAGGCTACGCAATCGGACAACATATTCATGCCTCAGGTAAGCAACAAGAACGTGAAAATGGTGACTTACGACAGCCATACCGATTTCAGACAGAGCAACAAGAGCCGTGAGTTTGTGTGCGATGAGGACGACAGCAACAGCGAAGAGAAGCAACGACTGGCGTACATAAAGACGGGAAGAGTGCTTCACCACCTCTTTGCTACCATAAATACTACTGATGACATTGAGCCGAGTCTGAAGAAACTGGAGATTGAAGGACTTATTGAAGACAGCAACCTAACATGCGAAAGCCTGCGTAAGATGCTGCACAAGCGACTTGAGAACAAGCAGGTTGCCGACTGGTTCTCCGAACGTTGGCAACTGTTCAACGAGTGTACCATACTCGACTACGACGAGGCTACAGATACGGTAAAGGAACACCGACCCGACCGTGTCATGAAGGATGGCGACAAGGTAGTGATAGTCGACTTCAAGTTCGGAGCCTACCGTCCCGAATATACCGACCAAGTGAGACGCTACATATCCCTGACCAAGGGTATGGGATACGAGGACGTAAAGGGCTACCTGTGGTTTGTGTACACTAATAACATTGAAGAAGTGAAAGAATAAACATCATGAATACGACAAGAACTTTTTTGGAATATGTGGCAGAGGATATGTTGGCCAAATGGGGCACCGACATGTCACGCATAGTAGTGGTGTTTCCTAACAAGCGTGCCGCATTGTTCATGAACGAATATCTGGCACGTATGGCAGGCAAACCTATGTGGAGTCCGGCATATACCACCATCAGCGAACTGTTTGGCAAGCACTCGGATTATGCCGTAGGCGACTCAATAAAACTGGTGTGCGACCTGCACAAGTCATTTGTCAAATGTACTGGCATTGACGAGACACTCGACCACTTCTACGGTTGGGGACAGCTGTTGCTGACCGACTTTGACGATATTGACAAGAATATGGCTGATGCCGACAAGATATTCTGCAACCTTAAGGATATACACGAACTTGACGATCTGTCGTATCTTACAGAGGAGCAACGCGACCTTCTGAAGCGTTTCTTCGCAAACTTCAGTCACGACCAGGAGACCGAACTCAAGAAGCGTTTCTTGAGTCTGTGGAGCCACTTCGGCGACATCTATCACGACTACAACAAACGCCTCAGAAGCCAGGGCATAGGCTATGAGGGTGCCATATATAGAGATGTGGCCACAAGTAAAGACATAGAATTCGAGTATGACACATACATATTCGTAGGTTTCAACCTGCTTCAGAAGGTGGAACAAAAGTTGTTTGCCAACTTGAAGAAGGCTGGCAAGGCCCACTTCTACTGGGACTTTGACACCTACTATATGCCTCACAGCAATAGTGCCCACTCTAACGAGGCAGGCAAATACATAGCCATGTATCTTGAGGACTTCCCCAACGAACTCGACATTCAATCGGCAGATATCTATCAGAATATGCGCCGACCTAAGAACATTTCGTTCGTGATGGCATCTACCGAGAACATACAGGCCAGATATGCCTCACAATGGTTGGGCGAGGACGGCAGATGCCAGGCTGGTAGAGAGACAGCCGTAGTGATGTGCGACGAGGCCATACTGCCACCTATAATACAAAGTCTGCCACCTGAGGCCGACAAGGTGAACATAACAAGTGGTTTTCCGCTTGGCATGACTCCTATAGCCTCGTTCGTGTCGCTACTGTTCGACACCTACACTTCGGGCATCACGGGTAAGGGAACAAGCTATAGGGCACAATATGCAAGCAAGCTTCTTACCCACGCCTACACACGCTACATTTCAGAAAAGGCGAATGACGTGTATGCCACTATAAAGGAACAGCATCTGGTATATCCCAATCAGGCTATACTCACCATGAACGGCGAAGACCAGGGACTGGCGTTGCTGTTCAAAACCATAGACCCCGGGAACATACAATTGCTACATCACATAGCAACAATTATCAAGCTGATTGGCGTGAACGCCAAGGACACGGAAGACGCATTCCTGCAGGAGTCGGTATTCAGAATGTATACCATCATAAACCGATTGGAACAGCTTGCTGCCAATGGCGACTTGAATGTAGACATTAATACATTGCGCCGACTCATAAAGCAACTGATATCGTCTGCCACAATTCCTTTTCATGGTGAACCTGTAGTAGGTATTCAGATAATGGGTGTGCTCGAAACACGTAATCTTGACTTCAAGCACCTGCTGTTGCTTTCGTGCAACGAGGGCAATATGCCTAAGGGTGTCAACGACTCGTCGTTCATTCCCTACGCCATACGTAAGGCTCATGGACTCACTACCATCGACAACAAGGTGGCTATATACTCCTACTATTTCCACCGACTGCTGCAACGTGCCGAAGACATAACCATAGTGTACAACAACACTACCGACAACGGACATACGGGAGAGATGAGCCGCTTTATGCTGCAAATGCTGGTAGACGGACAGCAACAGATCAAGCACTACAATCTGCTTGCCGACAACTCACCCATTGCACACAAGCCCAAGAGCATAAACAAGGAAGGCAGCATCAAGGAGAAGCTCGACAACATGAAGAGCCTGTCGCCTTCGGCCATAAACAGATACATAAAGTGTCAGCTGCTGTTCTTCTATCAGCATGTGGCTAACATAAAGGAACCTGACTGCGAAGACGACGTGGTTGACAACCGTATGTTCGGAAATATATTCCACAAGGCGGCACAACTGATATACAACGACATCATTAGCCACAACAACGGCAGGATAGAGAAAGCCTCGATACAGAAGTATCTTGGCACTAAGGGACTGTTGGAGAATGTCGTAGACCGTGCTTTCAATGAGGAGCTTTTCAAGGTGAAGGACACTATGCGTAGTCCTTACTACAATGGTCTGCATCTGATAAACCGCAAGGTGCTGATAGAGTATCTGAGGCAGTTGCTGCATGGCGACCAGCGTATCGCTCCCTTCGACATTTTTGCCCTTGAGGATGCTGTCTACACACAGATAGCTTTTGAGACGGCTGACAACAATGTGCGTAAGATACGTATAGGTGGTATTATCGACCGACTTGACCGTGTGACCGACCCACATACTGGTATGCCTACCATACGTGTCGTTGACTACAAGACGGGAGTGCAAGCCACACGTAAGATAAAGGAGATAGAAGAGATATTCTCGGATGCCAACATCAGCCAAAAACATTCCGACTATTATCTGCAGGCATTACTGTATTCGCTCATCGTCGACAACTCTACAAAATACAACAGACAGAAGGACTGTGTCAGTCCGGCATTGCTGTTCATCAAGCAGGCCTCAAAGGAGGATTACAACCCCGTGCTTGAGATTGACTCTAAAAAGATCGATAACGTTAGGGAATACAAGGAGGATTTTGAGAAGTGTCTTAAGGAAGTGCTTCAAGAAATATTCAACACCACTCTACCCTTCACACCAACATCTGACAAGACGCGTTGCGAGAAATGCACGTATAGGAGAATCTGCAGGGTTAATTCAGTTGAGAGCTGAGAGTTGAGAGTTGAGAGTTGAGAGTTGAGAGTTATGATATGCTTTGTTTGGTTTATAATTATACAGTGGTAAAATATAATTATAATATGGTAATCATAACTTTCAATTCTCAACTCTCAACTATCAACTAAACATTAAAACGGTGCTGGCGAAGACGGTTCACCGAATGGTGCATCATCTGGCATTCCTTCCAGATCGGGAGGCAATGGCATGCCTTGTCCGCCATTCATCTTACTGCCTATAATCTCCGAACCGAAAGGAGCATCGCCTATAGGAGCCGACTGCTTCTCAGGGTCTTGGAATCGTGTGAACTCACCACGGAATGTAAGCAGCACGTCGCCCGTAGCACCCTTACGGTGCTTGGCAATGATAATCTGAGCCATACCACGAAGGTCATTACCCTTCTCATCATGCAGAATATGATAATATTCAGGACGATGCACAAACAATACCATATCGGCATCCTGCTCGATGGCACCCGACTCACGAAGGTCGCTCAACTGAGGACGCTTACCCTCAAGACCTTCACGGTTCTCTACAGTACGGTTCAACTGCGACAAGGCGAGAATAGGAATATCAAGCTCCTTGGCAAGTCCCTTAAGCGACTGCGAAATCTTCGACACCTCCTCCTGACGGCTACCGAAACGCATGCCATTGGCATTCATTAGCTGAAGGTAGTCAATCATTATAATCTTCACACCCTTCTCGCGCACCAGACGACGTGCCTTAGTACGCAACTCGAAGATGGAGAGTCCCGGAGTATCGTCAATATACAAGGGCGAACCTTGCAGCAGACGAATGTTCTTGTCCAATCGCTCCCACTCGTCAGGAGCCAGCTGTCCGTTAAGCATCTTGTTACCCGGAATCTCACACACATTCGATATAAGACGGTTGACAAGCTGCACATTGTTCATCTCAAGCGAGAAGAAAGCAATGGGAGTGTTATAGTCGACAGCAATGTTCTTGGCAAGCGACAGAGCAAACGAGGTCTTACCCATCGCCGGACGTCCGGCAATGATAACAAGGTCCGAACTCTGCCATCCACTCGTCTTCTTGTCCAGCTCCTCATATCCCGTAGGCACACCTGTCAGACCACCCGCATTGGCCTGCGCCTTCTGCAGAATGTCAATGGCCTTTGTTATGACTGGATCCACCTGAGTATAGTCCTTCTTCATGTTGCGCTGCGACAACTCGAAGAGCGAACCCTCAGCCTCCTGCATCAGTTCGTCTACATCCTGAGTCTCGTCGAAGGCCTTAGTCTCGACAATGCTTGCATAAGAGATGAGCTGACGTGCCAGGTATTTCTGGGCAAGGATTCTGGCATGATATTCAATATGAGCCGACGAAGCCACATGCGAACTAAGCTCAACGATGTATGGTGCACCTCCCACATCATCAATCGTACCCTCACGCTTCAGCTCGTCGACAACAGTCATGATATCCACCGGATTCTCGTTCATCGACAATGTCTGAATGGCATTGTATATCTTCTGATGTCGAGGCTCGTAGAAGGTCTCAGGGCGCAGCGTCTCCGATACCATCGAGAAGGCATCCTTATCAATCATCAGCGCTCCCAGCACCACCTTCTCTATATCCACAGCCTGTGGCTGCAGATGTCCGTAGTTCTTGTCAAACGCCTTGCCCTGCGACTGCTTGCCCTGTTTTCTTTCTGTATTAGTATTTGGCATAAAAAGAGATAAGACGATTGCGTTTCTACTTTACAACCTTGTTGTTTTCGGGGAACACCACCGTAGGACGGAACTTCTTGGCCTCCTCAAAATCCATCAAGGCATAAGATATTATTATCACGGTGTCGCCTATAGCCACCTTGCGTGCAGCAGCGCCATTAAGGCATATACATCCGCTGCCACGCTCACCCTTAATAATATATGTCTCGAAACGCTCGCCATTGTTATTGTTGACAATCTGCACCTTCTCGCCCTCTATCATATTGGCGGCATCCATAAGGTCCTGGTCGATAGTGATGCTACCCATATAGTTGAGATTAGCCTGTGTCACCTGTACACAATGCAGCTTCGATTTCAATACTTCTATCATCATAACGGTAAAATATACTTTCTGAATGTGTTTGTTGTTGCTGACTATTCCTTGAATGTGATATGGTCGATAAGACGTATCGGGGTCTTGCCGCAATATACGGTTATGCAACCTGCTATATACTGGCTGTCGTCCCACGATTCCACCTCCTGCAATGTGTTGCCGTCGACAATAGAGAAATACTCCACCTCAAGTCCGTCTACGGCATTGATATCGGCTACCACCTTGTCGTGAGTCTCCTTGAGCGTATGTGTAGCGCCATATTCCTTGCCAGCCTTAAGTGCGCTGTATATCTTGGGAGCAATAGCACGCTCGTCAGCAGCAAGCAGGGTATTGCGCGAACTCTTTGCCAAGCCGTCGGCCTCGCGTATGGTGTCGCACTCTACAATCTGTAGTTTCAGTCCGAGATAGCGCACCAAAGCCTTCACAACAGCTATCTGCTGCCAATCCTTCTCGCCGAAATAAGCTCTGTCGGGACGTACGATATAGAAAAGACGCGACACTACCTGGCACACGCCATTGAAGTGACCGGGACGATGGGCACCCTCCATAACCGTAGTGACAGGAGGGAACTCAAAATGTCTGTTATCCTTTGTGGGGTACATTTCTTCTACAGAAGGTGCAAATACATAATCGGCACCACATTGCTCCAGCAAAGCGCAGTCGGCATCAAGCGTGCGAGGATAGCGATCCAAATCGCCCTGGTCGTTGAACTGGGTCGGATTGAGGAAGACTGACACTACCGTGACGTCATTCTCTGCCACGCTACGATTGACCAATGACGCATGACCCTCATGAAGAGCGCCCATTGTGGGGACCAATCCTACTGACTTACCTTCTTTCCGAACTTCGAACAACTCATTCTGAAGTTCAACAATACTTCTGAACAGTTTCATCATTTTTAAGTTTTTAACGCCATAAGCCATCCACCAGTTTTTATAACACAAAAAATCCTGGCAACAGCTTAAAGCTTGTATCCTTTTGAAATTTCGATGCAAAATAACAACTTTTTTCTTAAATGCGAAAGAATAAATCTAAAAATATGACAAATACCGACATCAAATAACGTTATTAACAGAAAACGACGATTTTCTGAACTTTTTTTTATACCTTTGCACATGTTTTACGCGCACACAAACAAATCAAAGTAATATGGCGCGACAATAAAAGAATCAAGCATGGCAAAGAAAATCTTATTCATCAATCAGGAGATATCCCCGTACGTTCCAGAAACCACACTTTCTGTAATGGGTAGAGACCTTCCAAGCAAAATGCAGGAAGACGGTTTTGAAATACGTACATTCATGCCGAAGTGGGGCAATATCAACGAGCGTAGAGGACAGCTGCATGAGGTGATACGCCTCTCGGGCATGAACCTCGTAATCGACGACACCGACCACCCGCTCATCATCAAGGTAGCCTCCATCCCGCAGACACGCCTTCAGGTGTACTTCATCGACAACGACGACTATTTCATGAAGCGTAAGATGGCAGTCGACGACAATGGCGAGGAATACGACGACAATGGCGAACGTGCCATATTCTTCGCAAGAGGCGTTCTTGAGACAGTCAAGAAGCTACGTTGGTCGCCCGAGGTAATACACTGTCAGGGATGGATGGGATATATCGTTCCGCTCTTTATCAAGACTGCTTACAAGGACGAGCCTACTTTTGCAGGCACCAAGGTGGTTACATCCATATTCAGTCAGGGTCTCACCAAGAAGATTGGCGACAACTTCAAGCGATGCCTCGAATTTAAGG
The DNA here is from genome assembly GCA_022735715.1 of Prevotella sp. Lineage (GTDB taxonomy): Bacteria > Bacteroidota > Bacteroidia > Bacteroidales > Bacteroidaceae > Prevotella. Next base: position 8,187 of record JAIJMN010000073.1, read on the forward strand.
AAGTAACCGTAGAGAGTCTGTCCGACTACAAGGACGACTTCGACTTCACAGAGATGTGCAAGCTTGCCATCGACCATAGCGATGCTGTGGTGCAGGCTGAAGCCGATGCCTACCCCGAACTTATAGAGTATGCTAAAAGCAAGGGCATAGAGGTACTCCCATATCAGGGCGAAGATGCCGACGATGCCTACAAGGCTTTCTATGAGAGCCTCTAATACAGAGGTCCTTTATCTAACATTAGATTTTTGTAAGATGAAAATGAAACTTATGACAGGCATAGCGCTTGCCTCTATAGCATTGGCATCGTGCGACGACAACACAAGCGAGCTTGGCTCGTCGCTCATCGACAATGCAGACAAGTTGGAAATCACAACCGACACTTTCGGGATAATATCCAATTCGGCTGCCATGGGAGCCGTACTCTCCAACAGCTCTACAGGATACCTCGGCAAGGTACGTGACCCTGAGACCGGGGCTTACCTCACAAGCAGCTTCATGACGCAGTTCTATACACCCGAGGACTTCACGTTCCCCGAGAAGGACAGCATCAAGAGTCTTGACAGTAACAAGAACATCATAGCTGACTCTTGCGACATACGCCTCTACTACACCAACTACTTCGGCGACTCGCTTGCCACTATGAAGGTGTCGGCAATGGAATTAGCTAAGCCTGTACCCGAAAACGGCAAGTACTACACCGATTTCAATCCTGAGGGCGAATACGTCACATCGCAGTCGATGAAGGTAAGCAAGATGTACACTCTCACCGACCTCAATGTCGACGAGAGCACACGCAACAACAGCGACTATATGCCAGGCATACGCATACCGCTCAAAGCAGAATACGGAACAAAGATCATGAACGCATACTATAAGCATCCCGAATACTTCAAGAATGCTTATGCCTTCATACACAATCTCGTTCCTGGATTCTACTTCAAGACCACAAGCGGCATCGGCTCAATGGTATACATCCGACTGAGCCAGCTCAATGTCTACTTCCGTCACAAGACCACTTATAAAAACACCGACGGAACCAAGAAGGACACCATCTATGCTGCCATGGCTTCGTTTCCTGGAACTGAGGAGGTACTGCAGACTACAAGGATACAGAACGACCAGAACGTTATCAGTCAGCTCGTAGCCGACCCTTCTTGCACTTACATCAAGTCGCCCGCAGGTGTCTACACCGAACTGACCCTGCCCGTAACGCAGATTGTAGAGAAGGAATATACCGTAGGCGGAAAAGTGTACAGCCATAAGAACGACACTATCAATTCGGCAAAGGTAGTATTGCGACGCATCAACAACACACAGGACAGCAAGTACACCCTCGGTGCTCCTAAGACTCTGCTCATGCTGCCCAAGAGCGATGCCAAGGCGTTCTTCGAGAACAACCGCACAGCCGACTACAAGACATCGTTCCTCGCATCGTACAACAGCTCTACCAATACATACACATTCAACAACATCGGAAGCCTCATCAAGAACCTCTACGACAAGGCCGACCGCAGCAACAGCGAATGGAACAAGGTGGTGCTGATACCCGTCAGCGTAAGCTACGACACATCGTCGGGTGTTACTGAGCTGATAAGCGTAAGTAACGACATGTCGATGACAAGCACTCGTCTGGTACGTGGCGACGACGACACCAAGAACAGCAAGATAACCATAAGCGTTATCTACAGCAAGTTCAAGTAAAACCATGTAGCAATTTTATATATCAAGGCTATGGCAGACAACTTTCTTGAGCGTCAGCGACGCGACTACGAAGAGCGTAAGCAACAATGGCAGCGTAGTAATACAAAGAAAACCGTCAGCGTGGCTGAAATACTTAGAAAGTCTCGCCAACGGTTTAATAACGACTAAAACAACAATGGACAATTACGATTGAAGCTACAATCGTGATTGTCCATTGTTTTGTTTACCTATACTCGATTTCTAACGCTACTTCTTCACTCCGTATTTCTCATATTCCTTCTTCCGTCTTTCTATTATCGGTTGGCTTTTACTGTCATAGTCTCACCAGCCCAATCAACGTTACCCAAAATCCGAATCGGATTTTGGAATGTTGTGCTCGGCTCATAGAGACGCTTGCCTGAGCAAGAATGTTAAGTGTTGAATTATCGGCTTTGCCGATGTTGAATTTAGAATTTTGAATTCATGGCAATTCGTGGATAATTCATGGTAATTCGTGACCTTAAAGAGTCCACTCAAAAATCAACATTGCGCACAGCGCATAACTTTCTCCACCTCTTCCAGTGGCACATTCAGCATACGTGAAACATAGAGCGGAGTGATGACCTCCATCGAACCGGAGCGGTGCTCCATTTCAATAAGGTCCTCTACCGCCTTCCTCAGCTCCTCCATTCTTTTCTTTTCTAATTCCATAATCTAATTTTTAACCAGTCCTCAAGTCTTTTAAAAGTAAAAGAGTAAAAGTTCCCTTAACACATTGATTTTTCACTTTTCTCTTAACCATTGGATTCTTCACTCTTCGTTCTTAACTCTTCCCTTAACACTATCTCTCCTTTACAATAACCTTAAACGTTTGGAATATGAGTTTGATGTCATACCAGAACGAGCTGTTCTTCACATACTCCAGATACAGCTTTATCTTCTCCTGCATAATCACATTGATATAGTAATCCTCAGGATCCTCCGCCTTCTCCATCAGTTCGTTCTCGTTTCGGAACTTGATACTTGCAGGGTCAGTAATTCCAGGACGAACATCCAATACGTGCATCTGGTCGGGTGTCCAGTAATTCACATAATGGCGCACCTCCGGACGAGGACCAACCAGACTCATGTCTCCAATAAACACATTAATTAACTGAGGCAACTCGTCAAACTTATACTTTCTGATATAATATCCCGAACGAGTAACACGAGGGTCTCTTCCACCAATAGTCACTAATGAACCTTTGTCTGCACCCACACGCATCGAACGGAACTTGAATATACGGAAGTCCTTATTGCCACGTCCAACACGCACCTGACGATAAAACACCGGGCCCTTAGAATCCAACTTAATCCAAATGGCAAGAGCCAAAAAGAGCGGACTCAAAACAATGAGTCCGCATCCCGAAGCAACAATATCAAATAGTCTCTTCATATATCTCTACAAAATTCTCAATCACATACTCCAAGTCCTCGTCCGTCATCTTTGTATTCAACGGCAGAGTAATCTCATTCTCAAACATGTGATAAGCATTTGGGAAATCCTTGATGTCGAAGCCCAA
>JAIJMN010000345.1:0-1573 GCA_022735715.1 Prevotella sp.
GACTGTCCGCTCAACAACCGCACCTACATGTCGCTGAAGCTTACCGGCAACAAGGCGGTGCTTGAGGACACGCTCACCATAGCCGCCGAACGCACTCCCGACAATCCCGACGAGGACACGGTGTTGATAAACCGGCAGACCGGACTGGACAGCCTGGCAATACCCATGAGCTACTCGCGCACAGAGGACGTCTACTTCCTGACGCTCGTTCAGAAGGACACCCGCCTGAAGACGGTGGACACGGTGTGGGTGACGAAGCAGAACGAGAAGCATTTCGAGTCGGTCGACTGTAGTCCGGCTATGTTTCACGACATCGAAGGCGTACGGTTCACACAGCACGCCATCGAAGACATAAAGGTAAATTATAATAAGGTGACATACAATGACCCAAAGGCGCATCTACTCATATATTTCAAGAACAGCAATAATTAGTTTGCTGCTACTGCTCGCCACTACGGCTACGGCACGTAAGAAACCTACCGTCAAAAGCAAGACCACAACTACCGCCAAGGCAGACTCAATACCGCTGCTGCGAGGCGTAGCCGTGTCGACTGACATGATTGGTCTGGCTGAAACCGTACTGGGCAGCCACGGACAGTATGAGGCACAGCTGCGTGTCAACCTTAAGGACAAGTACTTCCCCGTGGTGGAGGTGGGCTACGGCACAGCCGATGCCGACGAAGTGGCCACCGGAATGAAATACAAGACCTCGGCTCCCTACGCCCGTGTGGGAATGGACTTCAACATAGCACGCAACAAGCACGACGACTACCGCATCTACGTAGGTGCACGCTACGCCATGACCTACTATAAGTATGACGTGGAGGCCGAAGGACTGAAGGATCCTGTATGGGGCGACGACGTTGAGTTCAACGCCAAGGGCGTGAAGGCCAACTGCCACTGGATGGAAGCGGTGTTCGGCGTTGATGCCAAGATATGGGGACCGCTCCGACTGGGATGGTCGGCACGCTGGCGCAGACGACTGGCTCACGACAACGGAACGCTTGGCAACGCATGGTATGTGCCGGGATTCGGCAAGCAGGGTTCGTCCAAACTTGCCGGCACGTTCAATGTGACTATCGAGTTCTAAAAAACGTTTGAGATATTAAAGCACTTAAAAGCATAGCTTATGAGCAAGAAGAAAATAGGATGGCGGATTGTTTTTCTGCTGTTTCTCATCATCGCCACGGTCAATATCGTACTGCAGCAACGCAACACACCATATCAGCACGACGAAGGACAAGTGTTCGGCACGTACTATCACATCACTTATCAGAACGACACTTCGCTCAACGACGACATAATGGCTGAGCTGATGAAGGTGGACGAGACGCTGTCGATGTTCAACAAGAACTCTATCATAGCACGCATCAACCGTGGCGAGAACGCCGAAACCAACAACATGTTCAACCGTGTGTTCAAGTTGGCTGAGGAAATTTCAAGCAACACCGACGGAGCATTCGACATTACCGTGGCTCCGCTTGTCAATGCGTGGGGATTCGGATTCAAAACGGGCACTCCTCCCACCCGACACACCATCGACTCGCTGCGTGCCGCCGTGGGATACAAGACT
>JAIJMN010000074.1:0-11383 GCA_022735715.1 Prevotella sp.
CACTTGGGTCAAGGATTTTATGTGCCTCATTTTTATTATACTGATGTTTAGTTACCTTTTGCGGAGATATTCATTTTTGTTTTATAGAGGAAAGATACTCTTTTTTTATTGAAACAACAATCGAAATAGTAGCCAATTAACATTATTTGGTAACCAATCACATATACACCTCAATCCCATTCGCCTCAAAAATCTTTTACATGCCAGTCACCTTTGTACTTTTTCACCAACTTGTCAAATTGGTATCCACATGAATGTAGAGCGAGTGGAATTTATGGACGATTGCTTTGTCATTTAACACTATATTTGTAATTTTGCCATCCGATTATTGAAAGGAATTAGAAAGGACATGGCATACAACACTTCGGTTACAGATTTTGAAAACGTATATAAGGAATATTATATACGGCTGTATCGCTATGCCTTCAGTTTTCTGAACGATGCAGATGCAAGCAAGGACATTGTGGCTGATGTATTCTCGAAATACTGGAAAGAACACCACCATATTCAGCACGAAAGTCTTTCGGGATATCTGTTTGTAAGCGTAAGAAACGCCTGTATGAGCCATATACGCAGGGTATACAGCAAGGAACGATATATAATATACAGCAAGATTGCATCGGAAGAGGATAACGGGGAATACTTCGAACTGATGGAAGATAGGATTGACGAGATGAACCTTGTGATAGAACAGATGCCCGAACGCACACAGTTTGTCATAAAGGAATGCTACCTGAACGGGCACACATACAAGGAAGTGGCGGAAATGACAGGTATCACTACCGACGGAGTGAAGAAGCATGTAATGAAAGCCTTTGCAATGTTAAGAGAACACTTTAATGTTAAAAAGCGATAATTGGTGTACCTATTTCAAGCCTGACGAAGTACTATAATAAAAAAACTCTTTGATTATGCACAACATTGACAATAATATATATATGAACGAGAAGCCGTCTGACAAGGAACAGATGGAACTGAGACGTGCGCTCATAAAATCGCATACAGAAATGCCCGATGTTGAAAAGGAATGGGAGCGCTTCAGACAGACTATCATTGACGACTCTGACGAAGAGACAATGAATACAAGCAGAAGACATCTGTACAGATGGGTGGCAGGCGTTGCTGCTGCCGTAATACTTGCTATTGTATGTGTAATACCTTCGAGAAAAACGACTTCGGTAGAAGTGTTCAGTGCCAAGGCTGACGCTATGGATATAGTGATAAGCACGGACGGCGGAGAGAAAAAAGTGGTGAAAGATGAGAAGATACTGGCTTTTGTACCAGCAAAGAAGAGCACTGTGCTGCGTCGCACAATAAAGATGATGGAGGTGAGCACTCCGAGAGGCAAGGACTGCCACATGACTTTGCCCGACGGAACAAAGGTATGGCTGAATGCCGACAGCAAGATTGCGTTTCCTGAGGAGTTCGTAGGCAAGGAACGCAAGGTGGACGTATCAGGCGAAGCCTACTTTGAGGTGACGAAAGACACACAGCATCCTTTCATCGTGCAGACCGAATACTTCACCACAACCGTACACGGAACATCATTCAACGTTTGCGCCTACTCTGCCAAGGAGGCTTATGTGGCACTGGTGAGCGGAAGCGTTGCCGTGAAAACAAACGACGGAAGCGAGGAATTCATCGTGCCCGGACAGATGGCTTCGCTAACCGAAGGAGCCGACATGTCGATAAAGAACGTGGACATATACCCTCTAATACAATGGAAAGAAGGTTTCTTCTATTTTGAGCGCGACCGTCTGGTAGATATTATGATGGAGCTTGGCAGATGGTATAACGTGAACATAGTATTTGAGCACGAGGCTGACATGAACCGCCAACTGCATTTCGTTGCTGAACATAGCGACAGTCTGAAGGACATCGTGCGTAGACTGAACGACCTGGGCATAGCAAAATTCAAGCTGAACAAGGATATTATATCTATAGAATAAAATATGTAATTTCTTGCGATTTAAAACTTCAAACAGAAATTTATAAAAAAATCATTACTAAAGAGTACCCTTTTTAGATATGATTGCGTACTTAGGTTAAGATTTAAAATTTAGTATTAACTTAAAGTAACTATTCATGAAAAAAGAGGGATTAAAATTGTTCGTACTGAGCATCTTGTTTCTCATGATTGCTACAGTTGCACATGCACAGGGCAACAAAATCACCCTTGATGTGAAAAACCAGGCATTGCCTTCCGCACTTAACCAAGTGGAACGCCAATCATGCTACTACAAGATCAACTATGACTACAGCCTGCTGAGCAGGTACAAGACTACTGCTAAGGTGCAGGAAAAGAGCGCCATCGAAGCTGTACGCATTCTTCTGGGCGACCTGCCTTTTGCAGCCACCACAGAAGGACGCTACATTCAAGTGAAACATATAAAACAAGGTGGACATCAGAAAAACACCGGCAAGGACAAAGGCGTGAACGGTCGTATTGTAGACCAGGACGGACTGCCCCTTATCGGTGCTACCGTGTTTGTGCCGGGAACCCAAATAAAGACGGTTACAGACATTGACGGAAACTTCAGTCTGCCCACTGCCGAAGCAAGCGACATGCTTGAAATTTCGTATATCGGCAAGAAGACCATACGCAGAAAGGCTGGCAGCCGCCGGCTTAACATCGTAATTTACGACGAAAACAATACCCTTAACGATGTTGTCGTTACGGGATACCAGACCATTTCGAAGGAAAGAGCAGCCGGATCGTTTGCCGTGCTGACTCCCGAAAAGATGCAGGACAAGCTGCAGACCAACATCCTTGACCGTATGGAAGGTCTGGTGGCTGGACTGAAGCGAGTGCCCGGCAGGACTCCTGAAATTCGTGGCATATCGACAATCAACGGTAGCAAGGCTCCATTGTATGTAGTTGACGGCATACCCTTTGAGGGAAGCATCGACGCTCTGAACCCTGCCGACATCGTAAACGTGACCGTACTGAAGGATGCTTCGGCTGCCTCTATATACGGAGCACGCTCTGCCAACGGCGTTATCGTCATCACTACACGCCAAGGCGAGAAGGGAAAGACAAAGGTGAGCTACGACGGCAGCATCAAGTTTACTCCACTTCCATCGCGCGACTATCTGAACCTTACTTCAAGTGCGGAACTGGTTGACCTGCAGAAGACCTTGTTCCAATATCCTCACTCCAACTATGTCGAGGAGAATTCGAAGACACAGATGAACGAGGTTTACCGTCTGCTGTATGCCAACGCAAGAGGCAAGCTGAGCGATGCCGACCTGGAAAGCCAGCTCAACGTGTATCGCAACCAAGACCGTTATCAGCAGATAAAGGATGCCTTTGTACGCAGTGCGTCGATGGTTCATCAGCACAACCTCTCGTTCAGTGGCGGTGCCGACATATACAAGTACGCCCTTTCGGTGAACTATCAGGAAAATCTGCCTTACGAGAAGAAACAGTCGACACAGCGATTGGGATTCAACTTCAAGAACCAGTTTGACTTCTTCAAGTGGCTGCGTGTAAACGTGGGCATTATAAACAGTAATGTGAAGGCAAGCTACAACAACGGATTTACGGGATACAGCAACCTCTACTCGGGTCCGTCGTATCGTATGCTGTACAATCAGGACGGCACTCCGGCTCAGTGGTACAACAACAAAAGCCAGATGGAGATTGACCGCCTCAACTCATTGGGACTGCTCGACGAGACTTACCGCCCTGCAAATGAGGTAGACAAGGCACATTATAAGAACGAGAACAAGTATCAGAACATCAATATAGGTGCAAAGATAAAGTTTATGGAGGGTCTGGATCTGGACGTAATGTATCAGACCGAGCATACCGACGGATACACCAAGCAGATGTATGATGCCGACTCGTACACAGTGAAGACCGAAGTGAACAACGCTACTGTGATAGGTACGGACGGAAATGTGACAAAACACATTCCGGAAGGTGCAAAACTGCAAGAGACATGGGTGAAGAACCACTCGTACACATTCCGTATGCAGCTCAACTTCAACCGTGAGTTCGGCATCCACGGAGTGCAGGCTCTCGTGGGTGCAGAACGCCGCAAGGTGGTGACTCAAAACACTGTGGTAAACAAGTGGGGATATAACGACCAGACTCTGGCATTCAAGTCGATAAACGAGCTGGCTCTTGGCACCGCAGTAAAGGGCACGCAGGCTGTGTATGGCAACTATTACTACTATGGTCCGTACGACAGTTTCGGATACACCGACAACCGCTATGTGGCTTTCTACGGCAACGCCTCGTACACATTCGACCGCAAGCTGACCGCTACGGGCAGCATACGTATCGACCAGTCGAACCTCTTCGGTACCGATCCCAAGTATCAGTATCGTCCGCTTTGGTCGGCAGGCCTGCACTATGTAGTGCTTGAAAACTACGACTGGATAGACCGTCTGGCTGTGCGCGCAACGTATGGTATAAACGGTAACGTGGCTAAGAACAGCGGTCCGTATATGATTGCCACTAACGTGAGCCGCCCTAACTCTTACACCAACGAATACTACTCGTACATAACAACCCCTCCAAACCCGACACTACGATGGGAGAAGACCAACGTATTCAACCTCGGTGTTGACTTCAACTTGCTCAAGAACCGACTGAACGGTAGCATTGAATTCTACAGCAAGAACAGCAACGACCTCCTTGGCAACCAGCTTACCGACCCCACTACGGGATGGACATCGCTCATGATGAACTACGGCAAGATGTACAACCGAGGCGTGGAGATAAGTCTGCAGAGCGTAAACGTACGCACACGCGACCTCATGTGGACATCGGCATTCACATTCAGCTACAACAAGAACAAGCTGACCAAGATAGAGAACAGCGGGACATCGGCAATTGACTATTTTTATAGCTTGCAAAACAGAGAAGGCAAGCCTATGAATTCGCTCTACTCGATACGCTATGCCGGACTCGACGAGAACGGTGTTCCGCAGGCATACAAGGCAAACGGCGAGATAGTGAAATCGTATCGCGACCTGGAGAAGGAAGACCTGGAATACTCTGGCACAACGGATCCTCCGTATGCCGCATCGCTGAGCAACAAGATAAGCTACAAAGGCATAGACCTCAGCTTCATGTTCGTGTTCTACGGCGGACACAAGATGCGCGACGTTGCTGCAAGCTATGTATGGAACCGCATGCCGACACTGAACTATTCGGGCGTGATGGATAAGGACAGAATGCACTTCTGGCAGAATCCTGGCGACGAGAAAGACCCAGACATGGCTCCTGCATTCCTCTACAAGACAGCCAATTCGTACTCGGAATATCTGTGGAGTGCCGCCAACAAGCACATACAGAAGGCTGACTATCTGAAGCTGCGCGACCTGACTATAGGCTACACATTCCCCAAGCAATGGATTAATAAGGTGTACATGCAGAACCTGCGTGTTAGCCTGCAGATTCAGAACCTCTTCTACTGGGCAGCCAACAAGAACAATCTCGACCCTGAAGTGTGGAGCGGAACATCGCTAACACCATCACGTGGCTATCACATCCCGGCAACTTATACAATCGGTATTTCGGCAAACTTCTAAAAAACAGATAGGATATTATGAAAATATTAGATATCATCAAATGTTCGGCTTGCGCATTGGCATTGACAGCAATGACTTCGTGCGACGACTGGCTTGACAACAAGCCTAAGGGATTTACTATTCCTGAGAAATACGAGGACTACAAACAGCTGATGAACAACCAAGGCTTGTATCGTGCTTTGGACGTATATCCGCTCTTCATCACCGACGACGCACAGCTCGTAGCTCGTGGCACATGCCCCGAAGCTCCGGAATTTGAATTCTACGGAATGTCGGAAGAGATAAGGAATGCGTATTCATTCCAGCACGGACAACTCTTCACTCCGGGACAGAACGATGCTTGCTGGGAAGACGCATACGCCAACATATTCACATACAACGCCGTGATAAACAACGTACTGAAGGCTGCCGACAGAACAGCTGCCGAACGCGAACAGCTGTGGGCTGAAGCTTTGGTAGGACGCGCTTTCGAATACATGAACCTCGTAAACCTATACGGCAATCACTATGACAGCCAGACAGCAGCTAACGACTATGGCGTGCCACTGGTATTGTCGGAGGAAATAAAGGGCGAGAAGTATGCCCGTGCATCGGTGGAGCAGGTCTACCAGCAGATAAAAAGCGACCTTGACAAGGCTGTACCAAAGCTGGCACAAAAGACTAAATATTCGTTCGACCCAAGTCAGAGTGTGGGCTACGCCTTCCTCTCAAGAATGTATCTTTATCAGGGCAACTACGAGAAGGCGCTGGAAAAAGCCCGACTCTCGTTGCAACAGAACGACAAGCTGCTGGACTACAAACTGTACAAGGCTATACAAGGACAATGGGGACGACTCGTACTGGCTTCGGATGAGGGCGAAACTTTCCCCGATGAGGCAAAAAACATAGAAAATGTATATACCCGACTGTTTAACAATACTACGTACATATTCAAACAGGTAGCCGCAAGCAACAGCCTTCTGGAGACATTCGCACGCAATCTGCCTGCTAACGGTGAGGATATGCGACTGGCGCTGTTCTTCTCGAAGGACGAGTTCAATCCATATACCACTGGAGGTTCACCGGTTCACTTCCCCGGATACACTATCTTCGCTCCTTACATCGAGATAAACTGCGGACTGTCGACACCCGAAGTGTACCTCACAGCAGCCGAATGCGAGGCACGCATAGGCGACCCCAACAAGGCTCTGGAATATCTGAACAGACTGCGCGACATGCGTATCAAGAACAATGTACACTTCAATACACCTACCAATCTGTCGAAAGAGGAAGTACTGAAGATGGTGATTGACGAACGACGCAAGGAATTTGCATTCAACGGACTGATGCGACTGATAGACCTAAAGCGACTGAACCGCGAGAGCTGGTTTGCCAAAACCATTACTCACTCGGCAGGAGAAGAGGGAACATGGACGCTTGAGCCAAACGACCTACGATATGTCATGCCAGTGCCAGAGAATGTATTGAGCTTCAATGATATGCCTCAATACGAACGATAAAACAGAACAATAGAATTGTAAAAAAACAGAAATGAAGAAACTATTGATTTTAGCTGTAATGGCTCTGACATTCGTAATAGCCAAAGCAGCAGACAATAATGGAATTGATGCCGGCAACCCCGGCATCAATTTCAACCACCAATCGTGGAAAGAGATAGTAAACGAGGCGAAGAAAGACAACAAACTCATATTTGTCGACTTCTACACCCAGTGGTGCGGTCCGTGCTATAATATGGCTACAACCGTGTTCACTCTGCCTACTGTAGGAAGCTTCTATAACAACAACTTCGTTTGTGCCAAGATTGACACAGAGAATGGCGAAGGTATTGAACTGGCTAAGAAATACGGCATACGCAGCTATCCCACCTATCTGTTCATAGACCCTACAACCGAAAAACCTGTACATAGAAGCAGCAGCCGACAGACCGTCGAACAGTTCTTGCAGACTGGTAAATGTGCATTGAATCCTTCACAGCGCTCATACTATCTTGAAGAACAATATGCCAAGGGCAACCGTGAGCGCAAGCTTATAGAGGACTACATCATGTACAAGCATTCGGTATATGCCAGAAACGAAGTTAACAAGGCGTTTGACGAACTGATAAAGGGTGGCGCAAAGATTCAGGACAAGGACGTATGGCCTATCTTCTGCTCTTGCATCTCGGGCGTAACGCCATACCTAAAGGATGTATCGGACAATTACAACCAGTTCTGCCAACTCTTCGGAAAGAAAGCCGTAGACGAGAAACTGGCTAAAGAAACAGCCTATGGCGATATAAGCGAGATTGAGAAATTGTGTGATTTTGAAGGAAAGGCATTCAACTGCGAAATGATTCGCATAAACGCCGCTACTCACGACAAGAAATACGACGAAGCCATTAAGCGTATTGACGCTATGATTGCCAACCCTGAGGTTGACCAGCAGAAACTGATAAACAGCTTGAAATACATAGCACGACTTAGCTACTATATGGCTGACGAACTGCCAGAAATATGGTTTAACAAATGTGTGGAATATCTGCGCTATATTGCATATAATGACAACAGCCGCGACGATGCCAATATTCATTTTGAATATGCTGTGGGTCTCGAGAAGATGCTGGACCATGTAAGAAAGAACGGAGGCAAGGTTCCGGCATTCATAACATCAGAGCCAGCATACGGCAAGAAGAACTATTCGATGCGACCGGCTGCTCTGAAACAGAAACCAACAAGGAAATAACAAACTCTCTATGTACTTAATGGATACAATGAACAAAGGGCTTATAGTCAATCCTTAAACCAGAACACACATCAACTATATATAAAAAAACATGACAAAAGGTCGTACGCATATAGTATTATGACTAATAGCATAAACTGTTGCGTATGGCCTTATCAGATATTATCAAACGTAAATAACTGGAACCAAATTGTTAAACTTGTTACAAAAACTGTTAACATCACAAGGACAGTTGTAATATTACGCAATATTTTTAGTATCTTTGCGCCTAAATTACAAATCTGCAATGTCTGTATTGCAGATTACAAGTTAAAGGTTGAACACTATTGTTAGTTCGACGATCACCTTTTGAAAGAATGATATACTCATTCTAATCTTAAATGCATCCTTAAAACAATGAATTTAAAGAAGACAATTAAGACATTAGCAATATCATTGTTCCTGGCAGTGGCTCCAAACCATGCAGGAGCACAAGATCTTATCGCACGACAAGCTCCCGTTGACCGCAAGATGGCTGCTGTAGACACCATCATGCTGCGCAACATTACCATCAAGGAGGAAACCGAATCGCCAGCATCTGAACTGTACGCCAACTGGGATAACAAATATGCTCACCGCGCTACTGAGTTGCCCGAACACTTCAACATCGACCTGCGCAACTTCTGCATGCCCACCACAAGCCGCGTGATAACAAGTAATTTCGGTTCGCGATGGGGACGCCAGCATAAAGGTCTCGACATAAAAGTGTATATCGGTGACACTATTCGCGCTGCATTCTCAGGCAAGGTGCGCATTGTACGCTACGAGGGTGGCGGATACGGCAAGTACATCGTGATACGACATAACAACGGACTGGAAACCATATACGGTCACCTCTCTAAGCAACTCGTAGAGGAGAACCAGACTGTCAGAGCTGGCGAGGTAATCGGACTTGGTGGCAATACTGGACGAAGCACCGGTTCACACCTGCACTTCGAGACTCGTCTGTGCGGAGTCGCTCTTAACCCGGCATTGATGTTCGACTTCCGCGAGCAGGACGTAACGGGCGACTATTATGCTTTCAACCGTTCTACATACGACAACGAGTCGGCTAACGCCACTCGTCTGCGTGGTAAGCAGGATGGTTCGACACTTGCAAAAAACAATTCAAGCGACGACTACGCTACCAACGACCGCACTACATCGGGTTTGGATGACCAGATACAGTATCACAAGGTGGTTAAGGGCGAGACCCTGGAGAGCATCTCACGCAAGCGTGGCGTTACAATCGCACAGATTTGCAAACTCAACCACATAACAAAGAAGATGAAGTTGCGTCCAGGTCAGATCCTGCGCTACTCATAATCAAACCGGAATATTACCAATTTTATTATATTAGATCGAGCGCGCCAGATGAAACAGTGATGTTTCGTTCTGGCGCAGTTTTTTATATCAACACCTTCATTATTCAAACGGATAACACTCATTCACTATGCTGTTGAAATTTTTCATGACATGCAACAAGATTGGAGCGTTCACCCTCGGAGGCGGTTATGCCATGATTCCGATTATGGAACGCGAGTTTGTAGACAAAAACCAATGGATGGACCGCCAAGAGTTTATGGATATTATGGTGGTGGCACAGACCACACCTGGCATATTTGCCGTTGATATGGCAAGCCATATAGGCTATAAGCTACGTGGTGTTTGGGGTGGTATTGTAGGTGCCGTTGGCATAGCCCTACCATCTATCATCGCCATTATGATTATTGCCATGTTCTTCCATAACATCAAGGACAGCCCTTGGGTGGAGAAGTTCTTCCGCGGAGTGCGACCGGCTGTGGTGGCTCTGATTGCTGCGCCGTGCTTCAAAATGGCTAAGACGGCTGGCATAACATGGCGCACCGTATGGATTCCGATAGCATGCTGTCTGCTCATAGCCTTAGCCAATGTCTCACCTATATACCTTATTATTATAGCCGGTGTGGCAGGATGGCTTCTTGGGCGTTACACGACTAAGAAGAATTAGGAATTAGGAGTTTTGAATTAGGAATTGTTCTCGGCTTACGCCTGCGATTTTGAATTTTAGATTTTTGAATTTTGAGTTACAGCATTTGGCAATTCTGAATTCAAAACTGAATAATTCCTAATCGGCAAAGCCGACAATTCAAAAATCAAAACTCAAAACTCAAAATTGCCAACGGCAACAATTCAAAATTCAATAATTCAAAATCGGCAAAGCCGACAATTCAAAAATCAAAATTCAAAATTCAAAACTCTCAAATGATTTTTCTGAAACTCTTTATAGTCTTCACCAAGATAGGAACATTCAATTTCGGTGGCGGTTATGCCATGCTGTCGCTTATACACAACGAGGTGGTGGTGAAGAATGCTTGGCTCAGCAATGCCGAGTTTACCGATATAGTGGCTATAAGCCAGTCGACACCAGGTCCTATCGGCATCAATGCAGCTACATACGCAGGATATGTGGCAGTACTGAATCAAGGTTATCCGCAATGGTTGGCAGCTGTAGGCTCAGTAATAGCATCGCTGAGCATAATATGGTTGCCATTTGTAATAATGATACTTATATCACGCTATCTCATCAATCACAAGGACTCGAAGATAGTAAAGGACATCTTCAAAGGCTTGCGCCCTACAATCGTAGGACTGATAGCTGCGGCTGCCGTGCTGCTTATGAACAAGGATAACTTCGGATCACCAACCGACAATGCCGTAAACTTTGGCATAAGCATAGCACTATTTGCCGCTACATTCTACTTCACCAAGTTCCGCAAAACCAACCCTATACTCGTAATGCTTGTATGCGGATTATTGGGACTCGTGATATTCTAATTCATCAGAAAAAAGTAATATAATACTACTTGACAAAGTAATATATATTCGTTTGCCATTTAATATATATTACTTTGCCAATGAATATATATTACTTTGCCAATGAATATATATTACTTTGCCAATGAATATATATTACTTTGCCAATGAATATATATTGCGTTTTGAGGGATTATTTCTCAGGTTGTATTTATAACCATAGAACAACCAAAACTAATCAGAAATATCCGAGTGTAAATCTTTAATTACCAGCATATTCTAAAATTTAACACTTTTCGGTTGC
>JAIJMN010000346.1:0-1571 GCA_022735715.1 Prevotella sp.
TGTATAGAAGGTAGTGGCTTCCTCCTCGGCAAGTTTGTATCTGTTGATGGTCTTCAACAAATCGGCAGCTTGAAATGTCACCAAGAATAAGCTCAACTATGCAGCAACTTTGCAGATGACATACAACGTGAATTCGTGGCGGTATCCTCTACCGAAACAATTGGCTCGATCTTTCTTCTATGGTGACATACATCTCAAAGTCGAACAACATCGACCAGCAGAACCTCACTAAGCCTGGCACATCGGAGGGCAAGACAGTGTTGCTTATCTACAACATCCATACTTTGGGTTGGACAACTTCTGCCGAGATCAATCCGTTCAAGAATTTCCATATGCACGCACTCTTCACCTGTCAGAAGCCGGTGTACAAGAACTATAACGCCAAAGTAACGTTCAGCGACGGCCAGTCGATGGGTGTCAATGCCAACAATATGATTGTCAAGGAGATTCCGCAGGTGCTTATTGAGCTTGACCCCAAGTATGACATCACCAAGAACCTCAATGCATGGCTCAGCTTCCACTACTTCGGCAAGACCTACGCCAACCTTCAGGAGGCCCTCTACTTCAATGGCCACTGGGAGACATTCGGTGGTGTGAACTGGAACGTGAACAAAAAACTCAGCCTTGGTGTTAGCGTCGTAAACATCTTCAACGAGAAGAGAGCCAAGGGTACTATTAGCGGTTCGGAGCTTATCACTAAGGAAGAGACAGGCAAGTATGCAGGCAAATACATGAGTGGCAACTATATGCGCCCGTTCACTGTTGAATTCAGTGCTGGCATCAAGTTCTAAGTGAGAAGTTAAAGAAAATATAGAATTTAATAATAAAAACCATACGACAATGAAAAAGTCTATTATTTTGATTGCTGCAATGTTCATGACCTCAGTTATGACATTTGCCCAGAAAGTAATCCGAGTGTCTACCGACAAGACCGACCTTGTGATGAAAGTATCGCCTAAGGGCCGCCTATATCAGGTTTATCTTGGCGACAAGTTTCTGAATCCTGCTGATTATGACAACCTGAAGTGGGACGTATATGCAGCTTCCGATGGAGCTGTTTGCCAGCGTGGACATGAGGTGTATGCCACTTCTGGTGCCGAAGATTTCTTTGAGCCTGCTGTAGCAGTGACCCACGCCGATGGCAACATGACCACCTATCTGTATTATCAGTCGTCTGAGCAGAAGGCTGTGAAGGGTGGCACTGAGACTGTCATCACGCTTAAGGACAAGGTTTATCCATTGACTGTGAAGCTGCATTATGTGGCTTATGCCAAGGAGAACGTCATCAAGGCTTGGAGCGAGATTTCACATAAAGAGAAGGCACCTATCACTCTTTGGCGTTATAGTTCTACTATGCTCTATTTCAAATCTTCAAAATATTACCTCACCAATTACCACAGCGATTGGGCTAAGGAAGGACAACCCGAAACCACACAGCTGAGCACAGGCAAGAAGATTATCGACACAAAGCTCGGCACACGTGCTGCCATGCAAGCTGAGCCTTTCTTTGAGCTTGGCTTCGACGAGCCAGCCAAGGAGAACGAGGGCAAGGTGATGCTCGGTACAATAGG
>JAIJMN010000347.1:0-1569 GCA_022735715.1 Prevotella sp.
GCGTTTAGAGCTGCTTTAAGAGGAGTAACGGATATAAATTTCTTTCTTTTCAGACTTACAAAACTATACGCTTAATCCCCTATATATATCGGGTGAGCCAAAGTCTTTCCACTCAATACGAGAAGAAAGAAAGGCTGTGTAATTTATTCTGTTCGTAGGTTATGAGTTTTATATATTTTTTGTAACTTTGCCTAAAATTATTCCTAAGCAATAAATTTAATACTTTTAAATGGCACGAAGAATTTGGAAGTGACGTATATATCGTAAAGGCGATATAACCTTACAAACATTACCGATATTAACTAATCAAATATATAAAGTACTATTCTCAAAAACATTACTATAAACATGGAAGCTTTTAAAATTACCTATATACCAGCATTGGTTGCTTTGTTCACAAGCATCTGTGCTATTTTGTCTTTCTTCTTTTTCAGTTACTTAGGCGTTAAAAGCAAGAGGGCGAGACGTGCAGAAGAAGTTTCGGCTTTTGATAAAATAGTCGGAAACCTATCTTCATCTGATAACACTGTAAGATTAGCCTCTGCTATTATGATAAGAAGATTCTTTAATGGAAAGGTACAGAAATTCAATCTGTTCCTATTTCAAGAAAGCGCTAATGTGATTTCTTCAATGTTGAAAGTTCTTCCGACAGGAATATTCCAAAAGACTATGGCAGATGGTTTGGCTTATGCTGTGGACTTATCCAATATGGATTTACAAAAGACAAATCTGCAGGATGTATATCTGGGTAGAAAGGATGATAAGAATATTAAAGTTGATTCGACGGATTTTTATTTAGCAGACTTGTCCTATGCACTTTTGGAAAATCTATCAGGAAAAGCCATATTCTACAGATCCATTTTATTTTGTACGCAAATCAAGAATTCTGATTTGTCAAACAGTTGTTTTAGAGAAGCGGATTTGACAAGGGTAAAGTTTAAAAATGTATTTTTGAAGAATGCCGACTTTACCGGCGCATTGCACGTACCCGATAAAATAAAAGAAAAGCTTGTTGACGGTAAGTACCTGGATGATGACCGAGTGACAGCCGGACATAAATTAGAATCAAGCAAGAGCATATTCTTCTCAATGCCAAGCATAATGGAAAAAGGAGAAGAACTTCTTACAAAAGACTTCAAGTCATTTTTGGAGGCCCAAGGCTATAATGTCCATTATTATATAAAAGACGACTACCCTTGTTATGGCCAACTGAATAGAATACGTGAAAAAATAAAGAATTCAGTTGGTATGGTTGCCTTTGGATTTAAACAAATAAGTATTAAAGAGGCTACATTCCGCCCAAATACGAAGGACGAACAAATTTGGCAAAACAAGTGGATGTCAACACCTTGGAATGATATAGAAGTAGGAATGGCATTAATGGAAGGTATGCCAGTACTGATCATAAAGAATCCAATGGTGGATATGGGAGTTTTTGATGATAAACTGAGTGAATGTTTTATTGCTAGCATATCAACAACAGATGACAATAGAAAACTATCCTTTAACAAAGAAGTTCAAAGATGGCTATCTAAATTATCTGTTTAAATAATTACAGTCCACTAAAAG
>JAIJMN010000348.1:0-1568 GCA_022735715.1 Prevotella sp.
TAAAGTTACAACAACTTTTAGACATAGCAAAGCCCTGGCTTGTGAAAGTCAGGGCTTTGTGATTTTTTTAAGAATCAGGGAGTTTTGACACACCCTCTTTGACTTTTTTTCCTTTTTAAAACAACCTCCCATAATACTCCGCTTTCTTCTCTATCTTTAGCGGATAAGCCCTTGAGCTGCTTGGCATTCGCCAGAGCCTCAACCGTCTTCCTTCAAATTCGAACTCCACATATTCTCCTACACGTGGTTCGTCTTTAATGTCAAAACACTCGCGCAGCACGTCAGTAGCCTTTTGTCCAGTTGTTACAATGGCTTCAAGACATGGCAATGAGCGTACCATATCTTTGAGGTCGGTAGGTTCAACCACTTCCAGATCTTTGTCGGCAGCGGTATTCTTCAGTCGGCGTACAGCCGTAGCGGTATCGTACATGCCAATACCCTTGGCTGTAAGAAATTCGATAATCTCATCCAGACGGAATGTCTTATTCTCCACATCCACAAAGTGAAGCTTGTCAGCAAAGAAGCACAAGCCGAAGATTCGCCACATGTCATTGGTGAAATTGGGATAATAGAAATGCATAGACCAGCGCTTCTCGGCTGGCGGGAAACTGCCAAGCATCAGCAGACGACAGCCTTCGGGAAGAAAAGGCTTAAAGGGATGACGTTCGATGGAGCACATACTGAATTTTGAGTTTTGAGTTTTGAATTTTGAATTGTTCTCGGCTACGCCTGCGATTTTGAATTGTTCATTTTGGAATTTTGATTCTTTCATTTTAAGTTGCTATACTTTATTTATATAGCATTCACTGAATGCAGAACACAAAATTAATGATTTTTATCGGCAGAGAAGCAAAAAACGAAATATTCTTAGCTATAAATTTGCAAGATACGAAAAAAGTACGTACCTTTGCACTCGCTTTTGAAACATAAGGCAAACACGGAGATCCGCTAGCTCAGCTGGTAGAGCACAACACTTTTAATGTTGGGGTCATGGGTTCGAGCCCCATGCGGATCACCAAATCAATCTAAAAGGACTTTACTTCGGTAAAGTCCTTTTTTTGTTTCTACACGTAGAAGAAAGCAAGCAACTTCAACCGTATGACGGTGTGGTACGACGGTCTGACCCGTCCAATGGACGTGGCTGGAGGCTTCGTAGTGCAAACATCAGCCTCTGAAGCCCTAACGCTGGGCAAGGACGTCATTGCCTATGACGATCCAACCGATTCGTACGAACGGCATAACTTCCAGAAATACGTGGCTGCCATCTTCCCCGAAGGCGGCGTGAAGACTCGCTTTGTGCCTGACCGTAACCATCTGAAGCAGGGCATATATGGCAATACTGTGGGCGTGAAGCGTGGCATGAAGACTGGCGAGAAGTTCAGCTACTGGTTTGGAGCATCATGGTGTGTGGTGAATGGAAGTTATAGGACGAAATTCATAAAGGGGTACGGTTGAAACGACTCCCTTGAAGGAGGGTGTGTCAAAACTCCCTGATTCTTAAAAAAATCACAAAGCCCTGACTTTCACAAGCCAGGGCTTTGCTATGTCTAAAAGTTGTTGTAACTTTA
>JAIJMN010000075.1:0-11333 GCA_022735715.1 Prevotella sp.
GCCTACTACTGTAATGATGGTTCTGTTCATAATTAAAGTATATTTGTTATTATTCTTGAAATTATTTTTTAGGGGCTGTGTTTACTTTTATAGCTGCAACTCCATATCTATGACATCGAGGAAGCGTCCGAACTTCTCACCTACATTGTGGAAGAGTGATGCCTGCGTGAAGCCCAAGTGCCTGTGAAACTCGAGACTATCGCTATTATCAACAGTAATACAGGCTATGAGCACCTTGTAGTTCTGAGCACGACACTCATTAATGACATGCTGCATCAAGGTGGTACCTATGCCCGAATGGCGTAGGTCAGGATTGAGATATACGGTGGTTTCGAGAGTGTGAGCATAGGCTGCACGCTCCTTCCATCGATGTACATAAGCATAGCCTACCACCCTACCCTGATCTTCATAGACGAAATAAGGAAATGAGGAGGCTATGGCACTTATACGCTTCTGCATCTCACAGACTGATATAGGTTCTATCTCGAACGTTACAGTCGTGTCGGTTATATACCTATTATATATAGCCACTATATCGGCAGCATCCTGTATTCTGACTCTTCTAATCATTATTGTATCTATTTAATTGTCCGTGTGTTTCCTATATCATTTGTTGGACATAGCCTCCTTGATGTATCCATGACGGAAGGCATAGAGCAACTGTTGCAGGTCGTTAATCTGCTTGGACAACTCGCAACCTATGTCGGTATCGGCTACACGCATACGATGGGCAGACATCTCAACTATCTGCGTTGTAGACTTGATGTCGGTACATTTCTGTATGGCATCAAGGGTAGACGTGAAAGGCTCGTGCTGAACGAGTACAAATCCACGGCTGTGGTAGACAAGTGTGTATCCGGCTATGCCCGTCTCCTTATGATAAGCCTGCGAGAAGCCTCCGTCAATAACCATAAGCTTGCCGTTGGCCTTGACAGGATTCTCGCCATTGCATACATGTACGGGCACATGACCGTTGATAATATGACGATTTTCGCCTTTCACCCCGAAAGCGTCCATTATATTGTCGACTATCTGCTCATTGTCGCGCAGCTTGAAGTAGTTGCCCTTCTCCTCGTTGTGTGTCGACTTGTCAGCTATGAAGTAGCGCTCGAAGGTAGCCATCTTCGACTTGTCGAACAACGGGCTGTCAGGTCCACACCACAGATATAGGAAATAATCGGTGGCATAGGTGCGCTCCTCCGCGCTTGAGTCGGTCTGGAATGCTGTACGTATCATCATACCGATGTTGTAGAGCAATTCCTTGCCAGAACACTTCACATCGGGAGCAATCTCCACTTCCTTCAACGAGCCGTCGGCATTGAGCGGAATAGAGGCATGGAAGAGCAGATTGTTATTATATATAGCGTACATGCAACCATGCTGAAGAAGCATACGGATGTGCTTGTGCAGTTTCTCCGAAACCTGGAACGAGTGGTTGAGTTTGTCCATAAGCTGCTTCTCTTCTGGCGTGAGACGGTCGGGATGACGAGGGTCGATGGTCGGGAAAGAGTTGCTCTTGAGTTCATACTCCTTGCCATCAAGAAGGATCGTACCCTTCTGATAGTCTATTTTGTTGAACAGCAGACGATCGGACATCTTCCATGCCGGATTGCGCCTGATGATGGCTGCCTCCTCCTTGAATTGTATGATGGTAATGGCCTTGTGCATAAGAGCCGTCAGACGACTTGTCTTCTGGTCAATACGTGCCGAGTCGGCTGACGCTATCTTTGGGATAAACTCCTCGCATGGGTCGTCGCCATAGGTCTCCATTGCAAACGTGGCAAGCGGCACAAGATTTATGCCATAACCTTCTTCAAGCGTGGCAAGATTGGCGTAGCGCAACGACAGACGGATGACATTACATTGGCAAGCACGATTGCCTGCCAAGGCTCCCATCCACAGAATGTCGTGATTGCCCCATTGTATGTCCCATGAATGATAGGACGAGAGGGTGTCCATGATGATGTGTGCACCAGGACCGCGGTCGTAAATGTCGCCAAGTATATGAAGCTGGTCGATAGAGAGACGCTGGATGACATTGGAAATGGCAACGATGAAGTCGTCGGCACGACCTGTGGATATTATAGTGTCGATAATCACGTTTACATAATCTGCCTTGTTGGCATCATCGGTACGCTCATGAAGGAGTTCCTGGATGATATACGAGAAATCGTGGGGCAACGACTTGCGCACCTTGGAATGAGTGTACTTGCTCGCTACAAGACGACATACCGAGACGAGCTGATGAAGCGTGATGCGATACCAGTCGATGATGTTAGGCTCGGCAGCCTTTATCAGTTCGAGTTTCTGGTCGGGATAATAGATGAGGGTGCAAAGTTCCTTCATGTCCGACTCGCGCATGGTGTTGCCGAACAGCTCGTTCACCTTACGCTGAATATTGCCCGAGGCATTCTTCAGGATGTGCTGGAATGCCTCGTACTCGCCATGAATGTCAGCAAGGAAGTGTTCTGTACCTTTAGGGAGGTTCAGAATAGCCTGAAGATTTATTATCTCCATGCTTGCCTCTGAGATATTGGGAAACGACTGAGCCAACAGATGAAGATACTTCATGTCCTGCTGCTTAGGGGGATGTATGTTTGCCATTTTAGTATAACTTGCTTTTATGTTAGTTAATTATTAGCTTTTGCATGTCGCTCACCACTTTGCCATCGAGACTGTCGATTGGCATGAAACCTTCGGTAAGGCTACTGTTTGATTCGAGCAACACCATGGTGTATGAGGCAAATTTAGACAGATGCATTTCGTCGAGAGTATGTCGCATGGATTTCTCGTCGTAGTCGCTATCAATCATTGCCTGTGATGTCTCGTCAAGTACGGATTGCGGTATGTTGAGCATCTTGAAGCGCTGACGGATATACATAAGACGTGTACATATATCATGTATCGACTTGTCCTGAATGTTGTACTTTGCAATCTGCCGGCTTATACGATTGCGTACGGCTGTGTCGTTGGACCGTATCGCACTACCGTAGAGCGAGCGGAACAACGCTACCATATCATCAACAGATACAGTAGAAGTAAATGCAGCATTTGTGATGACATGTATGCCAGAAGACTTGGCAAAACCACTTAAGAAAGTCTGCTCCAACTGTCCACATGCATGTACTACCGCACCAGAGCGGACAATACGACGTACTGCATATATGATATTAGGACTATTTACCTGACGGCCATCACGATTTACAATACTCTGCACACCATTTATCGAGGTGAACACAACGGGAATATCCTTACTTCGATATTGCTCCACCAGACGTACATTATGCATGTTCCAAATGCCAAAAATGTGGACAATGTCGGGTGACATGTCCACAATATCTACCTGATCACAAACTGTAAGTTCGTGAACCAGCATCTGCCACATCTCGATGTTGATGTATGAGGGACTTGGCTTGGATGGTATGACGTATTTTATTCTCATTATAATTTATGAGTTGTGAAATCGTATTGGTCGGCCCGTGAATAGCGAATTTTGGTTGACAACTGACGCCACACTATAGACAGTTCGTAGAAGACCGTACGCCATGCGGGTATTTCCTCGCCAAACTTAACATACACCTTGCGGGCTATGAGCGAGCGCAGCACGATTGTCAGCACAAGATACAAAGCTGCTACAGCAAGCAGTATCCATCGTTGAGACACAGCTGACAGAACTATCGAAGCAACCAAAGCTGCATAATTGGCGTACATCATAGTCATGTCGAAGTTGAACAGAGTGCGTGGTGCTGTCGAACGGCTCAGGAACTTGCGTATATGAGCATAACAGATGTCACGATCGTGCCATTGCTTGGATGTAGGACTGTCTTCACGTATCCATGCGTCCTCGGCTGTAACAACACGTGTCTGTCCTGGCTGTGCATACTTGTTGATGATGAAGTCGTACTCGCCATTGACAAGCTGAAGATTGCCACGATAGCCTTCCTGGGCTATGAATTCCGAACGTCGGAACGCTATGTTGGTGCCATTGGTGCGATAGGCAACTGAACCTACAGCACGATGCAACATATAACACATCGTACGCAAACGTGCAAAGCGGTAATATCCTCGCGCCTCTGAATCGTAATTGCTATAGCCCATAACCAGATTGGCATCGCTGTCCATACGTGAAGCAAGCGTCTTGAGCCACACGTCAGACTGCGGACGACATTCGGCATTGACCATAACTATCCACTCATTGTGCGCAGCCTTTACGCCGAGAGCCACAGCAAGCTTCGACTTGCTCATAAAGAGCGAGCGGTGAGGAATGTACGTAGCATACAGATGGCCACGATGTGCATACTGTTCGACAACCGCTTCTGTTGGCAAATCGCCCTTCTCCCCTACCACTATCACCTCGTAGCCAGGAGCGTAGTCCTGTGTAAGGATGATTGACAGATTAGCGTCAAGAGCCTGCGCGTTGTTATTGGCAAGCACAAGTACTGTAATCCGTGGCATATCGCTGTCGTTGACAGAGTTGGGAGTGTCAAAGTCGTCAGCCTTATCCGTCTTGCGGAAGAACGGATTGGCCACGACCGACACCACCAAAAGCACGGTGATAATTATGCATGAAATTATTGATATTGTATCAATTATCATATCTTATCTGAATTCTTCAGAAATGTATCCTTCCGGCAAAGGACGGCAGTTGTAACCACTTGCCATTATCTCGCCATAGGCTCCCGCAGAACGTATTGCAAGCAAATCGCCACGATGACACTTGTTGAGGTCGATGGCTTTGGCAAACACGTCGCTCGACTCGCATATCGGGCCTACTACATCGTATGTCTCGTTAGGCTCGTCGCTGCTGATGTTCTGTATCTTGTGCAAGGCCTGATAGAGAGCAGGACGTATCAGGTCGGTCATACCTGCATCAACAATGGCAAACTGCTTGTACGAACCCTGCTTTACGTAAAGCAAGCGTGTTATGAGCGAACCGCATTGTGCCACTACCGAGCGACCAAGTTCGAAGTGCAGCTGCTGGTCATTGCGCAGACACAAGTGTGTGGCATAAGTGTTGAAGTAGTCCTTGAAGTCGGGAATCGGCTCACGGTCGGGATTGTCGTAGCTAACGCCCAATCCGCCACCAACATTTATGTTCTTGACAAACACATTGCGCTTGGTCAACTGGCTCTGCAAGTCGTTTATACGGTTGCACAAAGCCTTGAAGTCGCCCATGTCAAGTATCTGAGAACCAATATGAAAGTGAAGTCCGATAACTTCAACATTCGCCATCGTCTGAGCCTCGTCAATAACCTTATCCATGTCCTGCATGGCAATTCCGAACTTGTTCTCGGCAAGTCCGGTAGTAATGTTGGCATGTGTGTGCGCGCCGATATTAGGATTGATACGGAACGCTACACGAGCCTTCTTGCCGTGCTTTTGTGCAAGGTCGTTAATCACCTCAAGCTCGGCTATCGACTCTACATTGAAGCAGGCGATATCGTTCTGAAGTCCGAGTTCTATCTCCCAATCACTCTTGCCTACTCCTGCATATACTATGCTGTCGGCAGGAAAGCCAGCCTCAAGAGCTGCCTTTATCTCGCCGCCACTCACACAATCTGCGCCAAGTCCGTATTGGCTTATGATGTGCAGAATCTTCTGGTTGGCATTGGCCTTGACTGCGTAATGAACATGATAGTTGGCATGCTTGCCACTCTCTTCATTGATGGTCTTGAGTGTCTCACGCAGAAGCTGTGTGTCGTAATAGTAGAACGGCGTGCGTGTATCCTGAAATTTATCTACGGGGAACATTTACTGATGTTTTTCTATTTTTTACTTCTTATTGAACAGTACGTCTGAAAGGTTCTGAAGAGCACGTGCCTTGTCCGACTCCCTTATCAGGAAGGAAATGTTGTAGTTGCTTCCTCCGTATGAAATCATGCGCACGGGAATATTCTTCATTGCATCGAGAACAAGAGTCTCAAAGCCAAGGTTGCTCCAGTCGAGGTCGCCCACAACACATACAATACACATGTCTGAATCGACTGTAACTGTGCCATATTTCTTCAGCTCGTCAACAATCTCGTTGAGATGTGAGGTATTGTCAATACTCATCGAAACACCCACCTCGCTCGTGGTAATCATGTCGATGGGAGTCTGATAGCACTCGAAGATTTCGAACACCTTGCGCAGGAAACCAGTAGCAAAGAGCATGCGCGACGACTTAATCTTGATGGCAGTAATGTTGTCCTTAGCTGCAACAGCCTTGATCTTGCCCTTCAGCAGCACATTGTCGATAATGGTGCCTTCAGCCTTAGGGTCGAGAGTGTTCTTCAGGCGTACCGGGATGCCGGCAAACTTGGCAGGCTGCACACATGTAGGGTGCAGAATCTTGGCACCGAAGTAAGCCAACTCGGCAGCCTCCTCAAAGTTGAGCTGACGTATTGCCTCTGTATTTTCTACGACACGCGGATCGTTGTTGTGCATTCCGTCGATATCGGTCCAGATCTGGATTTCCTCGGCAGGAAGAGCGGCACCGATGAGCGAAGCTGTGAAGTCGCTTCCGCCACGCAGAAGATTGTCCACCTCGCCATAAGCGTTGCGGCAGATAAAGCCCTGAGTAATGTAAATCTGGTAGCCCTCGTTCTCCTTCATGATGGCACCAAGCTTCTCCTTGATATACTGTGAGTCGGGTTCGGCATTCTTGTCAGTTCTCATGAAGTCGAGAGCCGAGAGCAAGCATACCTTAACACCCTGCTCCTCAAGATAGTTTGCCACCATATTGGTGCTCATTATCTCGCCCTGAGCCACGATGTTCTTCTCCTCAAAGCTTGTAAACAAGTCCTTGGTGAAAGAACGCAGATAGTTGAATTCGGAGGCAAGGAATTCCTTGGTACGCTGCTTGTATTCGTCTGTGGAGTAGAGTTGCTCCACATGGTCCATATATTTTCTTTCGAGATTGTTAATTACATCATTAGCTCCATCCGAATTCTTCTTGTAGAGATAGTTTGAAATCTCGACAAGCGAGTTGGTTGTTCCCGACATTGCCGAGAGGACAATGAAAACCTGTTCGCCCGATTCTGACACCATTGCCGCTACCGACTTCATGCGTTCTGGTGTTCCTACGGAGGTTCCTCCAAACTTCATTACTTTCATAGTGTGTATATTTTTATTTGTTATTTTCCTTATTTGTTTTGTCTGTCATCTCAATAAGTTTTCCCTCCTCACATTTGTAAATGCGACCTGGGAAACATTCAATCAGTCCGTGGTTGTGGGTTGATATCACCACCGGAGTGCCCGTATGGCTAATCTCATAAAGCAGTCCGACAATCTTTTCTGCCGTGTCGGGGTCGAGATTGCCAGTAGGCTCATCGGCTATGATCACCTTGGGATGATTGAGCAGGGCACGTGCAATAGCAATACGCTGCTGTTCGCCACCCGAGAGTTCGTGCGGGCACTTGAATTTCTTGTCTTCCATACCCACAGCCGCCAGCACATTGTCTATACGGTCGTCAATTTCCTTCTTGTCCTTCCATCCGGTAGAATGGAGTACAAACTCCAGATTCTTGTAGATGTTACGGTCGTGAAGCAGCTGGAAGTCCTGGAATATAATGCCCATATCACGACGCAGAGCCGGAACGTCCTTACGCTTCAACGTTGTCAGGTCTCTATCAAGCACCTTGGCAGTCTCGGCATCGTCCTTGTCGATATCCACCTCACAATAAAGGGTTTTAAGCAGAGTCGACTTTCCCGACCCCACCTTACCTATTATATATACAAACTGGTCAGCATCCACTTGAAAATCCACGCCTTCGAGAATCATCTCGTCAGCCTGATAGATATTGACCTTGTTATATTCTATCAACATAATATCGATATGTTTTTTGAATTCTTATATTTTAATGTTTGTGCCAACTTGGAGCATGGCGCTCCTTGAGTTCCTTGGCTATGTCTTCTATACGCAGTCCCTTGCTTGTGAGCAGCACAATCAAGTGATAGAACATGTCGGAAGCCTCATATATGAGTCGGTCGTTGGTGCCGTTTGTAGCCTCGATTACAGCCTCAAGAGCCTCCTCGCCCACCTTCTGTGCCATACGGTTAAGTCCGTCCTTGAACAACGACGTGGTGTACGAGCCTTCGGGCATTTCCTCATGACGCTTGTTGATGAAGTCCTGCAGTTCGGTGAGGAACAGCAGCGGGTTGGCATCATTGGTCTCGCCCCAGCAGGTGTCAGTACCGAGATGGCAGGCAGGTCCGGTAGGATTAACTCTAACCAGGAGAGTGTCGTTGTCGCAATCCACCTTTATGTCTACAAGATTAAGGAAATTGCCTGATGTCTCGCCCTTTGTCCACAAGCAGTTGCGTGAGCGGCTCCAGAAGGTCACCTTGCCCGTAGCCAGAGTCTTCTCGTAGGCTTCGCGATTCATGTAGCCCAGCATCAGCACGTTACGTGTTGTATTGTCTTGTATAATAGCAGGAACGAGTCCGTTCATCTTTTCGAAATCTATATTCATAACCAATCGTTTTATTTATGAGGTTCTTTTTTATATTCTTGTTTTCACTCCCTTTCCATTCAGAAACCGTTTGAGTTCCGGAATGCTTATCTCGCCAAAATGAAACACGCTTGCAGCAAGAACCGCGTCAGCCCTACCTATGCTGAAAGCATCGTAGAAGTGATGCATGTTGCCCGCTCCTCCACTTGCTATAATGGGTATTGGCAGCGTGGACAGCTGCGCAAGCGCCCCGTTGGCATAGCCGGTCTTCACTCCGTCGTGATTCATGCTGGTGAAGAGTATTTCGCCAGCTCCTCGGTCGGCCACCTCAGCAGCCCAATCGAACAGACGGCGTTCGGTGCGCTCTCGCCCACCCTTTACATAGCAATACCATTCGCCATCGGTCTCCTGGCGTGCGTCAATAGCACATACGCACACTTGCGAACCGAACTTCGACGATATTTCGTCTATAAGCTGCGGGTTGCGTATTGCAGCCGAGTTGATGCTCATCTTGTCAGCTCCTGCATACAGCAGCCGCTCAACATCAGAAAAGGCGTTGATGCCACCGCCAACAGTAAACGGAATGTTTATCACTTTGGCTACTCTTTCCACCATCTCGGTGAATGTATTGCGTCCTTCAGCACTTGCTGTGATGTCAAGAAACACCAGTTCGTCAGCTCCCTCTTCGCTATATCGTCTTGCAAGCTCCACGGGGTCGCCTGCGTTGCGCAGATTCTCGAAGTTGACACCCTTAACGGTCTGTCCGTCTTTCACATCAAGGCATGGTATGATTCTTTTGGCAAGTCCCATAATCGTTCATTTTTTTAAATGAGGTGACTTATACGTTCTATGTCTATGCGTCCTTCGTAGTAAGCCTTTCCGAACACTACAGCCGGAATGCCTGCCTCGTCAAGAGCGATAATGTCATCAGCCGACGACACGCCTCCACTTGCTATGAGGTGAAGGTCGGGGAAGCGCTTCATTATCTTACGGTACAACTCGATGGATGTGCCAGAGAGCGCTCCGTCCTTTGAGATGTCGGTACACAACACCTGGCTTATGCCTTTGGCCTTGTAGAAGGCTATAAAATCGAATATGTCACGTTCGGTATTTACCAGCCATCCGTTTATGGCTATCTTGTCGTCAAGCACGTCTGCGCCTAATATTATACGCTCCGGTCCGTAACGTTTCAGCCAATCGGCAAACATCTCGGGATTGGTATACGAGATGCTTCCTATCGTCACCATCGACGCTCCGTTGTCGAAAGCCGTGTCCATGTCGTGCTGCGTCTTGATGCCACCACCGAAATCCACCTTGAGATTTGTACCCTTGCATACTTCGCTTAGTACGTCAGCATTTACAACGTGTTTGGACTTCGCCCCGTCCAAGTCGACCATATGAAGTCGCTTGAAACCTGTCCTTTCCAGTTCGGCAGCCATATCTATCGGCTTGCCATACACTTTCTTCTGCGAGTAGTCGCCCTTGGTGAGCCTTACGCATTCGCCGTTGATAATATCGATGGCAGGTATCAGTTCTATCATATGCATTCAATGAAGTTTCTTAATATCTGTTCGCCTACGCTGCCACTCTTTTCGGGGTGAAACTGAGTTGCATAGAAGTTGTCCTTTCTCAGAGCTGCGCTGAATGGCAGAGTGTAGTCGGCCTCAGCGATGGTATAATTGCACACGGGTACATAATAGCTATGTACGAAATACACGAAATCGTCTTCGCCGACGTGCTCAAACAGCCCCGTCTTGAGGTTGTGTATGTTGTTCCATCCCATGGCAGGCACCTTTTCGCTGCTGTCTGTAGGGACAAAGCGCTTCACGTCGACGGGGAATATTCCCAGACAGTCGGTGTTGTCCTCTTCCGAATGTCGGCACATGAGCTGCTGTCCTATACATATTCCAAGTACGGGCTGGCGTAATGCTCTTATCAGCCTGTCGATGTTGTGTTCTTTCAGATACTTCATTGTCTCGCCGGCAGCCCCCTGTCCGGGGAATATAATCTTGTCTGCCGACATCAACGCTTCTGGCGAATCTGTTATAACGGGATTGCACCCGATGCGTTGCAAGGCGTTGACTACCGACCTAATGTTACCAGCATTATACTTGACTATTGCTATCTGCATAAGCTTTGTGTTTTGTTGAGATACATAAGGCTTCATGCCTATCAAGCATGAATATTTGACATGTTAGGAGTGCTATCCTCGGCAAAGTTACAAATTTTTCTGTTTTTAGAATATGATTTTGCCGTTTTTTAATGTCCTGTCAGCTCATTATAACACGATTGACTCATATAATGGCTTATAAATGTCATTTTTATGCAAATACGAGCGCCCTATTTTACGATTTGTCACGCCAGCGACTCAAGTTCTTCCGATAGTTGCGTCCAGCGTTCCTCTTCCTCGTCCATACGCATCTTTACGGATGTGTATTCGTTGACGAGCTGCATGTCGGATGCGCCTTCTGGCGTACATAGCTTCTCGTCGAGTTCCTTCAGTCGGTTTTCCATCGACTCTATCTTAGTCTCCGACTCCTTGACGAGTTTCTCTATCTTGCGTATTTTCTTCTGTTTCTCCTTGTGCTCGGCATAGCTTTCCTTAACCTGCGACTTCTCGGCGTCGTCGGCCGTCTTTGCCGAACTGGCGTTGTCCGTATTTGCCGCAAAGGTGCTTGCCGTGTTCAGGGCAGTCATGTCTTCCACGTTGTGCGCCCGCAGATAGTCGTAGATGCCACCTAAGTGTTCGCGCACCTTGCCGCCTCCGAATTCGTACACCTTGCTTACGAGACCGTCAAGGAATTCGCGGTCGTGGCTTACGATGATGGCTGTTCCGTCGAAGGCGAGTATTGCCTCCTTAAGCACTTCTTTCGAGGGAATGTCAAGATGGTTGGTAGGCTC
>JAIJMN010000076.1:0-11303 GCA_022735715.1 Prevotella sp.
TTTTTTTCTATGGTCTAAAGTTACAACAACTTTTAGACATAGCAAAGCCCTGGCTTGTGAAAGGCAGGGCTTTGTGATTTTTTTAAGAATCAGGGAGTTTTGACACACCCTCTTCTTTTTTAAGTGCTTAAAAAGCGAGTGAGTTTGTATTTATTCACAGTGACTTTGGGATGATGGCGGGGCGTCACTTCTTTTCGCCGAAGTCTTCCTGCTGCTGCTCCACTTCTTTCAGGCGTAGGTTGTTGGCGTCGCGTTGCTTCTGCTCGGCTTCAAGGTCGGTGGCAGACTTCTTTGCTGCCACAAGCGGTGCTCCTGTGAACGACGGGATGAGTGCCGCTTCAGGAGTGGAGAATACGAGAGGCTTGGCTGCCGGAACGCTTTCAAACTCTATGCTTCCGCTGACCGGCATCTGAGAACCCTCGAACAGGACACTTGCCGTAAGACGAATCTTGCCCGGCTTGAGTGTCGATTGCACGAGGACGGGGGCTGTACCCCACTTCACCGGTGCCGGGTTGGCAAGTACATCGGCACCTCCAAGGATGCGTCCTTCGCCTTCGATGGTGAACTTTATGTAGTTGTTGTTGAGCCGCTTGATATTGCCGTTACGGTCGGCCACTGCCGCTACCACCACGACGGCATCCGAACCGTCGGCGCGAAGCTGCTCGCCCTCGTTGTCAATCCAGAGCATTATCTTCTCCGGACGGCGTGCCGGACACACCTTGTGTGTGGCTACCACCTTTCCGTCGATAATGCCTTCGGCGAGGAGCCACACGTCGTCCTGACGCTTGTCGCGCGAGATTTCCTCGTCAATCATGAAGTAATAGACATCCTTGAATGTTATCACGGGCGAGGGCATACCCTCGTGCTGCGCCGGTTTGTGATAGGAGAACACCTTTCCACCTTTATTATATGTAAGGCGCACCTCGTCGCAATTGGAATAGACGGTGACATCCTTCGGCGAGAATGGGGTCATCTCATGTGCGATGTACACCATCGGTCCTGTCTCGAACGGACGGTCCTCCTTCACAGCCGACCGCTGCGACTTGAACATGTAATACGAATACTTGGGCTGACGGAACACATCCATCAGTCCGCCGTAGAACGGGTCGGGATGATAACCGCGCTGATGGTCGAACGAATGCCACAGACATCCGCCTATGTGCTGGCGTGAAGTGCGGTAGAGGGCATCGTAGGATGTGTAGTGGTACGAGGGTTTTGCGTAGTGCTGCGCCTGCACAAGCATCGGCACTTCGCCCCAGTTGCGTGCCACACGACTCGGTGAGTTGTGCGAGCTCCAATCGTCCACGTTGTCGCCCCATTCGCGTGTGAAATAGGTGACACGGTCGTCCTTCACATCGGCGCTGAAAGCTCCGCCGTCGCCATTGACCGGATGTGTGAACAGGATGGAATAGTACTCGTGTCCGCGTGCCGTGGCGTCGCAGCCCGAATAGCAGTAGGGGTAAGGATATTCTTCCTTCACTATGTTCTGTGTCGTCTTGGCGAAGTCTGCCGGATACCACGTTTCGTTGAGGATAGGTTCAAACATCCAGAGACAGGCGTGGTTGCGATCGCGTCGCACGAGGTTGCGTATGTCGCTGTAAACACGCTGTGCGAAGACGGGAGCATCATTCCAGAACTGCCATCCCGGAGTGTTGTCGAGTACGAAAAGTCCGAGTTCGTCGCAGGCATCCATGAATGCCGGATCCTGCGGACAGTGCGCGTTGCGAATGACTTTCAGTCCGGCGTCGCGCAATTTCTTGGCGTCGCGCCAGTGCAGACTGTTAGGCACAGCATTGCCCACAACGGCGAAGTCCTGATGGCGATTGGCTCCGATGAGCGGATCCTCATACAGTTTGCCGTTGAGCCAGAATCCGTCCTTGCCCTTGAACTCCACGCTGCGCACACCGATGCGGCGGCGATAGCCGTCAATGACATTGCCCTTGGCATCACGAATGCGCACAAAGAGGTTGTAAAGTTGCGGTGCTTCCGGCGACCACAACATCGGTTTTTCAAGCACTACACTGCTTCTGACAGTGGCAGTGCGTCCCGCCTTGACAGCAATTTTACGGTTTATCGTCGTTGCCGTAGTGCCGTCGGGGCGCACAAGTTCAAACTCTGCCATGCCGGCAAAAGCTGCTCTGCGCTCGTTGCGCAAGTGTAGCTGCAAGCGCACCAGTGCCGATGCCTCGCTCACTTTGTCGTAGGACACGAAGAGTCCGCCTCCCGCCACCACGTTTTCATAGTTTTGGTCGGTGATGTGCATGCGGTCGTGAGCCACGAGCCAACAGTCGCGGTATATGCCACCGAAGTATGTGAAGTCGAGCACATCCTGTGCCTTTCCTGGCGGATAATAGGGGTCGTCGCTGTTGTCAGTCCACACCGATACGACATTATCGCCCTGCCAGTCGATGGCATCGGTGACATCCACCACCACGGGAAGATATCCTCCGAAGTGTTCGGCAAGCAGACGGCCGTTGACATACACACGGCTCTTGCCCATGATTGCCTCAAAGTGCATGAAGAGTTTCCTGCCCTTCAGCCGCGCTTCGGGAGAGAAATGCTTGCGATACCACACCTCACCCTGATAGTTGGTGCATCCGCTCGCCTCTGTGGGCAGATAGTCTATGCCGTGAGGCAGCGACACCACTGCCCAACCGGAGTCGTCGAAGGAACGTGCCTCCGCCCCGTCGATTGCGCCTTTATGGAAGCGCCACGCCGGATTCATGGAGAACACCTCGCGTCCCGAATTGGGAATCTCGAAAAAGCCGGCCGTCGAAAACTCCGGCTGTTGCGCCGCTCCAGCCGTGATGCACGAGAGGAACAGCAAAAGTAATAGCATTGTCTTTTTCATATAACAGTAAGAAATAAGCGTTGATTACATTATGTCATCTGAAGCGCAAGCCCTTAGCTTCGCTCACATGCCCATTGGCATCGATGTGTATTGGGATGAATGTCACCTGCCATGTGGTGGCATCGAACACCCGCGGGCAATATATCTCCACCATGTTCCAACCTTTGCGTAGCGTCAGCCATGCCGGCTGGCGCATCCAGCAGAACTGTTCGGCGGTGTAAGGCACCTCTTCGGGAGCCTGGTGCCATGTGTCCTTGTGGTAACGATACTTGCCGGGTTCGTTCCACGGCAGGCGCGGAAGCACCTCCACGCCATTGACGAAGAGCCGCCCTTCGGCCTCCCACTCGCCCTGCAAACCTATGCCGTGCGACATCTTTGTGGCACGTCCCGGTGAATCGAAACCAAGCCATGCCGTTATGGTAGTGTCGGCATCGACATGAATCTCTGTGCGCATCCAAGCATCCATAGATGGTTTCACTTCCACACCATGATGTTGGCAAAACGCCTTCATATCTATCACTCCTCCCCTTGCAGCACGCCACTGCATGGTGTCAAGCCGTGCTCCGCGCCGCGTCGGCAGCGTGACGAGCCACGGCTGCGAGGCATTTGCCACCCAACGCATGTCCCAGTCGTAGAGCAGACGGTCGCGATGCCATGCCAGACGACGCTCGAAATCTGCGAGCGAGGCATACACTTCAGAGGCGGTGTTCACCGGCACAAGAGTCTCATCACCCGTCGGCAGCATTCTGCCTCCACGCCAATAGCGTTCGGCGAAGGCGAGCAGACAGCCCGGCATGCCGTTCTGCGGAAACGTGAGCGACTTGTCTGCCACACGCACATCGTTCCAAAGGCAGAGTATTCCGCCCATAGCCTTGCCGTCGGCAGCAGTCACGCCACACGAAGTGTGCATGAAATTCTTCGCAACATTGAGTATGGGGCTGCCGATGTTGAGGTAGCCCTGATAGGAATCGATGTAACGGTAGGAGCACCCTTCTGCCGCGATGGTATCGCCAATGGCACTGTTCCACACCTGATGCACGGTGCCGGCGGAAGGTTCCAGACCCGGATTCCACGCAATGGGAGTGCGTCCGTGAGCACGGACTATGCCCTCACAGAAAGTCATAAACTCCTTGGGATTGTCCACATGCACCTCATCGGACCCTATGTGGAAGTAGGGACAGTCGGCGGCGGAAATCTCACTGAAGAACTCTTCAAGGCACTTCCGCAGCACCTTCATGCCCTCTGGCGAAGCCATACTGAAGCCGAACGTGTCGTCGAAGAAGCGGCTGTGCCCCGGCATGTCAATCTCCGGAATCACGGTTATGCCTCGCTGGCGTGCGTAGGCTATCACATCGCGAATCTCGTCGTAGGTGTAAAACTTGCCATCGTCGCGCCCTTTGCACTGGAATCTGGGGTCGTTGAGCTGCGGATAAGCCTTGCACTCTATGCGCCATGCAGGATTGTCGGTGAGATGCCAGTGGAAAACGTTAAGCTTATACTGCGAAAAGAGGTCCAGTTCACGCTTCAGCATCTCCACGGAACGAAAGTTTCGACCCACATCGTGCATAAAGCCACGAATGGGAAAAGCCGGCCAATCGCGTATGCTCACCTTGGGATATAGTCCGTCAGCGCCCTCCAACTGGCGCAGAGTGGCTCTTGCCCACACCAGTCCGCGGCTGTCGCGGGCACGCAACGTAGCCTTGGAGCCGCTGATGTCGAGCGTATATCCCTCGGCAGGGAGGTGCAGACGGGTGTTCACCTTGGCATCGACAGCGGTCACACGGAGGCGCCATGTGGTGTCACACCGCATCTCGCGCGGCATGGGAATGAGCTGCTGTGCCGCCGAACCGCCGGCGACAAACGCCATAAAGAGCACACCGATGGTGCGCAGTTTCATTGTTTCAATATATTTCATAATGACGATTCAGAATGTCTTTACATGACAGACGGATGAAAAAAGAAGCCGGACTCCTCGGCGCAACAGTGTTTACACCAAAGAGACCGGCTTTCAGAGTAACATTTCACCCACTCCGTTTACGGGAGAAGAAGCTCCCGCAAGTTCCGGCAGACAGGTTTGCTGCTGTCCGCCGGTATTGGTTTACCATCCTTCGTTAGGCGTGCAGAGAGTGTTGGTCTCAAGTTCCTTTGAAGGTATTGGATAATAATAGTAACGGTTTGTATTACCCACCTTGCCGGTCATAAGCTGCTTGTAGCGCACAGGGTTGCAGGTCTTGATGCGCTCTTCGAGCAGACCCCAGCGACGGAGGTCATAGAAACGCTCGCCATCAACGAAGAATTCAATGGCACGCTGGTGCTCCAGATCCTTGAATATCTCTTCCTTTGTCATTGCGCCGGAATAGTCGTTGAGGTTGGCACGCTGGCGAATCTGATTGATGTATGACACTGTCTTTGACAAATCCTGCTTCGATGTGCTGCGCAGATAAGCCTCGGCAAGAAGCAGAAGCACTTCATCGTAGCGCACGGCACGCTCGTTGATGCACGACATTGGAGGTGTGGCCTCCTTGTCAGTGGTGTTCCAGTTCTGGTATTTCAGGAGCCAGTAGGTGCCCCATTTGTCCTCACTGAAAATCTCGCGGAACGGTTTCTGGTAATACATACATCCGGGATAGTCCCAAGCCACCGATGCACGGGCACGGTAGTCGGTGTTGCCGTCCTTGTCCTTCTCCTGCAAGAAGATGTCCATTATCTGCTGTGTGGGGTTGGCCTCGTACCAACCTCCAGCCTCAGCAGCAGCATATTCCTTCGGACGGGTGTTGGTCTGGGTTGAGTTGATGTTCTCTCCGTTACCCCAGATGTCGGTACCACCTACGTTTTCCATAAGGAGTTCGAAGATGCTCTCCGAGTTGTTCTCATGTGCTTCGTCGAAGTTCCATGCGAAATCATCGACGAGACGGTAAGTATAAGGAGCGCGTGTGAGAGGTTCGAGAGCGTCGATGGCCTTTTCAAACTGCTCGCCGTAAACATACACCTTGCCCAGAACGGCGAGAGCCGCACCCTTGGTGGGTTTGCCTACAACATCGTTCTTCACTGGAAGGAGCGTAGAAGCGGTGCTGAGATCAGTGGCTGCCTGTGCCCAGATGTCGGCCTGCGACGACTTGGCGATGGGGAATGTCGATGGCGACTGCGATGCGGTGAGGCGCAGCGGAGCGTCCTTGAATTCCTTTCCAAGCTGGAAGAGGTAGAAGCCGCGGATGAAAAGGCATTCGCCTTTCACCTTGTTCACGAAGTCGGCAGAGAATTTTCCGCCCACCTCATCAAGCTTCTGCATGATGGAATTGGTGCGGTAGAGGGCGTTGTAGAACTGATAGAACATACCCTGTGAAAGGGCGTTGCCATTGGTGTTTGTGAAGTAGCACGCCTGGAACACATCGCTGATGTCGTTGCGGAACTCCA
The DNA here is from genome assembly GCA_022735715.1 of Prevotella sp. Lineage (GTDB taxonomy): Bacteria > Bacteroidota > Bacteroidia > Bacteroidales > Bacteroidaceae > Prevotella. The sequence goes on from JAIJMN010000076.1 coordinate 6,266, forward strand.
CTTCGTCGGCGCGTGCTATACGCATCATCACGCCACGGGTGCCATAGTAGCCGCCGTTGAGGGCGTTCTTCAGCGGGGTGTAGCATGAGGTGAGGGCGAGTTCAAAGTCGCTTTCGGTCTTCCAGAACGTGTCCTCGGTTGCCTTATTGGGATTGACCTGATCCAGTTGACTGTCGCACGATGTGAGCAGACATGTTGCCGACATGAGGAATGAGGCCATATATAAATATATTCTTTTCATAACGGTATCTGATTTTTTTAGAATGTAACATTGAAACCTAACATGAATGTGCGGTTTGACGGGTAGATGAACTCATCGAATCCACGCGAATAGACGTCGGAAGCATTGACATCCGGCGAGTAGCCTGAGTAGCTTGTGATGGTGAAGAGGTTGTCCATGTTCACATAAACGCGTGCCTTCTTCACTAATCAGCCAAACCATGCTGCCGGGAATGTGTAGCCGAGCTGCAATGTGCGGAGGCGGAAATAAGAGCCGCTTTCAAGGCAACGGTCTGACTCGGAGCGCAGGTTGCGGTTCGGATCAGTCCAGATGAGACGCGGGTGAGCTGCATTCTGGTTCTCAGGAGTCCAATAGTCGAGGCATGAAGCAAGATAGTTGGTTCCGCGGGTCACATCCTCGAGCTGCAGACGGGTTGCATTGTAGATCTTATTGTCTGCCACTCCCTGGAAGCCCAACGACAGATCGAAGTTCTTGTAAGTCACGTTCGCATTGAAAGCGTAGGTGAACTTCGGGAACGGGCTGCCGCAATACACGCGGTCGTCGTCGTCGATAGTACCGTTACCGTTCTCGTCCACGAAGCGCACGTCGCCAGGTTCGGCACTCGGCTGAATGAGAACGCCGTCCTTGCTGTGTCTGTTCACTTCATCAACACTGTTGAAATAGCCGTCGGTCTTGATGAGCCAGAAGCCTCCGATAGGATAACCGGCGATGGTCTTTGTGGTGTATGTACCGCCGTGGATTGTTCCTCCGGTAATGGCCTGCGATTCAGAACCCATCTCCTTCACTTCGTTCTTGTTGTAAGTACCGATGAAGCTCAGTCCGTAAGAAAGGTCGTTGCTTATGCGGTCGTTCCAACCGAGGTTGAATTCAACACCTGTGTTCTGTATCTTTCCGGCATTTCGTATCGGGTCGTTAGCACCACCTGTTGAAATAGGAATAGGCACATTGAGAAGGATGTCCTTTGTGTTTTTCACATACCAGTCTGCAGTTAAAGAGAGGCGGTTGTTGAGAGCCATGAGGTCGATACCGATATTCGTCATCGCTGTCTCCTCCCATCTGATGTCGGGATTGGCGAATATCTTCGGGAACGCACCCTTGATGAGTCCGCTTTTGCCGTCGGGATAGTTGATACCTGTCGTCACAACAGAAACATACTGGTAGTCGGAGATTTCCTGATTACCGAGAACACCATATCCACCACGGAGTTTCAACTGGTCGAACCAGTTCACCTTGTCCTTGATGAAACTTTCTTCTGCAACGTTCCAACCCACTGACACAGATGGGAAGTTACCATAGCGGTTGTTCTTTCCGAACTTGGAAGAACCGTCACGGCGTATTGTTGCGGTGACGAGGTAGCGGTTGTCGTACGAATAGAACACACGTCCGAGGATAGAAGTCATAACGCTTCGCGTGCTGTTACCGCTTGCTGTTATACCCGTAGAGGCAGCATCAATCTCCTTGATGCCTTCGGGCATACCCTGTCCGGCACCTTGCAGGAGGCGAGAGCGGGTGTCCTGATAAGTGTAACCGGCGAGAGCCGAAATCTTATGTGCACCGAAAGTGCGGTCGAACGAGAGCAGGTGCTCCACAAGAATGTTGCGCTTGCGTGTCTGTTGGTCGCTCACCTGTGTGATGCCGTTGGTTGTAATGCCACAGTCGAACAATCCCTGATACTCGTTGTAACGATAGAACTGGAAGTCAGGAGTGAAGTTAAGTTTATACTTAAGACCCTTCAACGGTTCGATAGAAACGTAGAGGTTGGCGTAAATCTTCACATTCTCGGCACGGCGAGTCATGAGTTCGTTGTCGGTAAGCACGAGCGGATGTGTGAGGTTCACCACATCGCCGTAGAGCGAGCCGTAGCCGCCCACACGGCTTGCGTCATACATTTCCATTGTCGGCACAGCCTGAATGGTGTGTCCCACCATACCGCCGCGCACATTACCCCAAAGCGGATTGTTCTGGTCGTAGGACAGAACCACGTTGGTTCCGGCCTGGAACATACCGCGTTTGAAGTCCTGCTTCGACTGCAAGGTGTAACGCTGGTAGTTTGTTCCCTTCATCGTTCCGTCCTGGTTGGTGTAGCCGACACTGTTATAATAGGTGCTGTGCTTGCCGCCACCCTTTACGGAGAGATTGTAGTTCTGCATCAGCGCCGGTCCGAACATGATGTCCTGCCAGTCGTTGTTGGTCTTTGAAGCGATGTCCTGAGCCATTTCGAGCGGCTGCATTCCTGCTGCCTGGCGTGCCACGGTGGTAACTTCAGCCCAGCCTTTTGCGTCGAGCAGGTCGAGATATTTTGACGGTGAGCTTACACCCAGATTGACAGAGAAATCGACAACGGGCTTGCCCTCTGTGTTGGAGCCTTCCTTTGTCGTCACGATTACGACACCGTTGGCTGCACGCGAACCGTAGATGGCTGCCGAAGAAGCGTCCTTCAGCACGTCGATGCTTTCAATGTCGTTAGGATTGATGTGGTCGATGCCGTCCATGTACATGCCATCGACGATATAAAGAGGTGCCGCATTGTTGAGGGTTCCGATACCGCGCACCATCACGCGTGTGCCTGCACCGGGAGTACCGCCCTGCGAAACGATGTCCACACCGGCTATCTTGCCTTGCAGTGCCTGTGCTATCGACGAGTTGCTCTGTGTGTTCAGCTTGTCGGCCTTGATGTTGGCCACCGAACCTGTAAGGTCGGCTTTCTTCTGTACGCCATAACCTATCACCACCACTTCGTCGAGAGCCTTGTTGTCCTCACGCATGGCGATGTTCAAGGCAGTCTGGTTGCCCACGGCAATCTCCTGCGGGCAGAAGCCGATGTACGACACTTCGAGCACCGACTTCGGGTCGGCATTGAGTTCAAAGTTGCCGTCGATGTCGGTCACGGTACCCATTTTCTGTCCCTTTACACGCACCGATGCGCCCACGATGGGTTCGCCGGCTGCGTCGAGCACGCGTCCCTTCACTTTCTTGGTAGCCTGCTTGCCGGTGGCCTGCTTGCCTGCCGAGAGAATGATGTGCGAGCCTTCGAGCTTGTAAGTGATGCCCGTTCCGCGCAAGACACGGTTGAGCACGCTCGATACGACTTCGCCCTTGACAGAGACATTGGCCGGGATGTCGGTGTTCACCTCGTTGTTGTAGATGAAGAGGTAATCGGTCTGTTTCTCAATCTTGTTGAGCACAGTGTTCAGCTTGCCATTGGTGACATTGAGGTCCACCTTGGCACTCTGGGCATACGCACTCTGTGCGTCGGCGAAAAGCACGCCGACAGCCAGGGCGGAAGTGTAAAGCCTCAGACACTTGAATAAGTTGTTCTCCATAAGCTTTAGGTTGTTTTGTTGTTTTTAGGTTTGTAAATTATTGTTTGTCAGTATCATTCAGATTGGATTGGTATAGCCTGTCCACGGTCAATAGATGTCAATCGACTCGTGCTCGTCGTCCTTGCTGTAACGGAAGTTGATGTCGCGTTGCAGCACACGGAGGGCATAATCCACGCCGTCGCTCTGACGGAACTTTCCAGTATAGGTGTGTTCGAAAAGACTGCGGTTGTGTATGTTGATGCGGATGCCGAACGATTTCTCAAACTGTTTCAATATGGCATCGAGGCGTTCGTCGCGGAAACTGATGAATCCGGCACGCCACTGATAGCTATCCTCGTTGCCGATAGTGGAAACGACAAGACGGCGCCTGTGCCAAGACACCTTGTTGCCGGGTGTCAGATGCCACACCCTGCCGGGCGCATAATGGGAAGAAACATCCACACCGCCCTCAAAAAGAGCCGCCTCGAAATCGTTTGTCTCAGGATAGGCCTGCACATTGAACACCGTGCCTGTGGCCTTGACATCGAAGTTGCGGGTGTGCACTATGAACGGGAGTTCCTTGTTCTTCGCCACGCTGAAGTAGGCTTCGCCCTCCAGCGCCACGTCGCGGTGGCTGTCATTATAAGATGTGGAATATCTAATCTCCGAGCGTGCGTTGAGCCACACACCCGTGCCGTCGGGCAGAGTGATGTGTGTGCGCTGTCCTGCAGGCACCGAAACGACGGCGAATGTGTCCCTCTTCTCTGTGTAGCTGTCGTAGAGCAGCACGGCGAAGAACAGCAGTGCCGCCACTGATGCCACCTTGAGCACTGCCCTGCCAAGACGGCGTAGCACCGGACGGCGCTTCACTACGGGAGCCTCATTGCCCACAAGAAGCATGGCATCGAACATACGACGCTCACGGAAGAAGGCCTTGCGGTTGTCCTCCGAGGCTTCTACCCATTGCTTCACAGCCATCCCCTCTTCGGGAGTGACTGTGCCCATGAAATATCTGTAAAGCAGGTCGTTGTTCATTGTCCTTTATTTAGGGTTACATATCAATAACACTTCAAAAGAAGTTTACCCTAAACAAAAAGCAAAAAAATGGAAAATAATCTTTCAATTCCTTATGCATCACCTTCAAAGCCTTGCTGATGTGATACTCCACAGCCTTCACACTGAGTCCCCTCAACTCGGCTATCTCTCTGAAAGTCTTGCCCTCCACACGGCTCAACTGAAATATCTCGCGTGTGGCACGAGGCATTTTGGCAAGCGCAGCGGCAACAAGCGTGCGCACTTCATCGGTGTATATGAGTCTCCAGACAAGGACAGCAACAACAGCAGCAGTGTTCCTCCAAGCAAAGAGCGCATGAGTGATGAGGTGAGAAGGCGTACAAAGACTTTAAGAAAATCAACAGGCAGAAAGCCCGGAGGACAGCTCGGACATGACGGCAACACATTGCTAAAGTCAGAATCCCCCGACAGTATCATAGAC
>JAIJMN010000349.1:0-1554 GCA_022735715.1 Prevotella sp.
AAAAAGTAGTAAGTTTGCAACAGTTTTATAAAACATATACATTATTTTAATGATAAAGATAGAAGAATTCATGCAGCTCAAGGCTTTCGCCCGCGTGGATGCGCTCCTGCTCACCGCCCTTTGGACCGTGAGTTTCGCTTGCGTCACAATGATCGGGGCTGGAACTATGGGCAATCTCCTTGCACTGGCTACACCTTTCTTTATAGGATGGCGCACATGCCGGTTCCGCAACAACGTATTGGGCGGAGCCATATCGCTAAGACGGGCCTATGCATACAGTCTGTACAACTTCGTTTACGCATCACTGGTGTTCGCATTGGTGCAGTTCGTGTACTTCCGATTCGTCGACAACGGCGGCTTCGTAGGGCTGCTCACCGACACAATGAAGGCAATGGCGCCGGTTTACGAACAAAACGGAATAAGCCGCACCGAACTGAAGCAGAACATCGACATGCTGACACAGCTCACACCGATACAATGGTCGTTCGTGTTCATGATGCAGAACTTCTTCCTGGGAGCGCTGGCAAGCCTGCCGATAGCATTGGTGTGCCGCAGAATACAATAGACAATACATAAATAAAACCGAACAAACAAACATCAGACTATGGATATAACAGTAGTAGTACCACTATACAACGAGGACGAATCGCTCCCCGAACTGTACGCGTGGATTGAACGCGTGATGAACAGCAACAACTTCACCTACGAGGTGATATTCGTTAACGACGGATCCACCGACCACTCATGGGACGTAATAGAGCAACTGGCACGCGACCACGAAGAGGTGAAGGGCATCAAGTTCCGCCGCAACTACGGCAAGAGTCCGGCGCTATACTGCGGATTCAAGGCCGCCCAGGGCGACGTGGTGATTACTATGGATGCCGACTTGCAGGACTCGCCCGACGAGATTCCGGGACTCTACCACATGATTATGGACGAAGGCTACGACCTCGTATCGGGTTATAAGCAGAACCGCAAGCAAGGCGACCCGCTCTCGAAGACCATCCCCACAAAGCTATTCAACGCTACGGCACGCAAGGTGAGCGGCATTCACAACCTGCACGACTTCAACTGCGGACTCAAGGCTTACCGCAAGGAGGTGGTGAAGAACATCGAGGTGTACGGCGAGATGCACCGCTACATACCCTACCTTGCCAAGAACGCCGGATTCGACAAGATTGGCGAGAAGCCAGTTCATCATCAGGCACGCAAGTTCGGAAAGTCGAAATTCATGGGATGGAACCGTTTCTTCAACGGCTATCTCGACCTCATCACGCTGTGGTTCCTCTCAAGCTTCGGACGCAAGCCTATGCACGTGTTCGGATTTCTGGGCACGATGATGTTCTTCATCGGATTTCTGGCAGTAGTAGCTCTGGGTGCCGACAAGCTGTGGTGTCTCTCCAACGGCATTCCACAGCGCCTCATCACCGACTCGCCCTACTTCTACATAGCCCTAACGATGATGATGATAGGCACACAGATGTTCCTGGCCGGATTCATAGCCGACCTCGTGAGCCGCTCGTCGCAAAGCCGCAACGACTATCAGATAGAGAA
>JAIJMN010000350.1:0-1553 GCA_022735715.1 Prevotella sp.
CATCAACATTGACTATTGCATAGAGAATGTTGACGGACAGCTTGCTGTTATAAAGTAAACTTCATTTGGCCTTTACAATTCTACATTTTGCCATCCATATTGTTTGGAGGACAAATGTAATATGCACCTATCGGAATTCTGGCATAGCAAGAAAAACGACTGTCGCTTATCCCGAACTCAGGTTATTATCATTATTCACAACAATTCTTCCAAAAAGAATATTGTTCGTCAGACTCGGGAGTCCGACGAACGATAACCAACATGGCTAAAGCAAGAGGCAAACAGAAGGGTTGTCAGTACATATCAAACCACCCACTCCATCCAATTGTCTGGAGTAATGACAGCCGTCTCCTTAACGTCATACGCAGTAAGGAATGATGATGGAAACTGAGTATTGGCGCGACGCGGATTCCACTTCATCTTGAAGACGGCGAATTGTCCGTCACACTCTTCTATGTAGTCAATCTCCTGCTGCTGAGTAGTGCGCCAGAAATAGCTGTTGGCATAACGACCAGAATAATGATTGGCTTTAATACGCTCGCTTATGATGAAGTTCTCCCACAATGCTCCAGTGTCTTGACGCAATGACAAGGGCGCGAAATTCTGAAGAATGGCATTACGTATACCATTATCGTAAAAGTAAATCTTTTTGCCCTTCTTTAGTTCGGTGCGCAGATTACGATTGAAACCGTTCAACCTGAACACTATATAACACTTCTCAAGCAAGTCAATGTATTTCTCTACGGTCTTATTGTCGGAGCCTATGGTCTGTGCAAGTTCATTATACGATACCTCGCTGCACATCTGCAGGGCAAGAGCCGTGAGCAGTTTGCCAAGCAATACCGAACGACGCACGCTCTCAAGCGAAAGCAAATCCTTATAAAGATAGCTGCCAGCAAGGTTAGCAAGCAATTCTTTTGCATCGTCTGCATGATTTATAATGTCGGGATATGAGCCATAAACAAGGCGTTGTTCAAGAGTTTGCTTCACTCCCAACAGTCCTTGACTGTTCAATATCTCTGCCGTTGATATTGGATAAAGATGATATTCAAACTTGCGTCCGGTAAGAGGCTCATTGAGACGGTCTTGCAATTCGAACGACGAAGAACCGGTAACGAGCAACTGCACCGTAGGAAAATTGTCGGTGATTCGCTTTAACGTCATACCGATATTCTCCACTCGCTGTGCTTCATCAATGACTACTATCTTGTTGTCTGCGATAAGAAGACGCAGTTCTGAAGTGTTGATATTGGTGAGCATGTCCTTCACTTCAGGCTCATCACAATCCAACTGTAAAGTCTTAGAATTCTGCTTTTCAAGAATCATTCTGAAAAGCGTACTTTTGCCCACCTGCCGCGCTCCTATAACGATGATTGCCTTGCCTGCAAACATACGCGACTCTATCTTTTGCTGTAACTGTCGTTCTATCATAGATGTATGGATTGTTTGTCGAGGCAAATTTAGATAAAATATCCGAATTATAAGCCAGTTGGGATAAAAAACAGAAATGAATATCTCCGAGTGCTCGCTGCTTGAGTTAAAATGTCAAGACC
>JAIJMN010000351.1:0-1553 GCA_022735715.1 Prevotella sp.
TGCGCTTGGGTCAAGGTATTTGTACGCCTTATTTTAATTATAATGATGTTTAGTTACCTTTTGCGGAGATATTCATTTTTGTTTTATAGAGGAAAGTTAAAAAAAATTGCGAGATTATCGGTTTTGAATTGCGAGATTATTGGTTTTGAGCGCAAAAGATTTGCATCAATAAAAAAGGTGCGCCAAGACGAAACCGCAGTCTCGTCCTGCGCACCCGTTGTGCAGCCCCGTCAAGGGCTATATCGTAAGATTTGATTACTTCTGGAGAAGGTTCATTGTGTCCTTGGCAATCATCAGCTCCTCGTCAGTCGGGATAACGCAAACGGTAACCTTTGAATCCGGAGTAGAGATGATAGCCTCTTTGCCACGTACCTTGTTGGCCTCTGCATCCATCTCAACACCGAGGAACTCGAGTCCTGAGCATGATTCGAGACGTGTGCCAACCTGGTTCTCGCCTACACCTGCAGTCCAAACGATGATGTCAACGCCACCCATTGCTGCTGCATAAGCGCCGATGTACTTCTTGATGCGGTAGTTGTACATCTTCAGAGCGAGCTGAGCACGCTCGTTGCCCTCTTCGGCTGCCGACTCAATCTCACGCATATCGCTTGAGATGCCGGTAATACCGAGCACGCCACTCTCCTTGTTGAGGAAGTCAGCCATTTCCTGAGGCTTCTTGCCAAGTTTCTCCATGAGGAATGTAACGGCTGAAGGATCGATGTCGCCCGAACGGCTACCCATCATAACACCTGCCAACGGAGTGAGACCCATTGATGTGTCTACGCACTTGCCGAACTTAACGGCTGATACAGAAGCACCGTTGCCGATGTGGCAAGTGATAATGCGCTGAGTGTTGATGTCGCGTCCGAGGAACTCGCAAACGCGCTGTGAAACGTAACGGTGGCTGGTTCCGTGGAAGCCGTAACGACGTACGTGATACTTCTCGTACAACTCGTAAGGAATTGCATAGAGGTAAGCGTAGTCAGGCATTGTGCTGTGGAAGGCGTTGTCGAACACGCAAACCTGCGGTGTGTTAGGCATGAGCTTGTCTACTGCACGGAGTCCCTTGAGGTGTCCGGCGTTGTGAACGGGAGCGAGGTCGCACAGACTCTCGATGCCATCCTCTACGCTCTTGTCTACGATGACGCTCTTCTCGAAGAGGTCGCCACCCTGCACGATACGGTGACCGACTGCATCTATCTCGTCAAGGCTCTTGATTGCGCCGATTTCTGAGTCGAGCAGACACTGGAATACGAAGTTGACACCTTCCTTGTGGTCGGGCATGTCGTGCATGATCTTCTTCTTCTCGCCGTTAGGCAGAGTCACCTTGATGAATGCTTCGTCAAGACCGATACGCTCAACACCGCCTGCTGCTAGGACAGAGTTGTCGTCCATGTTGTACAACTTGTATTTGATTGATGAACTTCCGCAGTTCAATACTAAGATCTTCATATTTAGAATTTTGAATTTTGAGTTTTGAGTTTTGAATTTTGAATTATCGGCAAGCCGATTTTGAATTTCCCAATTTTGAATTGGCAGGAAGCGCCTTACGC
>JAIJMN010000077.1:0-11247 GCA_022735715.1 Prevotella sp.
TGGAGGACAACCGGTATCGTTCGGACAGTAGTGGGCAGCCTCACCTTCGTATCGCACAAGCGGAGTTCCACATTCAGGACAAGTCTTGATGAACTCAACCGGCACTGCATCTTGCTGACGTTTCTCTACAGCTACGCCTACAATCTTGGGTATAATCTCACCACCTTTCTCTACATACACATAATCACCGATATGCAAATCAAAGCTACGGATGAAATCCTCATTGTTCAATGTGGCACGCTTTACGATAGTACCAGCCAATTGTACCGGGTCCATATTGGCTACCGGAGTCACAGCACCGGTTCTTCCAACCTGATAGGTGACTTCATTGAGTCGTGTGCAAGCCCGTTCGGCCTTAAACTTATATGCTATTGCCCAACGCGGAGACTTGGCTGTATATCCAAGAGCACGCTGCTGGCGCAATGAATTCACCTTCAACACTATGCCATCGGTAGCTACCGGCAGGTTCTTTCGTTCGGTATCCCAATAGTTTATGAATTGGTATATTTCCTCAAGACTGCCTACCTTCTTCATACCTTGCGAAATCTTGAATCCCCAATGAGCCGCAGCTTGCAGATTTTCATAGTGTCCTTCAGCCGGAAGATTGTCGCCCAACAAATAATACAGATAAGCGTCAAGGCGTCGACTGGCTACAAGCTTGGAGTTCTGACTCTTCAATGTACCGCTCGCAGCATTGCGTGGATTGGCAAACAATGGTTCTTCGGCAGCCTCACGCTCGGCATTCAGCTGTTCAAAAACCTTCCATGGCATGAGTATTTCACCACGTATCTCAAACTCTTTAGGATAGCCCGTACCCTCTTTCAATACGAGTGGTATGCAACGAATGGTCTTCACATTAGCCGTAACATCATCACCATGAACACCATCGCCACGCGTTACGCCACTCACGAGTTTACCGTCAACATAAGTAAGCGATATTGACAATCCGTCATACTTCATTTCGCAGCACACCTCAAAAGGCTCGCCTGCAAGTCCACGGCTAACCGATTCGTACCAATCGGCAACATCCTGCTCGTTGTAAGTGTTTGCAAGTGAGAGCATAGGATACTTGTGTGCAACCTGAGTGAAGTTCTGGTTCAAGTCGCTACCTACACGCTGTGTAGGCGAATTGGCATCGTACAGTTCGGGATGTTTTGCCTCAAGATCCTGCAATTCGTGCATAAGGAAGTCGAACTCCTGGTCGGATATGTCAGGCTGATTGAGCACATAATACTTGTAATTGTGCTCGTGCAGTTGTTCGCGTAGATATAATATTCGTTCTTTTTCGTTCATGATAAATGTCTAAAAGTATTTTTTCAGCATGATATAAAGTATTACCGGCACACCAATCAAAGGTGTAACCACATTCAAAGGTATTACGCCACCATCGCCAGGCAATACACACGCAGCGTTGCAAACCAACGCCGTGGCAGCACCACAAAGCATAACGGCGGGAATAAGAATACGGAAGTCGTCTGTCTTGAATACAAGACGAGCCATATGCGACACCGCAAGGCCGATGAAAGCAATCGGTCCGCAGAAAGTTGTAACTATAGCTGTCAGCGTTCCACTTGCAAGCAGCAAGGCATTACGCACAGTACGAATGCCAACACCGAGATTTTCGGCGTATTTAGTTCCCAAAACAAGCAGATTCAATGGTTTTGCAAGCAATATAGGTACAATAAGACACAAGATAATGGAAATTGTAAAGACGGGCAACATAGCATGAGGAACACCCGAGAAAGAACCCATTCCCCACATCATATAAGCCCTGACGCCATCTTGTGAAGCAAAAAAGTTAAGCAAAACGATAAATGAGGACGATACGTAACCTACCAATACACCGACAATGAGCAACATCGTGTTGCTACGAATTACAAGTGAAAGCAAATACATGATAAGCGTTACAGTGAAAGCACCGATAAACGCAGCTACAAGTACAGCCACAAAGCCTCCTATAGCCAAACTGCCTACAGCGAAACCACCGCCCCATAGCAGCATGACAAGCGCCACTCCCAATCCAGCACCACTGCTAATGCCAAGAATAGAAGGGTCGGCAAGCGGATTGCGGAATACTGCCTGCAACATCAATCCGCATACAGACAATGCACAACCGGCAAAAAGAGCTGTCAAGGCTTGAGGCAATCGCGACTGCAAAATAATGAATTGCCAGCTCGCCTCAGGCAGTTGACACCCTAAAAGGGCATCAACCACAGACGAAAAAGGTATTGACACCGCTCCATAAAAGATATTTATGAGAAACAGTGCTGCAATTCCAATACCAAGACAAATAAATATGACAACGTTGCGTGCCAAATCCTCATTTCTATTTGATTTCTAATGAAATCAGATTTTCAATGTTTTCAATATCTCTGTCATCTTCTGCAAGGTGGTGATACGTGTCGGCACAAGAGGCAGACGCAACACGTTCTCGATAAATCCCATTTCATGCAGAAGCGCCTTTACACCAGCCGGGTTACCGTCAACGAACAATAACGAATAGAGTTCGGTAAATCTGTGGTGTATAGTACGGGCAGCTTCGTATTCGCCCTTAAACTCCAGACGAATCATACGCGACACCTCCTTAGGCAAAGCATTGCCTATAACCGAGATGCTACCGGCTGCTCCACTTGCTACCATTGAGAATGTCAGGGCATCGTCACCACTAATAACGTCAAAGCGTTCGGGCTTGTTCTTGATGATTTCATCCACCTGCTCAAGGCTGCCGCTTGCTTCCTTTACAGCAACGATATTCTCGCAGTCGCGTGCAAGACGTACAGTAGTCTCCGACTTCATGTTGATACCAGTACGTCCGGGTACATTATAAAGTACCACAGGAAGCGGACTTGCTTCGGCTATCGCCTTGAAATGCTGGTAAAGACCCTCTTGCGAAGGCTTGTTATAGTATGGACAAACACTGAGAACACCGTCTATTCCGGTCCAATCAGCAGTCTTTAACTCTTCAACCACGGCACGCGTGTTATTGCCGCCGCATCCCATGAGTATTGGCAGACGACCACGATTTGTGTCCACAACCAATTTCTTTATATTCTCCTTTTCTTCTGTTGACAGACAAGGTGTCTCGCCCGTAGTGGCCAATATACACAAGAAGTCGGCTCCGTTTTGTATCTGATACTCTACAAGACGCACAATCGCCTTGTAATCAACTTCGCCATCGGCTGTGAATGGGGTCACCAGAGCTATACCTAATCCTTTGAAGATGTTTCGTGCCATATATTTTATGCTTATAATATGTTCATTTTGTCTACAAAGTTAACATTTTCCTGTGAAATGAGAAAAATGTAGATACAAAAAATACATAATTTGAAAGAGTATTCGTTTTTTATTAGCACAAATCGTCAACGTGTACCAATATACAGGAAAATCATTCCCAACAACACCAGCAGCATGTCGATTGCCTTGCTCTTAAGATTTCGTTCCTTAAAGACAGCAGCTCCGCAGCAGAAGCTAACGACCACACTGCCACGTCGAACCATTGATACTATGCTTATCATAGCCCCAGGCAGACTGAGAGCATAGAAATACACGAAATCAGCCGCACTCAGAAACAGGCTTATGAACAATATGCTCCAACGCCAGGTGAAGGCTGTTGTCTTCTTGCGTGTAGGCCACCAGATGAGCAGCATAGTCACGCCCATAAGAAACAGTTGATATATATTGTACCAACTCTGCACCACCATACGGCTCAATCCAACTCCGCCGTTATCAGGCGAAGCCATAAGATACTTGTCATAGAGTCCGCTTACAGCTCCAAGTACTGCTGCAAGCACCAGAAAGTATATCCATTTGTTGTGACGGAAGTCAACTCCTTCCTTCTTGCCGCTTCTGCTGAGCAGGAAGAACGATATTATAGCAAGCAGCACACCGCACCACTGCCATACATTAAGACGCTCGCCAAACACCAGCATAGCACCTACCAGTACCATTACCGGACGTGTGGCATTGATAGGCCCGACAATGGTGATGGGCAGATTCTTCATTGCGAAATAGCCGAACACCCACGACGAGAGTACTATACAAGCCTTAAGCAATATATACTTATGCTGTTCCCATCCACACTGTTCGACATAAAACATCGAACCATCGAGCATATTGGTGTACGATGACAGTAATATGAACGGCAGAAAAAGCAGCGAGCATATCATCGTATTAAGAAAAAGCACTGGTAGAACGGCATTGCCAGACAATGCCAACTTCTTGAAAACATCATAAAAGCCCAGCAAAGCCGCTGAGCAAAAAGCCAATATCAGCCACATAAAACAAAACTATAATTTGTCAATACTATACATATTATATATAAGGTGGAGCATATTATATATACATCGTACTTTATTATTAATATACTTTGCACTTTATATTATATATACTTCGTGCTTTAGCATTAATATACTTCGTACTTTAGCATTAATATACTTCGTACTTTTTTATAATATACTTTACACCTTATTATATACATACCAGTAAAACCTACTTATCAATACTTCACATCCTCCAGGAACAGAGCGTTGCCGGGCATACTTTCACCGGCATTGGAACGGCTTCCACTTGCAACGACATCATCAAACTGCTGCAATGTCATGCGATGGCGGCCCACCTCGATAAGCGTACCTACTACGGCACGCACCATATTGCGAAGGAACCGGTTGGCAGAGATACGGAAATGCCAGGCATCGTCTGCATCGCGCACCCATACAGCTTCTGTGACATTGCACAATGTGGTTTTGACATCAGCATGCGCCTTGCAGAAAGCCCCGAAGTCGTCAACCGCAAGCAAACGGGCAGCAGCCTGATTCATAAGATCGAAGTCGAGCTGATAATGAAGTTCGCAAGAATAATGTCGCAAGAAAGGATTCTTGCGTGTATGTATATAATAATGGTATGTACGCAATGTGGCGCTGAAACGTGCGTGCATGTCTGCATCGACCGGATAGACATCGTAAACGGCAATGTCGCGAGGCACCAAACGATTGAGTTTATAAGCCAACTGCGCACAATCGAAATCAGCTTCTGTCTCGAAATGTGCAGTCATACGTCGCGCATGCACACCGGCATCAGTACGACCTGCCCCCACAACTTCAATGGTTTCACGCAGAATAGTAGAAAGAGCCTTCTGCAACTCCTCCTGCACAGAGTCGCCATTAGGCTGAATCTGCCAGCCATGATAAGCCGTACCGTCGTAGGCGAAAGTTATAAAATAGCGTTGCATCTCAACTGAATATCCTGTATAAATTAATTGTGTTTCTTCTTAGCGCCATTACTTTGTTTAAACAAACGGCGATGGAAATTGTCCTCAGCCTTAATAATCAGATATACTTTCGAAGCCGGCAGAATGGTCATAAACTTCTCGTGATACGCCTGTTGAATGCGTTTCAGTTCCAAGTCGCCTGCATCGCGCTTGCGTATAGCCTCGGCACACGCCTTGTCGTCGCTTGTGTCGATATGGCGCAGACGACGTTCGTTAGCGAAATACGCCCATTGCTTGTTGCGCATTTCACGATAAACGGGAAAAAACTCAGCCGACTCAGCAGGCGACAGACATGCCTGTGTAGCAATGAACTGCTCCAGTTCGCGCTGGAAGCGTTCCGGATCAAAGTGCTTAGGCTTCTGAGCTTGCGCCAATGACACGACAAGCATCATGAGCGCAATTATAAAACATTTGCTTATTCTCATTTCTTATGATTTAATCAATTACTTGCCAGGAGCGAATAAATATCATCATTGTCGAGCATCGTATAGTCGGCAATCTCATTGTAGGATGTCGATGTGCTGACATCTACGTTATGGCTCGGAGCTGACGCTGCCATATTGGAAGCAGGCTCGGCATGATGCGCCGAATAAGTATAGAAAGCCGTACCGCCAGCCAGCAACAGACAGGCGGCAGCCGCAGCTATACGCACACGAGCGCGACGCCACCACGGTTGCATAAGGGCAACTCTTGTATTGGCAGTTACATTCTCAGTCAAAGCAGTTTCATTTCCTGACGCATCACATTCGGGCTGCTTGCCGACATTGGCCATTACAGATGCGGTCAAGTTCTGCAAGTATCCTTCAGGGACAGCGAAATGATTCTGTCTTCCGAATTTTCTCTCTAAATATTTCTCATCAGATTCCATATTCTTTCAATATTATATGTATTTGACTCACAAAAGCGGAAAAGGTTTAATCAACACATCTTTTTTATACACCTATTTTTATATATAGACTACACATTTATATATATATGCCACGCATTGCATACACCTTTTCACTCATGACTCTTTACAAATGCCGTTATCTTCTTCACGGCTATGTGATAACTCGCCTTCAATGCTCCTTCGGAAGTGTTGAGCAACTGGCTTATATCCGAATATTTCATTTCGTCGTAGTAGCGCAGATTGAACACCACACGCTGCACATCGGGCAGCGAAGCGATAGCAGCTTGCAGCAGAGCCTGCGCCCTATCGCCGTCAAAATAGTCGTCAGCCATGAGTCTGTTGGCTACTGCCACATTAGCTTCGTCACCAAGCGAGGCTATATCCTTCTTACGTCTTATAAAGTCGAGAGCCTCGTTCACAGCTATACGATACAACCATGTGGATATTTTTGAGCGGTTCTGGAAATCGTCCATATTGCTCCACGCCTTGACAAAGACGTTCTGCAATACGTCGTCGGCATCGTCATGGTCAATCACTATACGACGAACCGTCCAATACATCCGCTCGCTGTACTGGGCAACAATATTGGCGAAAAACGCCTGCTTTTCCGCTTCGGTCGTCGACAAGTGGGTTGACATTATTGTTATTGTTTTATGAAATTCTGTATTTTTGCATATATCACGGGGTCGAAACCATATATGTCGTCATAGCCTGTCATCACGCCGTCGGCATTGGGATATAATGTGTAATAGGTGATGAATAGCGGAACGGTAGGCTTGACGCTCAGACTGTGCAGCAACTTGCTCTTGTCTATTGCAGGACGGTCGTCGGCTTCGCCACCTTCGTTGCTCAAATCGACGGCTATGGAGTATTTCATCTTTTCCATAACGCGCTCGTCCTTATCGGCAAGCATAAACACTGCGAGGTCGTAAGGACGCTCCACACGTATGCAGCCATGCGACACTATGCGGTTGCGATTGGCAAAAACCGCAGGGCTTGATGTATCGTGCAGATATATGCTGTAGTCGTTGTCGAATCGGAAGATGATGCGTCCCAGGGCATTGCCTTTGCCTCCACGCTGCACGACATGATAGTCGTGGCTCATCATCATGTAGGCTGTGACGAACGCGGGACTGATTATCTTGCCCGACTTGCGCTCACGCACAAAATAGTTGTGACGCTCAAAGTAGCCCACATCGCCTGCATGATGGCGCACCGATGCCTTGATGATGCTCTTGGGGATGATCCATTGCGGATTGAAGTCAATGCGCTTGATGCGTCCGTTGAGCAAAGGTGTCTTCGTTTCCATGCTGCCAAGCGCTATGCGCATAGTCATACGGTTGTCCTTGTCAACTGCTTCAAGCTGCTGCGTAGGCACGTTGACCAGCACATACTTTTCGTGCAGCTTCGGATAGTCGCCATGGCGCCAGCGGCTGCGTTCTATATTGCAGAACACACGACGTCGTTCGGCTGCCGACAACGGACGCGACAACATCTTGCAGAATTCGGTATAAAGAGGATTTTCGGGATAAGAGGCTTGCATGAAAGCCCCCACCTTCTCGCTGCCTGAGGCTATTGCGCCGTAAGCCTCATCAAGGAATTCGCTACGAGCCAATTTCGTAGGCACGCCATATAGCGAGCGATACGACACATGGACAGAGTCGCTGTCGCGCACATCAAGACGGTTGAACAAGTCGTAGGGATTGGTGAAGCCGAAGCGCTGACCTTCGCAATAGCGCAGGAAAGCCTTGGTCAGACTGTATTCCAGTCGGGCATACACACGGTTGATGCCATTGTCGGCATCGGGCAGAGTATCGAAGTCGAGGTTTTGTACACGTACCAGATCGCGGCTGATAGTAGTATAGCAGAAGTCTTCGCGCGAAAAGCCGAACGAATCTACCGTTGCCACATACTTGAGTACGCTATCCACCCTGCTGTCGGCACCTTTGCGCGACAGCCACATGGGCCGTCCGCCTTCAAGATAGTAGGTACGTGCGTGACGGTCGGCAGTCATCTGCGGACGGTCAGCAAATGCCAGTCGGCGTATATTCTCGCTCACCTTGTCCTCGTCAATCTGTAAATAGGGTTTGCGCAATTCGGCAAACGCATCAAGAGAAACGTTCATATAAACCTTTCTCTCATTGCACGAGCACAACGCGCATGCCACAAGAGCTACAAGAATAAAGAACCTTAGGGGTTCAAAATGCAGATTTCTCAAAAGCAGAATTATTTTATTACGATTTTACGCACAGCCTTGCCCACCTGAACGATATAAATGCCTCGCGGCAGGTTCAGGTCAAAACGCTTGTCAGGGCTGTCAATCTTAACCTTCATCACAGGCACTCCACCCGTGATGTTATAAACAGACATTGTCACGCCTGCTGCCCCAGTAACACGCAGCACCGACTCATTGACCGAGATGGTTATCTTCGACATGTCGTTATTGTCTATCATATCCATTTCCGTCAAACAAACTGTCTCGGCACTGCATGGCACAGACATGCCGGCAACAGCCATAAACATTGCTATGAGTATATATTTTGACATAATATCTATTTTTACTACAATCCGTTGTATGTGTTTATGCAAAGTTACAACAAATTATCTTTACTGGCACCAAAAATGCGGACAATTTTAGCATTATCCGCATTTTTAGCAATCAAATTTATCTATAAACCGTCTTACTGTCGTCGGCTGCGCACTCCTCAGCGAAGAGTTTATCCTCCAGATAGTCGGCAAATATGCGTGCGGCACTCTCCACCTTGGCGGCACACGGGCGCTTCTTGTAGTATTCGGCAGTACGTGCCGAGGCCACATACGACGAATGCGCCTTGTCCACACCTTTCAGTCCGAGCATCTCGGCACATATAAGCGAGCCGTTCTGCTCTTTCGATTTGGCAAGCAAATCCTGCACTACCTTGTAGCAGGCTGACTTTCCCTCGCGGTCGGCACCATCGGTCTGACCACAGTCGAGACCTACACATGTGACTATACCCGATACAGCTCCGCACATCATACGCATGCGCCCCACTCCTCCGCCAAAGCCTGCGCCTATGCGCTTGGCAAGATTGTCGCTTAAACCGTACATATCCGCAAAGGCAGCCACTACCGACTGGCAGCATCCATAACCCTGCATGAAGTTGTCGACAGCACGCTCCACCCTACTCTCTATGTCGAGAATGCGACGCAGGTCGGCCTCATACTGGTGCGCATTGCGGAACACTATGCCTTGCATTCCGTAGGCACGTGCTGCCTCGACGTTGTCCATTCTGTCGTCGGCGAACAGACATTCCTCGGGGTTCAATGCGAACTTCTCGCACATCCGCTCATATATGGCACGCTCGGGTTTCACAAGATGCTCTTCTGACGATACCAGACGGCCCTCCAGAAGTTCAAATATCGGATACTGCTTCATTGTGACATGCACCTTGCTGCACCAGTTGGTCAGCCCGAAGAGTCTGTAGCCTTCCTGCTTCAGCTGCTCGAGCAGGGTGCGCATGCCGTCAATCTCGCCAATGACAAACTCCGTATAGCGATTGCCAAACTGGCATATCTCGTCGGCATACTGCGGCATTGCCTCTGCCATATCGCTGATGATGGCATCGAAAGGCTTGTCCTCACGGTCAAGACGCTTGTTCCATCCCTCTGCCATAAGATGATTGTAGAAGTCGACCGACTGCTCGTGTGTGCTGAACACCTGGTCGAGCACCAGCATATAGTCATAATTGACAAGCACCTTGCCGAAGTCGAATATCAGATTCTTTATCATAATCGTTATTGTTATCTTTGTTCAATTATCAATCACAAAATTCAAATTATCACGCACAAAGGTAACAGATATTTTCCGAATAAGCCCCACTTGCGCCCATAAAAACCCTACAAAAACGGCATTATTACGGGGCTTTTTGCCCCTAATTGTCACTATGGCTTGCAAAAGGACTACTTTTGGAATGTAAAAGAACTACATTTACAAGTCAAAAGGACTCCTTTTGAATTACACCCCCAAACATTTGGTATTCTGCGAATAAAACATTAATTTTGCAGAAATATAATATACGAAACAATTCGACAACTAAAATTATATGACAGACAATAAGAAACCCCTGCTCGGACTATCGCTCCATGAACTGAAAGAAGTGGCAAAGTCGCTCGGCATGCCTGCCTTCACCGGCGGACAGATGGCAAAGTGGCTGTACACACAGCATGTAGAGTCGATTGACGAAATGACAAATATATCAAAGGCAAACCGCGAGAAGCTCGCCGCCGAATACACAATAGGCTGCATGCCGCACATAGAATGTCAGAAGTCGAAGGACGGCACCATAAAGTATCTTTTCCCCACAGCATCGGGCAAGCATGTAGAGACGGTGTATATTCCCGACCACGACCGCGCCACACTTTGTGTTTCGTGCGAGGTGGGATGCAAGATGAACTGCCTGTTCTGCCAGACCGGCAAGCAGGGATTTGAGGGTTATCTCACCGTGACCGATATTCTCAACCAGATATACGCATTGCCCGAACGCGACAAATTGACTAACGTTGTGTTTATGGGCCAGGGCGAACCTATGGACAATCTCGACAACGTGCTGAAGGCTACCGAAGTGCTGACGTCTGACTATGGCTACGCATGGAGCCCCAAACGTATTACTGTGAGCAGCGTGGGCGTGAAGAACAAGCTGAAGAGATTTCTCGACGAGAGCGAATGCCATGTTGCTATCAGCATGCACTCGCCCATTCCCGAGCAGAGAGCCATGTTCATGCCTGCCGAAGGCGGCATGTCCATAACGGAGATTATCGACCTCATGCACCAGTATGACTTCACTCATCAGCGCCGCCTTTCGTTCGAATACATCATGTTTCGTGGCGTAAACGACTCGATGACTCACGCCCGCGAGATTGTGAAGCTGACAAAGGGACTGTTCTGCCGTATCAATCTCATACGCTTCCACAAGATTCCTAACGTCGACCTTGAGGGTTGCGACGAGCAGAAGATGGAGGCTTTCCGCGACTATCTCAACAATCACGGCATCATAACAACCATTCGAGCAAGCCGAGGACAGGACATATTCGCTGCATGCGGACTGCTGTCTAC
>JAIJMN010000352.1:0-1538 GCA_022735715.1 Prevotella sp.
AGTCTATCCCATTGGCATCTGCTATTTGTTTGCGTATTGCCTTGAGCGTATCACAAATATTGCGTCCTCGAGTTTTCATAAATTGATGTTTTATATTATAAGGTCTTCTATATCTTTCAAAGATACAAAGAACAATCCATATACAAGAAATTTATGTGCTGTATTGTAAAAAAGGTATTGTTTTTAACATTTTATTTGTTTCAAATGCCGTATACTTCATCTTTATATGTTTATATCAACAATCTTAAAAACAAATTCTTGCCTTATTATTTATCTTTTTGGCTTGGTTTTATTACCTTTGCAGCGATTTATTTACCATTCTGCAATGGTTTTGAAATAAATAAAAGCATTTTGAAAGCCGTGAAGTGATAATACAAACACATGAATATGGATAACGTCAACGATTTTTTCGCCACGCTCAGCTCGTGTCTTTGGGGCTGGTCAATGATAGTACTGCTACTTGGCACCCACATTTTTCTAACTATCCGCCTGCGTTTCCCTCAACGCAAGATATTCACAGCCATCCGTCTGTCGGTACAACGCGACAAATCGCAGAAGGGAGACGTGTCGCAGTTTGGCGCGCTTGCTACCGCTCTTGCAGCCACAATAGGTACGGGAAACATCATTGGCGTTGCTACGGCGGTGGCATTAGGCGGTCCTGGAGCTGTGTTCTGGTGTTGGTTGACGGGCGTTTTCGGCATTTCGACAAAATATTCCGAGGCGTTACTCGCTATAAAATACCGTGTGAAATCAGAAAAGGGAACGATGCAGGGAGGTCCGATGTACACGCTGGAACGAGGTTTGGGATGGCGCTGGATGGGAATCCTCTTTGCCTTATTCACTGCCATTGCCGCATTCGGCATTGGCTGTACGGTGCAAGCCAACGCCATTTCTACGATTATGCACGCTTCGTATGGAATAAGTATCGAAGTGAGTGGTGTCGTACTGATGCTCCTTGCAGCTACCGTTATCGTTGGCGGCGTACGCAGCATTTCCAAGGTTTGCAGTATGCTGGTGCCGTTTATGGCGTTGCTTTATGTGGTGGGATGTATATATATATTATGTGGCAACTCCGATTATGTGATGCCGGCGCTTAAGCTTATTGTAAGTTCGGCATTCTCGCCAGAAGCTGCCGGGGGCGGTTTTGCAGGCGGTTCGGTCATCGTTGCTGCCCGTTACGGCATAGCGCGCGGTCTGTTCAGCAACGAGTCGGGACTCGGTTCAGCCCCTATCGTTGCCGCAGCGGCACGCACCAAGAATCCGGTACGCCAGGCTTTGGTATCGTCAACGGGCACATTCTGGGACACGGTGGTGATATGTGCGCTCACCGGACTTGTCATTGTAAGCAGCATCATAGCCTATCCCGACATCGACTACAGCGAAGGTGCTGAGCTGACGAAGATGGCTTTCTCGAAGATTCCAGTCATCGGTCCGTTCATCCCAAATCGGTCATTAGAAAAAGCTTCTTGTCATTTTCTAATGACCGCCATTAGAAAAATAGCTTTGTATATGCTTGATTCATAAACATTTACTAACTT
>JAIJMN010000353.1:0-1534 GCA_022735715.1 Prevotella sp.
ATATATTTGTAACTTGTTGTAAATCACCTATAAAGGTACAAAATATTTGTGAGACTACCAACTTTTTTATGAACTATTCTTATCCCGAACTGGGGTAATTATAGTCGGCTTTCTGAGTATGGTGGCTTTACAATATATAAATTCGATTTGTCTGTACGGAAAAAAATGAGTAACTTTGCACGCAAATACTTGGTTATTTACTAAAATTCAATTAATTACAAATAATAGTCAATGATAACAGTTAGCAATCTCGCGATACAGTTCGGAAAGAGAGTATTATACAAGGATGTTAATCTGAAATTTACAGCAGGTAATATTTATGGTGTTATTGGTGCCAATGGTGCCGGCAAGTCTACACTTCTGCGCGCAATAAGCGGCGACCTGGAGCCAAACAAGGGTTCGGTTGAACTCGGCCCGGGAGAGCGTCTTTCGGTGCTTGAGCAGGACCACTTCAAATTTGACGAATATCGTGTTCTCGATACTGTTCTTATGGGTCATGAACCTCTTTGGAACAATATGAAGGAGCGTGAGGCTCTTTATTCTAAATTGGAAATGACTGAAGAGGACGGCAACCGTGCGGCTGACCTTGAGCTCAAGTTTGCCGAAATGGATGGTTGGGAGGCTGAGAGCAACGCTGCACAGATGCTTTCGAATCTTGGTATCCCGGAGGCATTGCACGAGAAGCAGATGAGTGAACTCTCCAACAACGAGAAGGTACGTGTCATGCTTGCAAAGGCTCTCTTTGGCAATCCTGACAACCTCTTGCTTGATGAGCCAACCAACGACCTTGACCTCGACACCGTACAGTGGCTTGAGGAGTATCTCAGCAATGTGGAGCAGACCGTGCTTGTAGTTAGTCACGACCGTCACTTCCTTGATGCTGTAAGTACTCAGACTGTTGATATCGATTTTGGTAAGGTTACTGTATTTGCCGGTAACTATTCGTTCTGGTATGAGAGTTCGCAGTTGGCATTGCGTCAGCAGCAGAACCAGCGCCAGAAGGCTGAGGAAAAGCGTAAGGAGCTTGAGGAGTTCATTCGCCGATTCTCTGCCAATGTGGCAAAGAGTAAGCAGACCACTTCGCGTAAGAAGATGCTTGAGAAGCTCAATGTTGAGGAGATTCGTCCGTCAAGCCGTAAATATCCTGGCATCATCTTCCAGATGGAGCGCGAGCCGGGCAACCAGATTCTTGAGGTTGAAGGACTTAAGGCTGTTGACGATGACGGAACAGTATTGTTCGACAACGTTAACTTCAACATAGAGAAGGGTGAGAAGGTGGTGTTCCTCAGCCATAATCCTAAGGCTATGACAGCCCTCTTCGAGATTATCAATGGCAATCGTGAGGCTGCAGCTGGTACTTTCAAGTGGGGTGTTACTATCACTACGGCATACTTGCCACTTGACAATACCGAGTTCTTCAAGAGTGACAAGAACCTCGTAGACTGGCTTTCGCAGTACGGTCCGGGCAATGAAGTTGTGATGAAGGGTTTCCTTGGACGTATGCTCTTCTCGGGTGAGGATGTGCTGAAGAAGG
>JAIJMN010000354.1:0-1530 GCA_022735715.1 Prevotella sp.
GCTTCGTCGTCGGTGAGGTCGGCAAACGTCACGGGATGATAGCCCAACTGGGTGTTCATCGCCATAACGGCGGCTCCGCTCGTGAGCGAGAATATCTTGGCGTGCGGCCAACGAGTACGGGCGAGCGTGAAGGTGAGGTCCTTGATGCGCTTGGCCACACCCAGTCCGCGGAACTTAGGGTCGACAATCAGACCCGAAGTGGTGACATACTGCTTGTTGCCCCATGTCTCGATGTAGCTGAAACCTACAAACTCCTCGCCATAAAGGGCTATCACAGCCTTGGCTTCCTTCATCTTCGTAGCCACATATTCGTGTGTACGCTTTGCGATACCGGTGCCGCGAACCTTGGCGGCTTTCTCTATGGTATCAAGTATTGTGTCGACATATTTCTCATGTGAGGCGTCGGCTACCATCACTGTTATATCTTCCTTGTTCATAATCGATTTTATCGAGTTTTGAATTTTGAGTTTTGAGTTTTGAATTGTTCTCGGCTTACGCCTGCGATTTTGAATTGATGAATTATGAATTTAGAATTGAAGAATAAGATTCTGGTAATTCAAAATTGAATAATTCATAATGCGCGAAGCGCACCAATTCAAAATTCCTAATTCAGAATTCCGCTTCCATTCCTGGTACTATTGTACTCAGTCCTTTTATCACCTGCTCCTGCGTAACACCTTCTTTAATCACGATGAAAATGGTGTCGTCGCCGGCTATCGTGCCGAGTATTTCGTCAATGTGTCCGTTGTCGATGTTGTAGGCAATGGAGCTGGCATAGCCCGGTCGGGTACGTATAACACCCATATTGCCCGAGAAGTTGATAGAGCGATAACCCGGAATACGGAGCATCTCCGACGCCATTCGTGGCGTGGGCACACGCTTATACATGGTTTCGTTGGGCAGCACATATACATACCTGCCATTCATGCTGGCAGCCTTTGCCACCTTGAGTTGCTTGAAGTCGCGGCTCAGTGTAGCTTGCGTCACGGCATAACCCTCCTGGGCAAGAGCTGCAAGCACCTCATCCTGGCTTCCAAGTTCCTTGCTCGAAATGAGCATCTTCAATGTTTCGATTCTGTCGCTTTTTAACTTCATATTTCTTTTATGGATGTATATTTATTCGTTTACGGATACAAATGTATGCATATTTGAATAATTATCCAAGCAAAACGACATAAAAATACAAATAAAAATTACTATCCGTAATATAACGGAAGATTTAGTGTATATTTATGCAGTATAAACGTGCTGTAAAGAATAAATTGTAACTGTTCAATAGGATTATTATATAGAGGCGGAAGTCTCTGACTCTTGTTGACAAGTCAAAGTTCAGTATAGGGCACAAAAAAATGGCACAACTCTCAGCGAGCTGTGCCATATTCCTATGTTTAACTAAAAATAATTTTCGTAATGAATGAAGACTCTCACGAACCCTCATAGTTACCTGTTAAACAATCGTTCAATTTACCTTAAACCTAATAACTAAAAACCTAAATCTATTACTACTAACCTAAACAATCTATTAACCTT
>JAIJMN010000355.1:0-1530 GCA_022735715.1 Prevotella sp.
TTATTATACTGACCCTTTTGGTAAATTACATGCTAATGATTCACTGAATGAACATATTAACGTGGACTCCATCCGAATCCGCCTTAATAGATAAAGCCTTTGTCTTGCGCCCTACCAACGTAGGACAAGGGCTTTTCCTTTGTGGGCAGCAGCCTTGGTTTCACCTCCTGTTACGCTTCGCTTCATCTGTACTTTTTTTTGGTGAAAACAATCTGAATCAGAAGAAGACCTTCTCGAACACCGTACCAACGGCACCGATGCCTTCGATACGCTCTATATCGGCTGCGAGAAGTTTCCACAGCACGATTTGTACCCAATTTGCGTGGGTGGGGTGCGATAATTTATAGTTAAATAATGTATAATCGCAGGGGTGAAATGAAAATATTAAATTTGTATTTAGATTAATAAAATTCATAAAAACATGAAAAAGTTTTTTGTTTTAGTCTCTGCAACAATGCTTTCTGTATCTTCATTTGCACAGTCATATAGTGATTTGTTTACAACATACAAGCCTGCTCCAACCATATCCAATGGATCAGTGTACGTTCCCAAAATGGAGGTTATGGACCCAAGTAACATTCAAAAACGAATAAATCAAGCTGAAGAGCAATTACAAATTATCACTGGAGTGTATGTTAAAAATGAACAATTTAGGTCTATAAAAATGAAAGCAATGATTACTGAATATGGACAAGTTGTTATAAAGGCATATTATAATAATCAACAGTGGTGGCGTTGTAGTTCTAGTGCTTCATCCTGCGGTTATAATGTACCAAAAAGGCTAAAGGATATGTGTGAGTATGAAGTATATTTGTCTGGAATAGGAAATGTGTATTTTTAAAGTTATCGTCAAATTGGCAACTTAAATTGCATCATAAAACGACATGAGCTATCATGATGATTATGGAAGTGGATGTGTTAATGGCATTCTCTTCATTGTTTTTGTTTTCTTTATAGGATTTATATCATTGAAAGGATGTGTTTCATGTGCTGATGAAGCATATCGAAGTTATGATAGGTGGAGGAATAACAAACAAAGTAAAGAATCAAATAATAATTTGCTATATCACAATAGTTCTCCCATAGAGAAATATGTATCTTGAAAGGCAACAATATTATAACAGGGCACGCTTTAAAGAGAAAATCGTGGTTACTTATGAAAAATGTTCTTTCTGTAATGGTACAGGCAAACCTGTCTGTCATACATGTAATGGGCGTAAGTTAATAAAGACAAAATGTTGGTATTGCAAAGGAACTGGTAGAAGTTCTCGTTTGGTACCTGACGAGGTTAAACTGGAACTAAAAGAAGTGCCTTGTTCTTGTGGGGAATGTAGTGGTACAGGCTGGAAAGATACATTTTGCAATGATTGTTCTCCTTTGGATATTATCTGCGAAAAGTGTAATGGGAGAGGCGTAATATCTGTGACCAAGACCATTAAAGTTCCAGAATAATTTATGAAGTGAAACACTGCCTAATCACCCTTTCTATACGCCTTTGTCTTGCGCCCAACGCAGGATGAAGGCTTTTCG
>JAIJMN010000078.1:0-11088 GCA_022735715.1 Prevotella sp.
AAGAGCTTCTTGCCCTGCTCTGCCTTAAACTGCTGACCGTTAATCTCTACGATTGCGTACATTTAAAAAATAATATAAACGGGTTTTTCCGTGAGGCGAACAACGTCGTGCTGTTACTTTTTCAAGCCTCGGCGGATTAAATCGGCTGCAAAGATACTAATATTTTGTATAGCATAAAATGCTACGGATTGATTTTTGAAAAGTTTAACAGAATATAACGGAAAAGGGTGCGCTTTGTGAGCACACCCTTTCTATTACATTAATATTAAAGCAGATAAAATTATTTCAACTTCTTGAAAACGTTCTTCATCTGTTCGCCCAAACCAATTGTGTAGCCTTGTGATGAGAACACAACACGGTTGAATGTGTCGGCGATGATGAACATCGGCATTTGCGTCTTGCTCTGAAGCTTCATCTCGCGTGCAATCTGTTCGCGTATTGCGCCATTCTTGTCGATAGCATACTGAACTGTCGAGGGCAGCGAACCGAACTCTTCCTTCTGGAACTTCATGGCATCGGCCTCGCTCTCAAAGAGCAATACTACGGGGCGTCCCCATGACTCGAATGCTGCACGTTCCTTCTCGATATCGTGCAGGGCATGGTTTGTAGGCTCCTGACCTACGCCCAATACGGCGAGAATATAATATCCACGACCTGTCTGCGAGAGGATGCTTACGTCCTTACCGTCTTTGTTGATTATCGACTCCGAGTTGAACTGACCTATTACGCTCACGTTGTTGGCGTCATGACGTATGTCGAGAGGCAGGGTAGTAGTCTTGCCTTTCTCTATGTTGAAGATACGTGTTGCTACAAGAACGCTGCCGTTTGCAAGTCGTGTACCGGTAGTGAGCATGTATGTACCGGTGTCGAACGAGTAGCCGTTCTTGAACGTGTTGCTCCAGCATGTTCCGTTGCCCATGTCTGCCTGTCCCTCTTCAAAGTTCATCAGCTGTGGCGAACCATTGACAATACGGCTTATGGTGAAGTGGTTGTAATACTTCGGATCGTCGAGGAATGCCGAAGGTTCGTATGTGAGTACAAGCTTGCCGGTCGGGGCTGTAGCCTGTTCTTTCGAATCAAACTTAACGTCCATCCACTTTCCATCCTTCATGTATTGCACTTTGCCGGTGACAGCATCCTTGCGCGCCTCAATGTCAAGGCTGCGAGCCACGTCAACGAAGAATATGTCGCGAGAGCGCTCGTCGGTTGTCTTCGATTCCATTACGCCTACTGGTGTCTGTGCAATGTGCAGGGCGTTGTATTCAGAAGCTATGCGGATGTTCTTGTTAATCCAAGCCACAAGTGCAGTCGGGTCTTTGCGGAACATCTCGGCTGTCTTGCCTGCAAATGCTTTTTCAAGATAATTCTTGAACGGAATGGAAATCATCTCGTCCTCCACACGTGGCGACAGCTGATTGGTCTTGGCTGTGAAGTTGTCTTCGAGTATTTCTGTCGGTATGTCACGCAAGTCCTTGTCGCTCAGAGTGGCGAGAATTCCGAGAGCACGTGCTTCATTGTCCTTGTGACGGGCAAGGAAGTCGATAATTGTTTGCTTGTTGCCACGTGCCTTGACGAGATATTCTGTAGCGCGAGGATTTATCTTTTCAGCTTGCTCCTTGGTGAGGAATGTAGCTGTGTAAGCCTTGCGTATAGAGTCTTCGTGAGCAAAGCGACGGTTGTTCTCCTTACGCATTTCGTCACTTACATAAGGAGTCTTGGCGTTTTCTGCAGGAGGAACTATGTTGAATGTCTCCTCCTCGAACGAAGCCTTCGACTTGTCTGACAACATATTGTGATTAAGCGTAATGGTTACTGTGTTGTCCTTGCCGAACGAAGCCTTGTTGTAGCCATACTTGCCGTCTTTTGAAGCCCAAATCAGCAGGTCGCCCATACCAGCCGACAGCGATGTACGGCCCTGAGCGTCAGTCTGCTTTGTCACAGCTGTGTAGAACTCGGCATAATTGTAAATCTTGAATTCAACCTTTGCTCCGCTTACGGGCTTGCCGTCTGTGTCTTTCACCACGAATTTCACTTCGGCTGTAGGCGCATAGTTGGAAGTAAGGTTTATCTCGGTGAAGTTGTTTGTACGTTGCAGCACTTCCTCCGGTCCGTTATAGTTGCCGAAGGCGCGAGTGTGCATAAGCATGGCTCGTGATGCAGGAGCGTTAAACCATCCGAGGTTGAGCACGGGTTCGGGTTCGCAGGCTCCGAGGAAATACCATTTGCCGTCTGCCCAGGCTTCCACCCATGCATGATTGTCATCAGTATGTGCCCAGCGTGGAGTGTAAACCTGACGTGCCGGAATGCCCATGGCTCTTAATGCAGCCACAGCAAATGTACTTTGCTCACCACAGCGTCCGGTAGCCGTACGCAGAGTCTGCAATGGGGATGAAGTACGTGCGTCGGCAGGCTGATAAGTCACCTTTTCATGACACCAATGGTTTATCTCAAGAATGGCATCGTGCATTGAGAGATTCTTGATGCATTCCTTCAACTCTTTGTAGAAGTAGGCTCGTGAAGCGTCAAGCGGCTCGTTGTTTATTCTTATTGGCAGCACAAAATGGCGGAACAATAGTTCGGGGACGTTCTTGCCCCACGACATTTCGTTACGTGCCTTGTACGAAAGACGCACGTTGTCGGCGAAGAAAGAAGTAGGGTAGTCAGTAACGTCAGCCAGAGGCATGTAGGCATACAGGAATTTAAGCGCTTCCTGCTCGTCGGCTGTAAGTTTCTCATTCTGAGTGTTGTAGAATTTCTTTCCGACAGTCTTGATGCGCTGGTTGAACAGACTCTCCATTCCGGCTCGGTATTGGATGTCGGTAATGAAGCTTCCTTGTGCGCCTGCTGTCAATGTTAATGCAAATAATGAAACAGAGATTAGTATTCTTTTCATCGGGTTTATTTATAAATCGGGGGTGTTTATAATATCGGGTTTATCTATATATAATAATGTGTAAAAAATAGGAGGGTGCGGCATTCTTTAGCCGACCCTCCTATTTTTATTACGTTTAGGGTTCTTTACAAGTCTATCTCCTGTACTCTGCGCTCGTGACGACCACCCTCAAACGGAGTCTTGAAGAATTCGTCCATGATTTTCTCGGCTGTCTTGTTGTCGATAAATCGTCCTGGCATTACGAGCACGTTAGCGTCGTTGTGCTGGCGTGTCAATCCTGCGATTTCAGGTGTCCATACCAATGCTGCACGTACTCCCTTGTGCTTGTTGAGTGTCATCGCCATTCCCTCGCCACTACCGCAGATGCCGATGCCTGGATAAACGTCGCCCTTAGTGATAGCCTCACCAAGTGCGTGTGCGAAATCCGGATAGTCGCAGCTCATATCGCTGTATGTGCCATAGTCCTTAAAAGGTATGTTATGACTCTCGAGATATTCTACAACAAACTTCTTCAATGCGTATCCTGCGTGATCGCAGGCGATGCCTACTGTCTTGATTTCCATAGTCATTAGTTTTATTTGTTAGACAAAAAGTTCTTTACTTCCTTGTATACGTTCTCTGCATTGAAGCCGAGCTTCTCGTCAAGCACCTTGTAGGGTGCAGAGAATCCGAACGACTCCATACCATAAACCATACCGTTGTCACCTACGAGACTCTGCAGAGTTACGGGCAGACCTGCTGTCATACCGAATATCTTGGCTCCGGCAGGCAGGATGCTCTCCTGATATTCCTTGCTCTGTGTGCGGAACAGTCCCTCTGAAGGCACGCTTACGATACGTATCTTCACGCCGTCCTTGCGGAGCAGTTCGGCACCTGCAACGAGTGTTGAAACTTCCGAACCAGAGGCGAGAAGGATAACATCGTAGTCGGCATCAGAACCCTCAACTACATAAGCACCCTTGCGAGCCTGCTCGTAGTCGTTGCCCTCGGGCAGAGATGTGATGTTCTGACGAGAGAAGATAAGGGCTGTAGGAGTAGCCATGTTCTCGATAGCCATCTTCCAGCATACTGTAGCCTCGTCAACATCAGCAGGACGGAATACACGTACAGAGTCTTCGCCCTCGTGGTTCTTGAGCTTCTCCATGAGGCGAATCTGTGCCTCCTGCTCAACGGGCTCGTGAGTAGGTCCGTCTTCACCTACGCGGAATGCGTCGTGTGTCCAGATAAACTTGATAGGTACGCGCATAAGGGCAGCCATACGTATAGCAGGCTTCATGTAGTCAGAGAATACGAAAAATGTTCCGCAAGCCGGAATGACGCCACCGTGCAGGTACATACCGATGCAGACGCAAGCCATAGTAAGCTCAGAAACACCAGCCTGGAAGAATGCACCTGTGAAGTCGTCAGCTTGAAGATTGTGTGTATACTTGAGGAATCCGTCGGTCTTGTCGCTGTTGCAGAGGTCGGCTGATGAAACGACCATATTTTCTACCTGCTGTGACAACACGCCGAGACAAGCTGCTGATGCGGCACGTGTTGCGGCATCGCGCTTCTGTACCAGCTGGCTCCAGTCTACCTTAGGAGCGTTGCCAGAGAACCAGTCGTCCATCTTGGCTGCCAGTTCGGGGTTCTGCTTGCGCCATTCTGCTTCTTCTGTATGACGGCCCTTAACGATCTCACGCAATTCAGCATTGCGGTTGGCATAAAGTTCCTTCACCTGGTCGAATACAACGAATGGATTCTCTACGTCGCCACCGAGGTTCTTGACTGTATTTGTGTATGCGTTGCCACCGAGAGGTGCGCCGTGAGTCTTAACGCTGTGCTCATAGCTTGTACCGTCGTCCTTGCGTGCTCCCTTTGCCATAATAGTGTGGCCGATGATGAGTGTAGGACGCTCAGTCTCCTTGTTGGCAAGAATCAAAGCTGCACGAATCTCGTCAGGGTCGTTGCCGTTGATTTCCAGTACGTTCCATCCCCACGACTCATACTTCATGCGTGTGTCTTCCTTCATTACGACGTTGCATTCGGTAGAGAGCTGAATCTCGTTAGCGTCGTAGAACATGATGAGGTTGCTGAGCTTGAGCAATCCGGCAATACGGCCAGCGCCCTGCGATACTTCCTCCTGCACGCCACCGTCTGAGATGTATGCGTAAATCTTGTGCTGCATCATGGTCTTGCCAAGACGAGCCTCAAGGAATTTCTCGGCAATAGCAGCGCCTACAGCGTATGTGTGACCCTGTCCGAGCGGACCAGATGTATTCTCAATGCCGTGCTTGAGGTTGCGTTCAGGGTGTCCAGGGCAAATAGAGCCCCACTGACGGAAAGTTTTCAGATCGTCGATTGTGAACTTGCCTTGCAATGCAAGTGCAGAATAGAGCATTGGCGACATGTGTCCCGGATCCAGATAGAAGCGGTCTCGACCTTCCCATTCGGGCTGATCGGGGTCGAATACCAAAAACTCAGAGAAAAGGACATTTATGAAGTCGGCACCACCCATAGCACCGCCGGGATGTCCTGATTTCGCTTTTTCCACCATTGACACGGCGAGCAGACGTATGTTGTCAGCTGCAAGATTCATCAATTCCTTGTTGTTCATATTTATTAGAAGTTTAACTTATTCTTAATATAATAGTGCAAAGACTGTTTCTATAATAATGCAAAGATAGTGTAATTTAAGCGCACTACAAAATTAAAACCGAAAAAAGTTTTATTTAAATTATCTGTAACATGTGAAACGTTAGTACAGATAGAGTGCCTATAAAAACAAAAAACATAGATTGTCTCACGACAACCTATGTCTTCTTAACCTTAATAATCTAATACCATGAAAAACACATTGCAAAGGTAGCTTTTATTTCTAACTTTAGCAAGTGTTTGCAACCGATATTGATGATATTATAACATCTTTTAATGATTTATGTCAATTATTTTGGTTTCTTTCATGCAACACCATTCTTTTATAAGAATAAGTTGCCTATCTGATAGACCACGGCCGACACTACCCAAGCCAGACATGTGGTGTATATGGCTGCGAATGTCGCCCAGCGCCATGATCCTGTTTCGCCTTTTATTGCTGCTATGGTTGCTATGCAGGGGAAATAGAGCAGAACGAACAGTAGGAAGCAGTAGGCGGTCAGGGGAGTTATTCCGTCGGCTGTCATTTGGCTGTGCAGATGTGAGTAGGCTTGCTCGCTGCCTTCTTCGGCTGCGTCGTCGCTGTGGTAGAGTATCCCCATTGTCGACGCTACAATCTCCTTGGCTCCTACACCTGAAATAAGTCCGACATCCAATTTCCAGTCAAATCCCTGAGCTTTGAACACAGGCTCTATTGCATGTCCTATCATTCCGATGTAGCTCTGTTCCTGTTGCTGCTGGCGTGTCAGGTTCTCGTTGTGCGGGAAATATCCCAATGCCCACACCACGATGCTTGCCACGAGTATTATACCACCCATCTTCTTCAGATATTCCTTGCCTTTCTGCCATGTGTGACGTGCTATGGCCTTTGCTGTAGGGAAACGGTAGGGTGGCAGTTCCATTACAAACGGAGTGTCCTCGCCCTTGAACAGGGTCTTGCTGAACAGACGGCTCATTATCACAGCCAGGATAATACCTATTATATATAGTGACATCATTATCGACGAGCGATACTGCTGGGCGAACATCGTGCCTATTATCATAATGTATATGGGGAATCGTGCCGAGCAGCTCATCAGAGGCAGTATGAGCATTGTTATGAGCCGTGAGCGGCGGCTTTCTATGGTGCGTGTTGCCATTACAGCTGGTACATTACAGCCGAATCCCATAATGAGCGGTATGAACGACTTTCCGTGCAGTCCCATCTTGTGCATGAGTTTGTCCATGATGAAGGCTGCTCGCGACATGTAGCCGCTGTCTTCCATAAACGATATGAAGAAGTAGAGTATAAGTATCTGCGGCAGGAATACGATAACCGAACCTACGCCGCCTATAACGCCGTCCACCAGCATGTCTTTAAGCGGTCCGTCAGTCATGCGCTCTGAAATGACCGAGCCAATCCAGTCTACTCCCGACTCTATCCATCCCATAGGATATTGTCCGAGTGAGAAGGTGGCTTCAAACATTACCCACAGCATCAGTATGAATATGGGGAATCCCACATACTTGTTGGTTATGACGCTGTCTATAAGGTGCGTCACCTGATAGTTGTCACGTTCGGTTCCGGTCTTGTATCCAGCCTCCTGCAATGCACCGTGTATGAATCCGTATTTTGCATCCATTATGGCGGTCTCGCTGTCCTCGTGAGTGTATTTCATCACGTCGGCCATGGCTTTGTCGCGGGCTGCTATGATTGCCTCGGGATGTGCTGTCGTGGTCTTTATCAGCTGTTCGGTGTCCTTATCCTTCTCCAGCAGTTTTATAGCAAGATAACGGGTTGAGTATTTGTGGCGCAGCTCCTCTTCCTTCTTTATCTCGCCCTGAATGGCTTTTATGCCTTCTTCTATATAGGTGCCGTGGTTGATGTGGATGTGACGGAACACATTGTGTTTCGGCTTCACGCCCGAGGCAAAGTCCTCGTCATGGTCGGGCTGTTCCTTTTCGCTCTTGCTATATTGCTCGTGCCATTGTCTGATTCCTTCTGCCACCTCAGGGTCAAGGTTGCCGTTGGCATCAAGGAAGTCCAGTCCCTCATACATATTAATAATAATGTGGAAAAGAAGTTCCACGCCACGGCCAGTGGTGAATGTAGTAGGAATCATCGGCACGCCGAACAGTTCGCCGAGCTTGGCGTAGTCTACGTTGTCGCCACGTTTCTCCGTCTCGTCAAACATATTCAGGGCGCACACCATACGCAGGTGCATGTCTATGAGCTGCGTGGTGAGGTAGAGGTTGCGCTCCAGGTTGCTCGTGTCGATGACGTTGATTATCACGTCGGGTGTATGTTCGATAATCTGCTTGCGCACATAGAGCTCTTCTGGCGAATATGCCGACAGCGAGTAGGTGCCGGGCAGGTCTACTATATTAAACTCGTAGCCCTCGAACGTAGCGTGTCCCACCTTTGCGTCTACAGTCACGCCCGAGTAGTTGCCGACACGTTCGTGTGCTCCGCTGGCAAAGTTGAAGAGCGAGGTCTTGCCACAGTTAGGGTTGCCCACGAGCGCCACGTTTATGGTGCGTCGCTTCTTCATGGCAGCGTCACGCAGCTGCGAGTCGGTGAGCTTCTGTATGTTTTCCGCCTCGTTACAGTTGTCCGTGTCGTCTGTCTCGGCAGGAATAGAAGCCTGAGGAGTGGCGTTCTTCTCTATTGCCGCCGCCTCTTCGGTTGATATTATTTCAATCATATCAGCTTCTGAGCGTCTCAACGACACCTCATAGCCCATGATTTTATATTTTACTGGGTCTTGAAGTGGTGCGTTCTGTAATACGTCTACCACTTTTCCTTTGATGAATCCCATTTCAACTATGCGCTTACGGAATCCTCCGTGTCCCATTACTTTTACGATGACTCCGCGTTCGCCAGTCTTTAAATCTGATAGTTTCATTTGATATATGTTTTTCTCAAGACGCAAAATTACATATAAATAATGATACGTAGTATCGTTTTCAGGCTACTTTTTTGCTGAATACTTAAAAATGATGAGTGGATATCTGGTGTTTGCCATAAAAAAGTCGTTTTTAATAATTATAAAGCATTCAAAATTGTGCATGTTCGCTTTTTTACATTACCTTTGCATCAACTTCGATTAAAAAACTAATTTGTTATGGTTAAAATCACATTTCCCGATGGTTCGGTTCGTGAGTACGAACAGGGCGTAACGGGGTTACAAATCGCCGAGAGCATTTCGCCGGCTCTCGCTCGCAACGTTGTATCTTGCGGTGTCAATGGCGAAACAGTGGAGCTTAACCGTCCTATCAACGAGGACGCTACCATCGCCCTCTACAGATTTGAGGACGAAGAGGGCAAGCACACATTCTGGCACACATCTGCCCACCTTCTTGCCGAGGCGCTCAAGGAGCTTTATCCTGGCATTCAGTTCGGTTTCGGACCGGCTGTTGAGAATGGCTTCTTCTACGACGTAATGCCGAAGGAGGGTGATGTGATCTCTGAGAACGACTTCCCGAAGATTGAGGCTAAGATGAAGGAACTCGCCAAGAAGAACGAGCCGGTGGTTCGTCGCGAGGTGCCTAAGGCTGAAGCATTGGCCGAATTCCAGGCTGATGGCCAGATCTACAAGTGTGAGCACATTGAGCAGGACCTTGAGGACGGCACAATCACAACATACACCCAGGGCAACTTCACCGACCTCTGCCGCGGTCCGCACCTCATGAATACCGGTGCTATCAAGGCTGTCAAGATTACAAGCGTAGCCGGTGCCTTCTGGCGTGGCGATGCCAAGCGCGACCAGATGACACGTATCTACGGTATCTCGTTCCCCAAGAAGTCGATGCTCGACGAGTATCTGCAGATGCTTGAGGAAGCCAAGAAGCGTGACCACCGCAAGATTGGCAAGGAGATGGAGCTCTTCATGTTCTCTGAGCGTGTAGGTAAGGGTCTGCCTATCTGGCTGCCTAAGGGTACCGACCTGCGTCTGCGCCTGCAGGACTTGCTGCGCAAGCTTCTCAAGCCGTACAACTATCAGGAGGTAATCACTCCGGGCATCGGCGGCAAGAGCCTCTACGTAACTTCAGGCCACTACGCTCACTACGGCAAGGATGCTTTCCAGCCTATCCATACACCTGAGGAGGACGAGGAGTATATGCTTAAGCCTATGAACTGCCCTCACCACTGTGAGGTCTTCGCACGCAAGCCGCGCTCATACAAGGACTTGCCTTTGCGTATTGCAGAGTTCGGTACCGTATTCCGCTATGAGAAGAGTGGCGAGCTGCACGGACTCACCCGTGTACGTACATTTACTCAGGACGACGCTCACCTCTTTGTACGTCCAGAGCAGGTAAGACAGGAGTTTGAGAACATCATCGACATCATCCTCAAGGTGTTCAGCATCTTCGGCTTCAACAATTACGAGGCTCAGATTTCGCTCCACGATCCTAAGGACACCGAGAAGTACATCGGTAGCGAGGAGATTTGGGCTGAGTCGGAGAACGCTATCCGCGAGGCTTGCCGTGAGAAAGGTCTTGAGGTACACGAGGAGGTTGGCGAGGCTGCCTTCTATGGTCCTAAGCTCGACTTCATGGTTAAGGATGCCATCGGCCGCCGTTGGCAGCTTGGTACAATCCAGGTTGACTACAACCTGCCGCAGCGCTTCAAGCTGGAGTACACAGCCGAGGACAACACAAAGCAGACTCCGGTTATGATCCACCGTGCTCCGTTCGGTTCAATGGAACGCTTCACAGCCGTGCTCATCGAGCATACAGCAGGTCACTTCCCGTTGTGGCTTATTCCTGACCAGGTGGCTGTGCTTCCTATTTCTGAGAAGTACAACGAGTATGCCAAGGAGGTACAGAAGTTCTTCGACAAGCAGGGCGTTCGCGCAGTTGTCGACGACCGAAATGAGAAAATCGGCCGCAAGATTCGCGACAACGAGCTGAAGCGTGTTCCTTACATGGTAGTAGTAGGCGAGAAGGAAGCTGCCGAGGGCCTTGTTTCTATGCGTAAGCAGGGTGGTGGCGAGCAGGCTACTATGACCAAGGAAGAGTTTGCTAAGCGCATCAACGACGAGGTGGCTGAGCAGCTCAAGGCCGCAGAGGAATAACAATCTGTAAAAGAACGACTAAACACGTAGGAATATTCCTATGAACTCATAAAACTCCCATCTGGTGACACCCTCATCGGTTGGGAGTTTTTTTGATTACACCAACACAAACAAAATAACACCACAACAACATCTCAACATCTCAACTTTTCAGCTCTCTCACGAGATAGTTTTTTCTCTCTCCCGAGAGCGCATATTTACAGATCTGTATCACGCTTGCAAAGTTAATATCTTCACGAGGTTTTTGCAATAGGTGTCGCCTATGACGTGACTGTTTGTTTTGATTGTTATATTGATGGGTGTTCGGGATGCCTTTGGGATACGTTCGGCTGACGAGTCCTTTTGGTTTATGTTGCAAAGTTACGACATTCTGTGCTAGCGGTCGTACGATAGCGTACGATACGTGTTGTTTTTTTATGGCCAAAGAACGCCTAAAAAGGCAAAAAATAGCAAAATAGAGCATTTGTTTTGAGTTTCAAGTGGTTGTGGCAGTCGTTGGCTTTA
>JAIJMN010000356.1:0-1512 GCA_022735715.1 Prevotella sp.
CCTGATGCAATCAATACATATTGTCGAAATTTTAAGGAGGATGAAAGTGCAAACTTTGGAGACATTACAAAGTTGAAGACTCTTCCTGAGCATGACTTTATGACAGCTGGAGTTCCATGTCAAAGTTGGTCTATAGCAGGTAAAAACCTTGGGTTTGATGACGATCGTGGACAATTATGGAATGATACCTTATATCTTCTCAACAAAGTACGCCCCAAAGCCTTTATATTTGAGAATGTAAAAGGCTTGGCTGATCCAAGAAATTCAGAAGCGTTAAAATACATTCTTAACCGTATCAAGCAAGCAGGATATTATGCACAAGTAAATGTGTTAAATGCTTATGATTATGGTGTGCCACAAACCCGCGTACGTATTTATATCGTTGGCTTTAAAGATAAGAAATTTCTTGAGAAATTTACACTTGCTACAGCCACACCTGGATGCGTACAGTTAAGTGATGTTCTAGATGGTTGTAATGCAACAGAATGCCGTCAGTCAAACGACAATAATGCCCGTTGGAGTCTTTCCTGCAATGAGAAAGGTTTCAATGACTATTTCTTGTTCAATGATTTACGCAACGGCAATACTACCATACATTCTTGGGACATACAAGAAACTACGGAACGTGAGAAAAACATTTGCTATCTTTTGCTAAAAAATCGTAGGAAAGACAAATATGGTGAACTTGACGGAAATCCGCTTAGTCTCATTCATTTCAAAGAACTTGACCCGAGTATAAGTAAAGAAGAATTAGAAAACCTTGTAAAAAAGGACATTCTTAAGCGAGTGTCGTATCTTTATGAGATATGCGAAATAAATAACGATTTGTCTGAAGACACCATGTGGGTCTTGAGACAAGCAAAAGCTGGCATTATCAATTTCGATACATTGAAATCAAGCAAGGAACTTAAGAAGCGTAAACTCAATGCTCAAGACATCCTTTCAACGCTTGAAACTATAGGAACTGTAAAATGTATAGAAGAGAGATATGATTTTAAAAACACTAAAATTAGTACTGGTCTTGCTGGCATAAATCGTATATTTTTGCCAACATGCAAGATTTATCCGACTTTGGTAGCAAGTGACACCAACGATTATGTAACAACTGAAAACATCAATGCCGACAATATTGAGGATTTTCGAGCAAGTTTTATGAAAAACGTCTATAGAAAAGGAAATTACAGACAGATAACAAAACAAGAAGCCTGTCGAATTCAGGGGTTCCCGGCAGATTATATATTGCCACCAACTCGCACTCGTTGGATGAAACTCATCGGAAATAGTGTAGCCGTTCCAGTTATCAAGATGCTCGCCAATGCTATTGTGAATACAGGTGTATTTGACGCACAGAAAAAATTGATATAAAGAATAAGAATCCACTTCAGTCTGATTTTCTATCCATCTTCGATAGATATAACGAAAATCAAATAGCAGAGAGTTGCATGGTACGTGAAGACATGGAGAAATAACAACAATCGGTCATTAGCAATGGGCTTACTCCATTGTCTAATG
>JAIJMN010000357.1:0-1502 GCA_022735715.1 Prevotella sp.
AAGACTCTTCACACTCGCGACCGTGAGCTCCACTTCTTCTATGGCGCACGTGCTCTTGGTGAAGCCTTCTTCCTTGAGGACTTCTGGGAACTGGAGAAGGAATATCCTAACTTCCACTTCCACCTCTCTCTCGACCGCAAGGACCCTGTTGCCGATGCTCAGGGCGTGAAGTATTACGAAGGATTTGCAGTAAACTGTATCCGCGATACATACTTGAAGGACCACGAGGCTCCAGAGGATTGCGAGTACTATCTCTGCGGACCTCCTATGCTCATCAAGACTGTTACCGACTACCTCGATTCGCTCGGTGTAGACCCAGAGAGCATTATGTACGACAATTTCGGATAATCGGAAGATACCGAAATAAACTTATATTAATAGAGTAGGAAGAAAACAAATCCGTTTTCTTCCTACTTTCTTTTTTCCCCGACTTGATTGGAACAACACTTAACATTTCACATTAGTTCAGAATTAATGAATAATTCCACCCCGAATACAATTCAACATAGCCGAATGTCCTCGTCATAACCTGAGCTGAGTATGAAGACCATATGAAATGTCACGTTGAGGATAATGAAGTAAACAATAATAGTTAGACGGAAAATTTGCATATACAAAATTAAATGAGTAACTTTACTCCAAAATGATATAATGTCACCAATATAAAGCTGTGATATGACTAATACGGATTTTTGGAAATCAATATCAACCATTATCACCAATGGATTTGATAAAGATGGAATAATAAAACTCGAAGATTATGCGGAACAGTTTTTCAACAAGCAATTATTATTTAAACGATACTCACCAATCGAACAGCATGGCTGCGCAACGGGAGGTAGCTTCCATGTTGTTGCATCCATACTCGCGGGAGCAGAAACTCCAGCAAATCAACTTACTGCACCAGAAGGCAGTTTCAAAAGAGATTGTCAACGAGCAGAGGCGCAAGCAGCAGTTATAGAACAATGGGCTAAAGCTACAGGCTGTTGGGTTGATTGTGTAGACAAGGCTTTTGAACAAACCTTTGGTGAACAACTTGCCGAAGGTGGTGAAGCGCATGTGTATGACAATGGGAATACAATTATCAAGCGAATAGGTCTTGATTATTACATTCTTGGTTTTAACACCTTAAACCCTCGCAATTGGACATATGCTACGCCGAGAATTTATCTTAGTGACATGCGTGACGAGAATCTTATCAAGTCACCCCAAGGAAATATATTCGTAATAGATTGTGATATTCGCATTAATACGCCCAATCTTAAATGTGAAGGTGTACGTAAACGTTCCAATGAAGTAGAGTTCATAATGTGATTTTATTCCTCATCCGAGTGGCGGCACGCGCAGAGCGATATTGCTGTTATGAGTTATGAATTTTGAGTTAGGAGTTGTTCTCAGCTAACGCCTGCGATTATGAATTGTTCAATGTTTAGTTTAATTCTTGGTAAGATTACTTCCTTACAGTCAGTGGGTCCGAGGATAAATCTCACGATAATTCGTGA
>JAIJMN010000079.1:0-10801 GCA_022735715.1 Prevotella sp.
AGGCGGAAATCTCGTTCGACAACAAGAACGACCTTACCCGTCCGACAACCGCCAACAACACCATCAAGAAGCCAACCGGCTTCAAGTCGAGCACATACGGATTCACATACCCGACACTTACCGACTATTACTCGGGAGGATCTACTTCGCGTCAGCCCAACACTCCTATCCATGGCGACTATGGACTGTATAAGTCAGCCAACCTCGACGGCGTATCTAAGTCTGCAAACGGATACAAATGGTGGACAAACACAACTCCGTCGCCTACCATATACGACCGCACCTGGGCAAAGACCGGAGGCAAACAGTTCGGACATTTCCTTTATGTTGACGCTTCAGACGAAAGCCGTCAGATAGCATCAGCCGACTTTGAGGCCGACCTCTGCACGGGTTCGCAGCTCATATTCAGCGGTGCTGTAGCCGACTACACCCAAACCAATGCAGCAGCTCCGCAGGTAATGTTCCGCCTATACGGCATACATAAGGATGCCGACGGCAACGTGACCGACCAGAAACTCATACAGTCGTTCATATCAGGCGACTTCAGCACCAACACAAAGACCCACCAATACGGCAAGTGGTATCAGATATTCAGCAAACAGGTGCTTCAGAAATCAACCGGCGTGAGCAACTATACCACCTTCCGCATTGTGCTCGACAATATGTGTCAGAGTACCGGAGGTGCCGACTACTGTATCGACGACCTCTGTCTTTACACCCAGACATCCAAGCTGGACGTATTGCAGAACCGACCATTATGCCCAAGCGAGAGCGGAAGCGAGACCGCTCCCGAGAACATAACGTTCAAGCTTCGCGGCATATACGAAACCTTCCAGGCTATGGTAGACATGAAAGAGTCGAAACTCTTCTATCGTATCTGCGACGAGAACGGCAATCCCGTTAACGGTATCGACTACGACGGCGACGGACAGGCCGACCAATACGGCACAGCACGCATTCCTGCCAAGTACGACGCTACACTCTGTCTGCCCACATATGCAGCCGACGGCAAGACCAATGTGCCGATGTTTGAGAACGACAACAGCGGCAACCGATGCCTCGTAATTGCCAACCGCAACTTCAACCTTGCCCCTGGCAAGAACTACCACGTCTCTATAGCCTATCCAAGTGAGGACAATGCCGACCAGCCAGGACCTTGGGGCAAGTCGAACGACGTATGTTCTACATACAGCGATCCGTTCCAGATTGTCAAGCAGAACATCATCGTGACCGACATCACAAGCAATGTGGTGACTGTAGTACGCGTAAAGTGCGACGGATCGGAGACTGCCAACCTCACATTGTACGCCAAACTGGAGACTGTCGACAAGGTTAACGGAGGCAAGGTGGAACTGCCCAACGTGCAGTTCGACTGGTTCTTCAGCGAAAGCAACCGTAGCAACGACATCAATACGAACGGAGTGCTTGAGGCCCTGCGCCACTTCCGCGACGTATATCCGTCGGCTACCACTCTCAGAAGTGCAAGCGGAGCCTTCACCGAAGCCGACCGCACATTGCTCAAGCAGTATATCGACAACGGCCGACTGCTGATTACAGCCAACAGCACCATCAACAAGTTCAACGACTTTGGACGCTTTGAGGTGGCAGCCATACCTATCGCCAACACAATAACAGTAGGCGAGCAGAATTACGACATCTGTCCCGACCCGATGATGTTCCCGCTTACCATCGTCAAGGACGGTCCGCGCATCTACACAGGTTTCAAGGATGTGACTTATCCTGGCGAAAGCCGCAGCCTGCGCATAGGCCTTCCACAGATCAAGGCCATCATTGCCAAGGCCGACGGCAAGCTCCTTGTGCCGATGACACGAATGGAGGATGCCGAAAGCGTAGCTCTGGAGAACGGAGGAAAGGTATGGATCTCAGAGACCAACGACCCCAACATGACGCTGACAAGCGGACAGGCACAGCATATAGCAACCGTCACCACAACCACAATCGGCAAGGACGACGCTACGATAGGCATACGCTTCAACGACGACGCTGCAACACGTCTGCGTGAGGGATACATGTATGAGCTCAACTTCAGCTTCAGCAAGATAGAGAGCACAGCCTCGGCTACATGTCCGGGCGAGGTGTTCATCAATCTGCTTGTAGTGCCTGAGTACACCACATGGATGCCTTCTACAGCCACCAACGCTATGTGGAACCACGACACCAACTGGTTGCGCTCATCGCCCGACGAAATCTGCAGCACCAACTATGCCCGATACAGCGGTGAACGTACAGCGGCTTATCTGCCGATGAAGTTCACCAAGGTGACCATACCAACACTCACCGACCGCATATATCCTAATCTCTACGAGATAAGCTATCGCGACAACGGCATAGCCAATGGTTATAGCAACGTAGCCTACGACATGATTACGAAGTGGACCGACAATACCGCCGACCACTCGGACAACGGCAACGGAATATTCGGATGCGAAAAGTGGAAGGGAAACCTCTGCGACCAGATATACTTCAAGCCAGAGGCTGAGCTGCTATTTGCCAGTCACCTCACCTACAACAAGGCTTATGTGGAGAAGAAGCTTACGCCCAACACATGGAGCGTGATGTCGTCGCCGCTGAAGCAGACCTACGCTGGCGACCTCTACGTACCTGCCAACAACGGTCAGGAGCAGTCCGAGGCGTTCAAGGAGATGACTTACGACGAGAGTGTGAACAATCGCAACGCCTATCCTATCTATCAGCGCAGCTGGGACGGCGACGTGCAGCAGGTGGTAGACAACACTACCTTCTACAAGGCCAACCACAACGGACAGATAGAAGAGACCACTGGCAACGAGATAACACTCAACTCTGCCTACTGGACCCACGTATATAATAAGGTGGACGAGGCGTATGCCAAGGGCAAGGCTTTCGCTGTGAAGGCTGGCGACAAGCACACCGAGGGGGCCAAGAACAACAGCTTCGCCCTGATACGTCTGCCTAAGGCTGACAACAGCTACAGCTATTACGACAGCCAGAGCCAGAGCAACATCTCGGCTACGGTACAGAAGACAGCCGACAACTATCGTATGCAGCTGGGCGACGATGCCAACGACCACACGATGCAGCTCATGCAGCCGCTCAACCAGAACGTACACGAGGGCAACAGCTATCATCTTGTAGGCAACCCCTACCCCTCATCGTTGAGTATGTATAGCTTCCTCAAGGCCAACACAGCCTTCGAGAGCAGCGTATGGACATTTGCCGACGGCAAGTTTACGGCTCATGCCATAGACACCAGCCTCGACTACGACAAGAAGAAGGACGTAATCATACCTCCTACACAAGCGTTCTTTGTCAAGGTTAAGTCAGCCGAGACCGTACCCGACAACGTATTGTTCAACGCTTCGATGCTCATCAACAGATGGGTGACTGGCGGCGAGAAGGCACTCACGCCTCAACCTACAATCATACTGACCACATCGGACGGCACACGCAGAAGCCAGTCGGAGCTGAGAATAAGCGCTGAGGCAAGCCGCGACTACGTAGCAGGCGAGGATGTGGATATGCTCGGCGAGGGCAACATTGCCGAAATAGCCCAAGCCTACTCCGTTGCAGGCTCGCAGGCAGTA
The DNA here is from genome assembly GCA_022735715.1 of Prevotella sp. Classification (GTDB taxonomy): domain Bacteria; phylum Bacteroidota; class Bacteroidia; order Bacteroidales; family Bacteroidaceae; genus Prevotella. Next base: position 3,585 of record JAIJMN010000079.1, read on the forward strand.
GCCCTTAACGCCACCGACGACATCGACTGGATGCCGATAGGCGTTGTGGCAGGCAAGAACCGCAGTACCAACGTTACCGTAAACCTCAACAGAAAGATGCTGCGCAAGATGAACGACGAGGGCGGCAAGCTCTTCATCTACGACGCAACGAGCAAGAAGTTCAGCGAGATAGCCGACGGTATGCAGATAGAGATGATGGCAAACGACCACGGACGCTACTACATCACCAACAACAACTGGGTAGTTCCGACCGGCATCAACGCCATCCGCTGCTTCTCACCAGCCCAAGGCACCATCGTAGTGGCAGCCCTCAACGGCGAGGTTAAGCGAGCATTGGTTTACGATACGGCAGGAGCGCTCGTCACGAGCAGCCAAAGCACAGCCGGCGAGCGTTGCCAGCTCAGCGTACAGCAGCCCGGTGTCTACATCGTCAAGGCTACAACCAAGGACGACAAGACCGAAACATTCAAGATTGTTGTAAAGTAGTGAACGACATCAGATATAGTTAGTAACCTCTCAGATACGTTTAACAATGCGAAGCCCGTTGAAGGACAAGTTCCTTCAGCGGGCTTTTTTCGTTTGTGGTGATTACACATACCTTTTTCAAATGTACTCCTTTTCAAAAACGACCGTACAGAGGGTGTTTCAAAATAGGAGTTAGAGGAAGTTAAGAAGATGTTCAGGTTTCGGATGAAATACCACCGACACAAAAACTTCAATATATAATTCCATTCAGTCTCTGCGAAGAGGCGGATTTCATTGACAACACACCATGGGCGAGGCAGCCGACATCTACGTGCCCAACGATGAGGTGGGCATGAAGATGTATGATTATATAAGGTGTCATCTCGATTTCGACCAGCTTATTTACGAGTATAGGTCGAAGACGGGCGCGCGATGGATGCACGTGAGCTACCGTGCCGACGGCAACAACCGCCATGAGGCATGGATTAATGCTTCAAATGCTTCTCGACGTGATCGGCAACGGCAATAGGATCGATTTGTGTGAGGCAGGCATAATCGCCCCGCTTGCACAGACGGTTGCCATGCAGGCTGCACGGACGACAATCGAGGTCGGTCTGTATGACATCGTCGTGGCTCTGACCATAGCCCAAGTAGCCGGCATAAGGGTGCGTAGCCCCCCAAAGGCTCACCACCCGGGTGCCGGCTATGGAGGCAAGATGCATGTTGACGCTGTCCATCGAGAGCATCACATCGAGATGCGACATGACGATAAGTTCCTGCTGCAGGCTGCCAAGCAGCTGCGAGGCGTTGGTGCAGTTCTTGTATTGGGCGCACCAGCAGTCGATTTGCGCCATCTCGGCATCGCCTCCGCCAAACAGGAAGATGCGGCATGAGGGATGGCGGCGTATGAGTTCGGCTATGACGCGTTCGGTAAGCTGTTCAGGATACACCTTGCCGCGGAACGCAGCGAACGGAGCTATGCCTATCCATTGCTGAAACATCTTCTTCTCTCCGATACGGTCGCTCACCAGTCGCAGATTGCCTCCTGTGGGCGGGAATAGCGACTGGAATTCGAGCCTGATGTTGTAGCCCAGTCGGGCGAGCACGTCAAGATAGTCGTCGAATAGCGACGGCAGCTGCCTTAGGCACTTGTCCTTGGCAGCCACAAGCTTGCGGCGCTCCTGCCGATGGTTGTCGAGATGCTCCACGCGATAGCTTGATATGTTGAAGCGCATGCGCAGATAGGACGAGCGCAGTATGCTCTGCATGTCGGCAATGGCAGTAAAATTCTTGGCAACGAGGCGTCGGTAGAGGGCGTTGAGTCCCTTCACGCCATGATACTCGCCGTTGAGGTCGGCAGCCATAAAGCCTAAGTTGTGTGCGATACCTGCGAATAGCGGTCGGGCGAAGGGTTGGCTCAGTACGGTGATGCGCAGTTCGGGATACTGCTGTGCAAGCGAGCTGACCACGGGAACGAGCATTGCCACTTCGCCCAGGGCCGTAAAACGCATTATCAAGAGGTGTTCTGTCTTCATAGATTGTTGTGGTTTTAGATTTTAAAAACTCTCAAGCCATCCCTTAAGGTTGGTGAGCATCTCGGCATGAAAGGCAAACGAGGTGTTCATTCCCCATCCGTGTCCGCCCGTAGGATATACGTAGATGGATGCCGGAACGTCGTGACGGTATAGCTCGGCATAATAGTTGACGCTGTTGATGGGCATAACTGTATGGTCGTCGTCCGAAAGCAGCAGGCAGGCACGAGGCGTAACGCGCGTCACCTGAAGGTCGGAACAGTACTTCTGTTCGTCCTTCTTATGGGCGTCCTTGCCCAGCAGATTGTCGTGCGAGCCCTGATGGGTGTAGCCCTGCATCATGGTTATGACGGGATAGAAGAGAATCTGGAAGTTGGGTTTGGCGTCGGCTTTCGACTGTGTGGCTATGGTTGAGGCGAGATGTCCGCCAGCCGAAAATCCCATAATGCCTACGTCAGAAGCGTTGATGTGCCAGTTCTTGGCGTTGCGGCGCACTGTGCGCATCGCCTCCTCGGCATCGCTTACGGGCACCTTGGCATTGCCGTTGGGCATGCGGTAGTGCAGAACAATGGCTGCAATACCCATATTGTTGAAGAAGGGCGCCCACTGTGTGCCCTCATGTTCCATTGCCAGATGAGCGTATCCGCCGCCCGGACAAATCACCACGGCACGTCCGGTGGCACGCTTTGCGTCAGGCAGATACACCTTTATGTAAGCTGTGTCCTGCAGTCCGTTCTTGTTAGGGGCCTTGGCAGCCCATAGGTTAACATCGAATGAGCGTTGCGCCATAGCCGACAGGGACGCGGCAAAGAGCGCAACAAGTAAAGCTATTGATTTCAAATTTCTCATTTCTGATATAAGTTTTTAGATTTATCTTACTAATAATTGCCTTTTGTCTTGCAAAGGTAACCATTTTTTAGTAATATTGCAGACGTTTTTAAAATTTACTTCACATGCATCCATTAGAGAAATTTGAGTATTGCCCCATGTGCGGCAGTCATCACTTTGTAGAGAACAGCAACGCAAGTAAGAAATGCGAGAACTGCGGATTTGAGTTTTTTATGAATCCCAGCTCTGCCAATGTAGCAATCATCACCAACAGCAAGGGCGAAATACTCGTAGAACGCCGTCGCAACGAACCCGCAAAGGGCACGCTCGACCTGCCCGGAGGCTTTGCCGAACTGGGCGAAACTGCCGAACAGGGCGTTGCACGTGAGGTTATGGAAGAGACAGGACTGAAGGTTACGGAGTCGAAATACCTCTTCTCACTGCCCAACATCTACCGCTATAGCCGAATCGACATACACACACTCGACATGTTCTTTGAGTGTAAGGTGGAAGACGAGAGCGTGCTCACAGCCAACGACGACGCTGCTGAATGCATGTGGATAGCACCCGACGACATACATACTGAGCAGTTCGGACTGCGCAGCGTGCGCTGGGGACTCATCAAATTCCTCGGACGCGAAGAGTGTTTTTCGCCCGAAAATCGCGAAAATGTGGATAAAAATGTGTAAGTTTGCAGTCTATTAGTCAATAGACACACATTTTTATATATAGCATAATAACAAAAAACAATGAAGATAAAACCATTCAACAGCCTCTTCGCCATCGCTTTGGCGGTAGTGGCAGTGCTGGGCATGGCCTCATGCAACGAAAAGAAGTTCCACGTCAACGGTACTATCGGCAACGCTGCCGACTCAACGCTCTACTTTGAGAATATGAGTCTGAACGGTCCGGTGGTAATAGATTCGGTGAAACTGTCGGCCGACGGCACCTTTGCATTTGACGACAAGGCCCCTACTGCACCCGAGTTCTACCGCCTGCGCATTGCCGGACAAATCATCAACATTGCCATTGACTCTACTGAGACGGTCAGCATAAAGGCAGAATATCCCGGCATGGCATCGCAGTATGAGGTGAGCGGATCGGAAGAGTGCTCGCGCATCAAGGAGCTTACGCTCATGCAGATGTCGCTGCAGACACAGCTCAACGCCATTGCAAACAATCCGCAGCTCGGAGCCGATGCTGTCAACGACAGCGTGGCACGTGTTGTTGAGGCATACAAGGCCCGCGTGAGGACCGACTACATCTTCAAGGAGCCTATGAAGGCCTCGTCTTACTTCGCTTTGTTCCAGACTCTGAACGCAGGCGGACAGTCGGTGCTTATATTCAATCCCCGTTCGTCAGAGCAGGACGTGAAGGTTTATGCAGCCGTGGCTACAAGTTGGGACACATTCTATCCTAACGAGGAGCGTGGCGAAAATCTCCATAACATCGCCATCGAGGGCATGAAGGACATACGCATCATCAAGAGCAAGCAGGCTCAGGGTGTCATTGCTGCCAACAAGGTGAACACTACGGGCATAATCGACTTCACCCTGACTGACAATAAGGGTCAGGAGCGCCGCCTGTCGTCGCTCCAGGGCAAGGTTGTGATGCTCGACTTCCACCTCTTTGCGGACGAAAAGTCATTGCAGCGCATCATGATGCTGCGCGAACTTTACAACAAGTATCACGCTGCCGGACTCGAGATATATCAGGTAAGTGTCGACTCTGACGAGCACTTCTGGAAGACTCAGACTGCCGCTCTGCCTTGGATATGCACCCGTGCAGGCGACGACGCACGCGTACTGCAACTGTACAACGTACAGCAGGTGCCCACTTTCTTCCTGCTCGACCGCAACTGCAACGTTGTGAAGCGCGATGCGCAGATCAAGGACATCGATGCTGAGATTAAGGCGCTGCTTTAATTGAGGTTGAGACGGTGTGGTGGTGCAGACATAAAAAGGGGACCGACTTCACAGCCGACCCCCTTTGTCTATTATACAATAACATTATGAATTTATAATTTTGGCTATTTGAAACGTGTGGCGACAATGCCATCGGCATCAGCCACTGTCATCATCACGCTGGCAAAGTTACTACATATTAACAACTTGCGCAATACTCATATATGAGTAAATTTGTGCAACAACTAAATTAAACGACAATGGAAAAGAAATCAAACAAGAAAGGATGGATCATCGCAGGTGTGGTGATCCTGGTGATAGCTCTTTGGGGCATTAGCGGATATAACGGTCTGGTGTCGATGGACGAATCGGTCAACAACAAATGGGCTAACGTCGAGACACAGTATCAGCGCCGCTCCGACCTCATCCCTAACCTCGTGAGCACCGTCAAGGGCTATGCCAAGCACGAGAGCCAGACACTTGAGGCTGTGATGGCTGCACGCTCACAAGCCACTCAGGTGAAGATTGACCCCTCTAACTGCACTCCACAGCAGCTGGCACAATATCAGAAGGCGCAGGGCGACGTTACCAATGCACTGGGCAAGTTACTCGCCATCACCGAGAACTATCCCGACCTCAAGGCCAACCAGAACTTCCTCGAACTGCAATCGCAGCTGGAAGGCACCGAAAACCGCATCAACGTGGCACGCAAAGACTTCAACGATGCTGCCAAGGAATACAACGTAGCTATACGCCGATTCCCCAAAAGTCTGATTGCAGGCATGTGCGGTTTTGACAAGAAGAACTACTTCGAGGCAGAGGCTGGAGCCGACAAGGCTCCTAAAGTGGAGTTCTAAACAATGAACATCGTTAACTTTCTATCCCCGTCCGCTAAAGGATGGGGCAAGGGAGCGGGGCTTCTTATCGCAGCCCTGCTCTTTGTCTTTACGGCAAATGCTGCCACAGAGACCAAGCAATACACCATCGACGACGTGCCCAACGTGCGTCTTAGCGATGCACGCCAGTATGTGACCGACCCTTCAGCAATTCTCTCTACTGCCGCATGCGACTCTATCAACGCCATGCTCGGACGCTTGGAGAAGAGCACGGGCATAGAGACTGCCGTGGTGATGCTGCCAAGCATAGGCGACGAAGACATCTTTGAGTTCGGTCACGAACTGTTCCGCAAGTGGGGAATAGGCAAGAAGAAGAGCGACAACGGACTGCTCATCCTCTTCGTTATGGACCAGAAGAAGGTGCGATTTACTACCGGTTATGGCATCGAAGGCACTATGACCGACGCCATGTCGAAGCGCATACAGACCACCATAATGATACCTCGCTTCAAGAAAGGCGACTGGGATGACGGTATGGTAAGCAGCGTTCGTGCCGTGGCGAAGACTCTCGACGGCTCAATGCAGGCAGAAGAGGACAGCGGCGAGGACGACTTATCGGCTATCATGATTGCACTCGTGTTCATAGTAGGAACTATGCTGATATTCATTTATGCTATGGGCTCGCAGCAACGCTGTCCTAAATGCAAGAAACGCAGCGCCCTGCGCAAGGTGAAGGAGCAGCATCTGGTGGTGAAGAACAAGAACGGACGCATTATACGACGCATTCTGCGCACCACATACGTATGCAAGTACTGCGGCAACACCGTAACTAAGGACACTGACGAGAACGATCACGGCAGCGCTATGGCTACTGGTGCCATGCTCGGTTCGATGCTGGGCGGTGGCAACAGAGGCAGTAGCGGATTCGGAGGCGGATTCGGTAGAAACTTCGGAGGCGGCTCAACGGGTGGCGGCGGAGCTACATCGGGATGGTAATAGAGTTAGGAATTTTGAGTTTTGAATTTTGAATTGTCGGCTGCGCCGATTAGGAATTGATGAATTAGGAATTCAAAGCTCAAAATTCAAAACTCAAAATTGCCATCGGCAACAACTCAAAACTCAAAATTCAAAACTCAAAATTCGAACTATGAAAATACAAATCATAAACGGTCCCAACCTCAATCTGTTGGGAACACGCGAACCTGGAATATACGGAAGCAGCACTTTCGAGGCCTATCTCGACACATTGCGCAAGCAATATCCTGACGTTCAGATAGACTATTATCAAAGTAATATAGAGGGATGCCTCATCGACAAGATGCAGGAAGTGGGTTTCTCAGCTGACGGAATAATCCTCAATGCCGGTGCATACACCCACACCAGCATTGCATTGCAGGACTGCATACGCTCGCTTAAGAGTCCGGTAATAGAAGTACACATAAGCAATGTGCACAAACGCGAGGAGTTCCGACACAAGTCGATGATTTCTTGCGCCTGCCTGGGCGTAATATGCGGATTCGGAATGGACTCTTACCGTCTGGCACTTGAAGCAATCAAAGCGTTATGACTGAAGATATAGAGAAGTACGTACTGGCACACTCAGCACCCGAAGGCGACTATCTGTACCGCCTCTACCGCGCCACCAACATCCA
>JAIJMN010000080.1:0-10800 GCA_022735715.1 Prevotella sp.
CCATCGACTCGCTGCGTGCCGCCGTGGGATACAAGACTGTTATGCTGCGCGACAACCGCATCTTCAAGCAGAACCCCAAGACCATGCTCGACTTCAGCGCTATCGCCAAAGGCTACGGCTGCGACGTAGTGGCTTATATGCTGGAACGCCGTGGCATCGAAAACTATATGATTGAGATTGGCGGTGAGGTTGTGACACACGGCATCAGCGAGAAGCGCCTGCCGTGGAAAATAGGCGTAACCAAGCCTTCAGACGACTCTACAGCCGTAGACAAAGAATTGCAGACCGTGCTGAACGTGAAGGATATGGCTATGGCAACAAGTGGCAACTACCGCAACTTCTACTACCGTGGAGGTAAGAAATACGCCCACACTATCGACCCCTCAACCGGTTATCCCGTTCAGCACAACATTCTCTCGGCAACCGTACTTGCCAAGCGATGCGCCGAAGCCGACGCCTATGCTACGGCATTCATGGTGATGGGACTCGACAAAGCTAAGAAAGTGCTCGACAAGCATCCCGAACTGATGGCATACCTTATATATAGCGACCATAAGGGACAGCTGCAAGTATGGTACTCGCCCTCAATGAAGGGCAAGATTCTGAAATAAAAACAGCCATCAGCTATGAAGCTATACGACAGTCTGCAAAGCTCTCCCCTATTCCAAGGACTCACCAGCGACAATCTGCTGCAAATCATCGGACAGACCAAGTTCACGTTCCGCAAGATTGCAGCTGGCGACATTATCAAGAAAGAGGGCGAACAATGCAACCGCCTTGCGCTTGTCGTCAACGGACAAGCCAAGTCAATAGCTCACGCCGACGACCACGGCTACTCTATTGAGGAGAACGTGGCAGCGCCATACATGTTGCAGCCCGAATGCGCGTTCGGACTGCAACTGCACTATACACGCACCTTCATAGCCACCACAACATGCGACACCGTGGAGATAGACAAGAACGACCTGATGCGCATCTCCGACGAATTCATAATCTTCCGAATGAATCTCATCAACTACATCTCGACATTGTCGCAGAAAAACACACGCAAGCTGTGGCACCCCACACCCACCGACGCGCGTGGCAAAATAGTGCATTTCATCAAACAACACTGCTCCACACCTACCGGACCTAAAACCATGCGCATCAAGATGACACGTCTGGCGCAGGAAACCGGACTTGGCAGGCGTGCCGTATCCGACACACTCAACACAATACAAGACGAGAACCTGCTCGCATTCAGCCGAGGGATAATCGAAATACAGCATATCGAAGCATTGAAATAAGGCACAGACTGACACATACATAATATAAGTTAAAAACCCCCACTACAATATTTGCTTCTGTAATATTTTCCGTAAATTTGCATACTGATATATCACACAGATTTTTAGGATTTAGTATGTTGGAAAATAACACAAATACTCCGGAGAAAAAGAATCCATTCTTTGAACCATACAACACCCCGCACGATACAGTTCCATTCAACCGCATCAAGACTTCTGACTACGAGGAAGCCTTCATGGAGGGCATCCGGCGCGACGACGAGGCAATAGAAAAACTCGTGAACGACCCCGAAGAGCCTACATTCGAAAACACCATAGTGCGTGTTGACAATGAGAACGGCGAGGGATATTACGACCTGCTATCACGCGTGTCGACCGTTTTCTCGTGCATGCTCAGCGCCGAGACATGCGACGAATTGGATCAATTGGCGCAGAAACTCAGCCCTATTCTCACAAAGCACGCCAACGACGTGAAGCTCAACCGACGCCTGTTTGAGCGTATTAAATATGTGTATGAGCATCATCGCGAGCTTACCGCCGAGGAGCAGATGCTTCTCGACAACTGCTACGACGGATTTGTACGCAGCGGTGCGTTGCTCGACGACGAGGGCAAGGAGCGCTTGCGCAAGCTCACAGAGGAAGCCGGCATGCTGTCGCTGCAGTTCTCGCAGAACCTGCTGAAGGAAAACAAGGCTTTCACACTCAACATTACTGACGAGCAACAACTCGACGGTCTGCCTGAAACAGCTCGCGAAGCTGCTGCGCTTGCAGCCAAAGAGGCTGACAAGCAAGGCTGGCTCTTCACACTCGACTATCCCAGTTTCTCGCCGTTCATGACTTACAGCACACAGCGCGAACTGCGCAAGCAGCTGTATATGGCCCGCAACACCGAGGGAACTCACGACAACAGCGAGAACAATCTTGAAATATGCAAGCGCCTCATCAATCTGCGAAGAGAGATAGCCCAGCTTCTGGGCTATGAGACTTTTGCCGACTATGTGCTCGTTCATCGCATGGCATCTAACGTGGGCAATGTCTACAAGTTGCTCGACGACCTGATTGACGCCTACAAGCCTACCGCCATTGAAGAGGTGAAGGCTATAGAGCGCGAGGCAAAGGATGCCGAGGGTGACGGCTTCGAACTCAAGCCGTGGGACTTCGGCTACTATTCGCACAAGCTACAGATGCGCGAATTCAACCTCGATGCAGAAATGCTGCGCCCATACTTCGAACTGTCGAAGGTGATTGAGGGCGTGTTCGGACTCGCCACACGCCTCTACGGCATCACATTCAAGGAGAGTAAGGACATCCAGGTGTATCATCCCGATGTAAAGGCATACGAGGTGTTTGACAAGGACGGATCATATCTGGCTGTGTTCTACGCCGACTTCTATCCACGCAAGGGCAAGCAGGGCGGTGCATGGATGACTGAATTCCAGGGTCAATGGATCGACCGCAAGGGCGTGAACGTACGTCCGCACGTAAGCGTAGTGATGAATATGACTAAGCCTACAGCCGAAAAGCCGGCTCTGCTGACGCTGGGCGAGGTTGAGACATTCCTCCATGAGTTCGGACATTCGCTTCATGGCATGTTTGCAAACACCCGATTCGAGAGCCTCAGCGGTACCAATGTATGGTGGGATTTCGTTGAGCTGCCGTCGCAGTTTATGGAGAACTACGCTGTGGAGAAAGAATTCCTGCGCACCTTCGCGTTCCACTATCAGACGGGCGAACCTATGCCCGACGAACTGATAGAACGCATCGTGAAGAGCCGCAACTTCATGGCAGCATACGCATGTATGCGTCAGGTGAGCTTCGGATTGCTCGATATGGCTTACTATACAAAGAAAGACGAGTTCACCGACGACATCATACCGTTTGAGAAGCAGGCTTGGGCTAAGGCTCAGGTGATGAAGCAGTTGCCCGATACATGTATGACTACACAGTTCTCACACATCATGGCTGGCGGATATGCAGCTGGATATTACAGCTACAAATGGGCGGAAGTGCTCGACGCCGATGCCTTCAGCGTATTCAAGCACAATGGCATCTTCGACCAAAAGACTGCACAGAGTTTCCGTGACAACATCCTCTCGAAGGGTGGAACCGAACATCCTATGACGCTTTACAAGCGCTTCCGCGGACAAGAACCAACAATAGAAGCATTACTCGAACGCAATGGAATCAAAAGAAAATAAAGAAAAACAACTCCGTCTCGACCTACGCTACCTTCGCATGGCACGCATTTGGGCTGAAAACAGCTACTGCCAACGTCGCAAGGTGGGTGCTCTTGTCGTGAAGGAGAAAATGATAATAAGCGACGGCTACAACGGTACGCCAAGCGGATTTGAAAACGTTTGTGAGGACGACATGAACGTAACGAAGCCTTATGTTCTGCACGCCGAAGCCAACGCCATCACCAAACTGGCACGTAGCTCTAACAATAGTGACGGAGCTACGCTCTACATCACGGCCTCGCCATGCATCGAATGCGCCAAACTGATTATTCAGGCTGGCATCAAACGTGTCATATACGGCGAGCAATACCGTCTGACTGACGGCATCGACCTGCTGAAAAGAGCCAATATAGAAGTTAAATATCTAAATCCGGACGATTATGAACATAAAGAAGTCTAACCGGTTCATGCCGCTGATAATGGCAATGTGCGTTGTCATTGGCATTCTGATTGGCACATTCTATGCCAACCACTTCTCGGGCAACCGACTGAACATCATCAATTCGGGTTCAAACCGACTGACAAACCTTCTACATCTCATCGAAGACCAGTATGTGGACAAGGTGAACATCGACTCGCTTGTCGACCAGGCCATACCGCAGATTCTTGCCGATCTCGACCCTCACTCGGTCTACATCAGCGCTAAGGACGCGCAGGCTGTAGCCGACGACCTTAAGGGTTCGTTCTCTGGCGTGGGCATAGAGTTTACAATCCGCAAGGATACCATTCATGTTCAGAACGTGGTGCAGAACGGACCAGCCAAGAAGGCAGGCATCCTGGCAGGAGACAAGATTGTAAGCGTTGACGGCAAACCGTTCGTTGGCAAGATTGTAACACAAGAGGAAGCCATGCGAAGACTGAAGGGTCCGAAGGACACGAAGGTGAAAATAGGTGTGGTACGCTACGGTCAGAAGGGTGTGAAATACTTCACCGTGACACGTGGCGACATTCCGCAGAAGAGCATCTCGGCTACATACATGATCGACGAGCATACCGGATATATCAAGGTGAAGAGCTTTGGGGAGACCACTTATCCCGAAATGCTCATTGCCCTGGCACAGTTGTCGCAGGAAGGATTCAGCAATCTCATCATCGACCTGCGCGACAATACGGGCGGATATATGAATTCAGCCGTACAGATGGCTAACGAGTTCCTGCCTAAGAACAAACTTATAGTGTACATGCAGGGACGCAAGTCGCCACGTCAGGACTTCCGTTCAGACGGACACGGCTCGTACCAGAAGATACCGCTCATTGTTCTCATCAACGAGGGTTCGGCATCGGCATCCGAGATATTCGCCGGAGCCATGCAGGACAACGACCGCGCCACTATCATCGGACGCCGCTCGTTTGGCAAGGGACTTGTGCAGCAGCAGCTCGCATTCCCCGACGGTTCTATGATACGACTCACCATTGCACGCTACTACACTCCGTCAGGCCGCTGCATACAGAAGCCTTTCACTGCAGGCGACAACAAAGACTACGAGGAAGACATTCTGGCACGCTACCAGCACGGTGAGTTCTTCTCGCAAGACAGCATCAAGCACTACGGTCCGGCTTATCATACAAGCATTGGACGCACGGTATATGGCGGTGGCGGCATCACTCCCGACATCTTCATCCCGGAGGATACCCTGGGCATGACATCATACTATAAGGCTGCTGCCATGACCGGACTCATACTGCAATTTGCCTATACTTACACCGACAACAACCGTCTGAAGCTTAACAACTTCCACGAAATGATGGATATGGTGAAGTATCTCAACACGCAGAACCTTGTGGACAAGTTTGCTACGTATGCCGACAAGAACGGACTGAAGCGTCGCAACTTGATGATACGCAAGTCGCACAGCCTGCTCAACCGCTATCTCAACTCGCGCGTGATATACAACATGCTCGACGAACAGGCGTTGACACAGTACCTCAATCTTGACGACCCGACCGTGACAACGGCCCTACGAGTATTCAAGAACAAGGCTGCGTTCCCCAAAAAGCCCATCAAGAAAAACAAGAAATGATAACCAAACTACAACTCAGAAAAGAGATTAAAAACAACAAACGACAATTCACCAGCCAGCAGCTGCATGAATTGTCGTTTGCTGTTATTACGCGTCTACTCGCACACCCACGTGTAAAATCTGCCAAAACCATTATGCTCTACCACTCATTGCCCGACGAAGTGGACACTCATACCATCGTCGACTCGCTACTGATGAGCGGCAAGACCATCCTGCTGCCACGCGTTACGGGCGAAGGAACAATGGAGCTGCACCGCTATAATGGCCCGAAAGACATGCAGACAGGTGCCTATGGCATCATGGAACCTACCGGACCGCTCTTCACAGATTATGCCGACATCGAGCTGGCGATAGTGCCGGGCGTGGCTTTCGACCTTGACGGCAACCGTATGGGACGTGGCAAGGGCTACTACGACCGCTTCCTGCCACTCATACCCGATACATATAAGATAGGTGTATGCTTCCCGTTTCAAATGATAACGTCCATCCCAGCCGAAGAACACGACATCAGGATGGACGAAATCATCACTTCACAATAATTATTTCAGACGATTACTTCTGTGACACACACACATCAGTAATCTTGCTCTTGAACGCTCCAGCCTTGGCAAGGGGGAATACGAGTGTGCGCTGATAGTACATTCGGGTCTGCGGATTGTACATCACCGGCTGCCAAGCGTTCTTGTCGCCGTTCTGGAATGTAGTACGATCAGAAGCCTTCATAGCGTAGATGGTGAGCGGACCGAGTTCTTCCTTCAGCTTACCGTCTACGTAAAGACACGTCTTGGTATTGTCGCCCGTTATCGAGATGCTAACATTCTTGCCCTCCGGAACTTTGTAATTGAAATTGTTGAGATAACCCTCGCGAGCAAATCCCAACTTACCATCCTCTGGGTCGGCAAGATAGAATGTGGCATTCTTCGACTCAAACAGCACCGTTCCTTTCTCCTCGGCAGCACCCTTGATGTTGAAGTCGACACGATAGCCATAGCCTACCTCTTCCTCACCGGTGGTCTGACCAGGCTGAAGTTGTGCAATGCTGAGAGTCTTGCCACTGGTCCATCGTGCAGCCTCATTTACACCAGGTGCCTCGCTGAGCTTATGACGAAGAGTGTTGAACTCGACATAAGGCATTGAAGTTTCGGCTCCACGCCAGAACTTAACGGAGAGAGTCTGCAATGCAGGATACAAACGGTCGTGAATGTCCTTCACGCTGATGCCATTGCCGGCATGGTCGTTCCACACGGCAAACATTCCGCCAAGAATAGCAGGGTCGTTCTCCTTAAACTTCTCGTTGCCTATCTGTGCCGGGGTCCACTTGTTATAGAGCGACTCACAATTGAGATAGTCGTAGTAATAGCCAGCAGCCGGAACTATGTAGGTAAGTCCGTCGGGTATGCTGATGAGCTTATAGCCCTGTCGCTTCATCTCTTTCGGATCGGCATAGCCATTATACCAGCAGCTCATTATGACATTGTCCGACTTCACCTTGGTGTCGCCATTGGCGTGAGTAAGCGCTCCCCATACGGCAGCCTGCTTGCCGAACGACTCTACATATTTAATATAGCGGTCGGTGAAGTAGCGGAATTTCTCTACAACATCTTTCTTTGCATTGGAGTATTCATCAGTACCAATGTGCACCACCTTGCCCCGGAACACAGGTTCTTTACCATCAAGATACTCCTTAAAGAGTCCGTCTACAAACTTATAAGTCTCAGGATTGAACAGATCGAGATGGTCCATGCCATACTCCTTCGAGCCAATCTCAGGCTTGTAGTGAGTGAAAGCCAATGTATGTGCAGGCACATCAATCTCCGGAATGATGTCGACACCATACTGCTCGGCAAGTTTCTGCAGATCGATAAATTCCTTCTTGGTGTACGACCCGTCGCGTGCAGTCAGTCCGGGATATGTGTCACACTCCAATCGGAATGCAGCCTGAGTCTTGTCCCAATCATTGTCGAAGAACTGACGGAAACCATTGTCGTTAAGATGGATCTGCAAGGTGTTCATCTTATAGTAAGCCATGGTCTTGACAAGCGAACGCAGATAGTCCATCGGGATGTACTTGCGTCCACAGTCCATCATAAATCCACGCAAGCCATACTCCGGCGTGTCCACGATATTGCCCTTAGGCAATGCTCCGCCGTTCGATCTGTTCTGCTCTGCCATCTGCAACACGGTGCGTGTGCCCCACTTCAGTCCCTTGACTGTGGCTGCGCTGACGGTTGTAACGTCACCTATACTGATGCGATAGCCCTCCTGTCCAAGTGCCTTGTCTGCCTTGAGCACAAGTACAATATCGCCCTTCGAAGGCTTGCCATTCTTTAATGTGAGCTGCGCCCCCATCAAACTGCCATAGTCAGCGGCAAACATCTGGCCTACTTCTGCGGCTGCCTTGCCACCTTTTACGACATACTTTCCCGAAAGGGCCATCTGTCCTTCGGCACCATGCCATTCCTTCAGTTCGGGAACGACAAAAGGTTTAGGATTCACTCCGGCCCATGCCACGGCCGACATCGCGCACAGACACAATGCAAGCACAATGCTCTTGGAGTTGAAAAAGTTTTTCATCATAATTTTGTCTTAGTTGATATTGTTTCAGTTACTAACATTCTTATTTAGGTTGCACATATAATATGTGCGTACAAAGTTAGCGTATTTTTTCCAATCAATAACGGTTTTGCGGTAAAAACCTTATTCAGCGGTAAAAGCAATTAATGCCGTAAGTAAAACGACTGTTTTACTCACTACTTTCAAAACGACTCCTTTTGCTGCTCAAAACGACTCCTTTTACAACCCAAAACGATTCCTTTTGAATACTTGAATAATTCCATGGAGGTGTACACGTTGCAAAATTATATAAAATAGAAGCCTATCTGAAAACTTTTGAGTAACTTTGCAAAGATTTTGCTATACTCTATTAGCGTACACCATCTGTACGCCACACATTATTATATAATATGAACAAGAGATCCAATACATCGATACAAATGATTGCCGACTACGACGGCGACATAAAGAACCTGCTCAATGTGGAATATGAGGGAACGCTTCCCGTACTTGCCACCCGCAACGTGGTAATCTTCCCGGGTGTAATATGCCCCGTCATTGTAGGACGCAAGCAAAGTCTTAAGCTGTTAAAAGACATCGGCAAGGAGCGCGATGCTATATTTGCCGTTTTCTGCCAGAAGGACCCGCACGTGGAGTTGCCAGGCAAAGGCGACCTCGTAGAATATGGCGTATATGCCAAATTGGTCAAGGTGCTCGAAATGCCAGGACCAGGCAACAACGTTACTGCCATAATACAGGGACTTGGACGATGCCACCTCGACGAACTCGTAAGCAACAAGCCGATGTTGTTCGGCAAGGTAAGCCAGGCTATGGAGGAGATGCCGGACGACAATGACACCGAGTTCAAGACAGCTATGGAGGACTTGCGAGCAAACACGATTAAGTACATCCAGATGAACGATGAACTGCCCGACGAGTCGCAGTTTGCACTCAGCAATATCTCAAACGACGTGATTGCAGCCGACTTCGTATGCTCCAACCTGCCTTTCAGCCTTGAGGACAAGATTTCGCTCATCAACACTCCGAGCATCAAGGAGCGCGTCATCGGTGTGCTGCGCGTAATGCACAAGGAGATGCAGCTGCTCGAACTCAAGCAGAACATACGCTCTAAGACACGCGAAGACCTCGACGAGCAGCAGCGCGAGTACTTCCTGCAACAGCAGATCAAGAACATAAAGGAAGAATTGGGCAACGGTGAGGGATCGCCCGAGCGCAAGGAACTGGAAGAGAAAGCCAAGACAAAGCTCTGGAGCGAAGACGTGCAGAAGGTGTTCCGAAAGGAACTCGACAAGCTCGACATGCTCAATCCGCAAAGTCCCGACTACAGCATTCAGTTCAACTATCTGCAGACGATGATTAATCTGCCTTGGGGCGAATACACCAAGGACGACCTTGACCTGAAGCGTGCGCAGCGCATACTCAACCGCGACCACTACGGAATGGAGAAGGTGAAGGAGCGCATACTCGAATACATGGCTGTGCTGAAGCTCAGAGGCGACCTTAAGTCGCCCATTATCTGCCTCTACGGACCTCCGGGAGTGGGCAAGACATCGCTCGGCAAGTCGATTGCAGCTGCAATGAAGCGCAAGTATGTGCGCATGTCGCTCGGCGGACTACATGACGAGAGCGAGATACGCGGACATCGTCGCACATACATAGGAGCCATGCCCGGACGCATCATCAAGAACATACAGAAGGCAGGTTCGTCAAACCCTGTGTTCATTCTCGACGAGATTGACAAGGTGACACAGAACACCGTCAACGGCGACCCGTCATCGGCATTGCTCGAAGTGCTCGACCCCGAACAGAACAACGCCTTCCACGACAACTATCTCGACGTTGACTACGACCTCTCGAAGGTGCTCTTCATAGCCACAGCCAACGACCTCGGCAGCATACCCAAGCCGCTGCTCGACCGTATGGAGCTGATTGAAGTGAGCGGATACATCACCGAGGAGAAGATAGAGATAGCCAAACGCCACCTCATTCCGCGCGAGATTGACAACTGCGGATTGTCTGCAAAGGAAGACAAGCCGACGTTCAACAAGACTGCAATAGAGAAGATTATCGAACAGTATACACGCGAGAGCGGTGTTCGACAGCTTGAAAAGCAGGTGAACAAGGCGCTGCGCAAACTGGCTTATCGCAAGGCGCTCGACGGACAACTGCCTTACGAGAAGATTACTCCCAACGAGATTGAGGACTTGCTCGGCAAACCTCCTTTCTATCGCGACATCTATCAGGGCAACGACTACGCTGGCGTAGTGACCGGACTGGCATGGACCAGCGTAGGCGGCGAGATTCTCTTTATCGAGACTTCGCTCAGTAAGGGCAAGGCTGGCAAGCTCACTCTCACCGGCAACCTTGGCGACGTGATGAAGGAGTCGGCTGTGATAGCCCTTGAATATGTCAAGGCACACATCGACACTCTTGACGTTGACTACCGCATATTCGACAACTGGAACATCCACATCCATGTGCCCGAAGGCGCAACTCCAAAGGACGGCCCGTCGGCAGGCATCACAATTGCCACCTCTATAGCCTCAGCCATCACACAGCGCAAGGTGCGCAAGAACACAGCCATGACCGGCGAGATAACTCTGCGTGGCAAGGTGCTGCCCGTAGGTGGTATAAAGGAGAAGATACTTGCAGCCAAGCGTGCCGGCATAACAGATATAGTAA
>JAIJMN010000358.1:0-1494 GCA_022735715.1 Prevotella sp.
ATGTGGCGCGCTGCCGAGACAGTTCGCGAGCTTCGTCCTGAGAACGAGGCTAAGTAAAGTGTGACTTAGACATAAAACATAAGGATTTATTAGATCATATTTGATAGATTTTGTAGAGGTCGGCTGGGGGCGCCCAGTTCAGGCCTCTACTTTTTTTGTATTCATATTTTTATTTTGTTGTCAGAATTATATTTTGTAACTTTACATCCGCCAACAGGCACAAATGGCTTTATCTTTGATTACATTAAAACAACAGTCATTATGGATGCAAACTATATTGAAATCACAATACGTCTTTCGTTGGCTCTTCTGCTGGGAGGTGCCATAGGCATTGAGCGTGAATACAGAGCCAAGGAGGCCGGTTTTCGCACTCATTTTCTTGTTGCCTTGGGCAGCGCACTCTTCTGCCTTGTATCACAGTTTGGTTTTGGTATAGACCTGAAGGACTCGTCGCGCGTGGCGGCACAGGTGGTTTCGGGCATCGGATTTCTTGGTGCCGGCACTATCATATTCCAGAAGAATGTGGTGCGTGGATTGACGACAGCTGCCGGACTTTGGGTTACGGCTGCTATAGGTCTGGCTTGCGGAACGGGTATGTATGTTGCTGCATCTATTGCTACATTTATGGTTCTGCTCGGCCTTGAGGTGCTCAACGCCTTGATTCCGCCGTTGAATACGTCGACAGTAGAGCTGTCGTTCAAGGCTCCGTCGAAGGAGAGCGTGCGCCAACTTATAGAGAAGCTGAAGCATGAGGGCATGGAGATTCAGTTGTATGAACTGAAGGACAGCTTCACATCGCAAGGCGAGGTATTCGAAGCCGACATACAGCTGAAGGTGAAGCGTGGCGAGAGCGACTGTCTGCGGATAATCGACTATATGGAGACGTTCTCTGACGTTACGATTGTTACGACCGAGGGGTGAGTGCTGAGTGTTGAAGAACTCTTGATTGACAGATAATAATATAAACTATATATATTTTTGAAAAATGAAAACAAGCGACAAACCCCTACACCGTCTTCTGTTTATATGTCTTGGAAATATTTGCCGTTCGCCGGCTGCTGAGGGTGTGATGCGTGCCAAGGTGCATGCAGCACACAAGGATGATGAATTCGTGATTGACTCGGCTGGCATAGGCGACTGGCATGTAGGACAATTGCCCGACAAGCGTATGCGCGAACGTGGAGCACTGAGAGGCTACCGCTTCGACAGCCATGCCCGACAGATACGCCAGTCGGACTTTGACGATTTCGACTTGCTGCTTGTCATGGATAGCGACAACTATCGTATTGTCACGTCTAAAGCACCAACTGAAGAGGCACGCCAAAAGGTGCGTATGCTTACCGATTATCTGCCTGAGGGAAGCAAGGCAACTGTTGTGCCCGACCCTTACTACGGCGACCTTTCTGACTTTGATTATGCTCTCGACCTTATAGAGGAGGCTTGCGACGGACTACTGGCTGCGTTGGTTTAGAACAAATAGAACAAAAACAAAAA
>JAIJMN010000359.1:0-1485 GCA_022735715.1 Prevotella sp.
GCTTTTATCCCCAATAAATGTTAATATACCACACCCCTAATAAACTTTTCCACAACCTAATACATCCAATAATCAGAAATAGACAAAGAGAGAGAGTTATAGAGATTAAGATTCAGAAAACATTAACAAAACCACATTTATTATGAGAAAGATTGGGATGACTTGCCTGGCAGGACTTTTCCTGCTGTCAATGTCTACAGAATGTATGGCACGACAATGGTCGCTTAAGGACTGCATCAACTATGCCATTGCCAACAACATTCAGCTACAGAAAGCCAAACTTCAAGAATATTCTGCTCTTGAGGATGTGAAGCAGAGCCAGTCGGCACTGTTGCCGTCGCTCAGCCTGTCGACATCGCAGAATGTGTCGTACAATCCTTGGCCCGAGAAAGGGTCGGCTATGATTGCAGGCAACAAGGTGCAGTCGAAGGTAGACAAGGTTTACTACAACGGTTCGTACTCGCTCAACGGCAACTGGACCGTATGGAACGGCAACAAGAACCAGAACACCGTTAAGCTCAACAAGCTTGCAGCCGAGCAGGCAAAGCTCGATTCTGCCGTTACAGCCAACAGCGTACTGGAGCAGATAGCACAACTGTATGTTCAGATACTCTACTCTAACGAGGCGATAAATGTTAGCAAGGAGAGCCTGAAGACGAGTCAGACCAACGAGGAGCGCGGCAAGACAATGGTGAATGTAGGCAAGATGAGCAAGGCTGACCTCGCACAGCTCACCGCACAGCGAGCACAAGACGAATACAGCATAGTTGAAGCTGAGAGCAACCTGCGCAACTATAAGCGTCAGCTCAAGCAACTGCTGCAGATTACCAACGACGAGGAGTTTGACATTGCCATTCCTTCTACTACCGACGAGATGGCTCTTGCCACAGTTCCGGCTCTCAACGACGTGTACACAGCATCCATTGAGCAGCGTCCGGAGATAAAGAACGCAATGTTGGGCATCGAAAGCAGCGACCTAAGCGTGAAGATTGCCAAGGCAGGCAAGCTGCCTACAATCGGACTGAGTGCCGGACTCTCTACCAACACTTCGTCAATGAGCAACAATACTTGGGGTTCGCAGCTCAAGAACAACTTCACCGTGGGCGGTGGCGTGACTGTAAGCATTCCGCTGTTTGACAATCGTCAGACCAAGACTGCCGTCAACAAGGCTATGATTCAGAAGCAGAACTATCTGCTCGACTTGCAGGACAAGCAAACCACTCTATACTCTACCGTTGAGAACTACTGGTTGCAGGCTGTGACCAATCAGAACAAATTCAAGGCAGCACGTGTTTCGACCGAGAGCGCTCAGGCAAGCTACGAACTGCTGTCGGAACAGTTCAAACAGGGACTCAAGAACATCGTTGAACTCATGACCGGCAAGAACAACCTTCTGCAGGCACAGCAAAACGAATTGCAAAGCAAGTATCTTGCAATACTAAACCTCAATATGCTGGAGTTCTACAAGACTGGAGAGATAAAGTA
>JAIJMN010000081.1:0-10654 GCA_022735715.1 Prevotella sp.
TAAGGCTCTTTTTTGTAGAAAAACAAAAACTCGTTGTACATCCACACAAGATCGTACAACGAGTTTTTTTATTTATATTGGGAGTTTTGACACGCCCTCAGCAATTTTCCTCCATTCAGTTAAACAACATACAAAGGAACGCAAAAAAGTTGTTCTTGTTTATATGGGAGCATAGACAATCTTACTGCTTGTAAGTCAGGATTCGCTTTGAGAAGATTCGTTAGTGAATTAGCCCTCACATTGCCCTCTGCCTTCACCTCTATAGGCAATAAATTCACATTAATCCATCATAGTTGGATTAACTTCTTCTTAAATTCCGATAACCCCCATTTTGATTCACCATCAAAATAAATTTTTGTAATATTATAAATTGTTATACCTTTGCACTTGTAACTAACGATTTATAGCTTTTATGGTATCCATAAACAAAAAACTATGTCTTAAAATCATAGACATTATATTAATGCTGATAATTGTCGCCATTTTGCTATGGTGCGGAAAGCTGGCTGTGCGCATATTTTGTTTCGATACCTTCGTCATACCGTCGCATTCCATGGAGCCGACACTTATTCCTGGTGACAAGATTATCGTGAACAAGATTCTGTATGGGGCGCGTATATACCGCGACTTCAACTTCAGCCGCGATGGTGTGACGTTGCAGAGTTTTCGCACAAACGGATTGCGGGACATACAACGCGGTGATATTGTGGTATTCAATATGCCCTACCACGACGGTTGCGACACGATGAAGTTTATTATCAACTACGTATACTGCAAGCGATGCATTGGACAACCAGGCGATTCTGTAAGCATACGTAATGGCTACTACATCAACGACAACACACCTGACACGCTTGGCTGCAAGGAAATGCAGAGTATGCTTGCTCAAACGCCCGACTCGCTCCTTGGCAACATAATGCCAACAATGCCATACGACAATCACATGGCTCAATGGACGATAAAGGATTTCGGACCGCTCTACATACCACGACGTGGCGACCGCATAGACATAACGCCTACAACCGCTACGCTATACCGCCAGCTCATAGAATGGGAACGCCATTGCCGCCTCACTATAGACTGGCGATACAACCGCGTGTTCGCCGGCCGCCATCCTATATCACGCCATACATTCACACACGACTATTTCTTCATGGCTGGCGACAATGCTCCCGATTCACGCGATTCACGCTACATCGGTCTCATTCCCGATGACTATATTATCGGAATTGCCACAAGAATAGAATACTCACGCGACAGAGGAACAGGCGAGCTACAGTGGAACAGAATCTTGAAAAAGTTGTGAATACACTGTCATTTTATGTCATAAACAAAATATTGTCTGCCATTTTCATAGATGAACACTTGCTCTTCTTTACCTTGAGTAATGTCGCGTAACCATAACAGCACATTGTCGGGTGCGAGAAAGTCAACAGTCTCACCGGTGGCTGTTTTTCTTCCGAGCGACACCCAGCCATTGGTTCCGTCTTGATAAAACAATTCATAGGTATCGCCTGGCAGTATGAAATTAGCGTCGTTCTGTGGATAAAAGTCTATGCAGCCAATTCGTGTCTTTTTGCAGAGCCGAAACACTATTGACGGACACTCAGCGGGACCGGCGAATGCTGTCATCATGTTATGGTCGGTCATGTGTTGCGGTGCGTATCTCGCTGGTATAGGGGTTACTAAGTCCATACTTATTTCATGCTGGCACAAAGTGTCTGCGTAGACAGAAATGTCGGCAAAATTTATCGGTTTGCCATCGGTTGTAGTATACCTCAAATAGCGATAGGTTTCACCGTTGTCATGTGGGCGTATCTTCTTGTTGCAATAGCGTAGTGTGTCGCTGAATTCATATAACAGATGTGGTGATGTGAAGTCAGAGTTGTTGTCAGCCTCAATACGTGTGCCTATGATTCCCTCATACAGACGTTTCCCGACACGCTGCACAAGCGACATCTTGCGACGCAGAGACACCATGTGCCATGGTTTTGCTTTGGGTTCAAGTATATATGTCTTCTTTCCATCTGCTGCGAAGAGGAATGGGAAGCCGGCAGGTTGGCAATTGCCACCAGCAGCATTGCAAACAAGCGGCTGATATATAACTCCTGGTTCAACATTATGGAACACGGCGTTTTTGCCTTTGCGCTCACCATAGCCAACAGCCCGCCATCCGCTTGTTGTAAACACTCCAAGGTATATATTGTCCAATGAAGTGTCTATAGGCACGGCAACAGTATTATTTCCAAAGTATTCGTTTGTCACGTCCTTAACATACATGTCTGCCATTGTCTGAGGAACATTCTTGCGTATGCTTGCAGTACTTACGCGGTCAGGCTGCATGGCATAACAGAAACGGTATACCTTGCCCTTCTTGCGCCCGTCGCTCTGCCGTATATCGCGCCGTGGAATCATACCGTCGAAACCAAACGGAAGAGTTTGTCCAGTGGTATCGCGCAAGACAACCCATTGGTGAAAATGCTGATAGTCAGGCGAAGCCATGAAAAAATCACTTGCCACTGGTATTCCGCATGCACGCATGGCGTAAATAGTAAGGTCGCAGTTTTCGCGGCAATAGCCTACACGATTGTTGAGTAGGAATGTCGCCTCAATGTGTGGTAGAGAGAACTCAGTGTTATATTTCACTCCTTGCCGCAACAATTCACGATTGACGGTCTTGCATGCATCCAACACGTCGTTGCCATGATAAAGAGAATCAAGAAGCCGTGCATAGTGGCGCTCATATACCGGACGCCAGTCGCTCAAAGGCTCGTTGCCTATACGGTATGGTAGCAAAAACTCACAGAAATCATCGAAAGGAAGTGTGCGATTCCATGGTCGGCTTTTCCAGTTATTGAAAGCTCGGTCAATATTTTTTATAAGATAGTTGGATGTGATGACGTGGCAATCGTAAATTTTCTTTAGCTCGTTAACGGAAAATGTACCCCACGTGCTCCGTTGTTCCTCTGTCATTACATTCACATTAGGTGTGTTAGCTATATATGAGAGCACAGGCTTTATAGAGTCAAGCTGCCATCCGCTGTAACTATACCAGCGTGGCATATTTCTTATAAGAAATTTTGCGGCTTCCAGTTTCTCCGGGTCTTTGTCGTAATGGGAAATGACACGTTCCAATTCGCTACGGTTGTCACCGGCAAATTTGAGCGCATACTCCAGTCTTGCTTCATCACATGAAGATTCCGAGCACGAAGCAAGCAGTGTAGTGACGAATAAAATGTATAATATTTGTCTGATGGCGAATTTACTAATTTTAACCATGTCAGTTGTATGATAATTGTTTCATGTTTATGCAAAGTTAATGCTTTATTTTATTAATGATTTATTCAGTCATGATTAATTTTGTTTTTTTATTTATTAATGACAAGTACTTCTGAGTTTACTTAATTTTTGCGCTTGTAGTCTTGACTTTATATTGCGAAACATTTTTGCATATAATCTATGAAAATATTTTGTATATATAGAATATAATTTGTATTTTTGCATAGATATTAATATTTTATTTACAATCTAAAGGCCACACTTTACATGCTAAAATATAAATTATTCGTATATTTTTATACTGCTATATTAGTTTTTGCATTATATGGATGTAATGAACAAAAAGCCCACACAACAAAAGTGTTGAATGGGATGATTGGCAGTATAGTTGATTTATGTTATGAATAAATGGAATGTAAGCAGCAACCTATAAGTTCAAGATGTAAGAAGTTCAAGATGATTGTATATATTGACTCTACAGAATGTACTCCGTGTGCTTTAAGCCATTTACGATACTGGAATCCTATCATATAAAGGTGTATCCATATCTATAGGTTCATGTACTAACTATTCATATGCTGTTATTGGACACTGTTATGATGGCGGAAATAGAGATGAATGTACAAGCAGTAAGGTTCTCTATTATATTTAACAGAAATATATTTATTTTTGAACCTCAAATACTTCTATATTTGGAATATTTGAGGCGTTTTTATATAATTCAGTAGTATTTAGAAAGATGAGCAAATTTGCAAATTTTCCCAATTGCTTTTATACAGTATTATTCTCTCTTGTCTGTATCTCATGTTCTACAACATATTCCAAGTTGAATGAAAATGACGAGCGTGCAGACATTGATAGCGAGACAATAATAATAGACATTGATAAATGCAGGAAATCAGACGTGCACTTGGAGGATATAATAACAGATGTGGAATATTTATGTCTCGAAAATGACGGGCAGCATGTTCTTACTATCCCGCAGAATATAAAGAAAGCTGACTCTCTGATATATATAATTGACGATAACGAGCATTTGTATTGTTTCAATGATAAAGGGAAATTCGTAAGAGATGTTGCCGTGCAAGGAAAAGCGAAAAATGAGGTTATGAAACTTTATGATTTTGAGATAGATGACAAGTACGTATATCTGTTGGATGGTATGCGCTCTGCTATTTTGACATTCAGACATAACGGATCTTTTGTGAGTTCCAAACAGTTGCCATTCCGTGCAATAAGGTTCAAAAAGCAAGATGAGACACATTGGCTTTTCCAACTTTCGCCCTATACATTAGACAACAAGCAGGAATGTTTTCAAGTTGCAACAACTGATAGCAAGTTCAAAATAATAAGCTCAAAGATTGCATATAATGATGGCGAAATTGTTAGTACAAGGACACCTTACTTTGAGAACAGAAACAATGCTTTGTTCTATGCTCCATTATACAGAAGAGGAGTATATCGCTTGACTGACAAATACGAATGGAAACTTGCATACTACATTGAATTCCATACACCATATTTCGAAACAGCAGATATGGCTGAAGGACAGATGAAGGCAGCACAAGATGGGGGGTACTACAATTATCAGAATCCATTGCATACCGACAGGTATTTGATTCAGCATTTTGAATCTTCGAAAACATTCCGTGGTACAATGTTCGTTGACTTACACAGCAACAAGGCTATGTTTGCAGAACGTATTGCAACTGACTCAAACAAATTGCTGAATTTCTCGTTTGAGAACACAAAATATTACGACGTGAAGAAAAATAAGTTCTATGCATTCACTGATTATTATTCAGAAGGAATCCATTCTCCTGAAGAAATTAAAAAAGCCACAGCGCATCTTGACGATGCAACGAGAAGGATACTTGTCAGAACGAAAGAAAGTGGAGAGCCCAATGCTGTGATTCTTATGTATAGAATTAAAGATGGGGATATTATAAAAAATTTAGAATAACGCATGCACAAATTACGGTTTATCCGGAGTGAAAGTCTCCTGTCTTCACTACGGATAAACATTAATTTTTTTTTGTGTCTTTGACCATACTATTATTTACGAAAACACAATGACACGGCCTCCAGTGTTGAGGAATGTCACCACCTCGTCAGGTATATGGCTTTTCTTGCCATACCTCCTGTACGAGTCAAGTTCCATCCATCCATACATTTTACCACCCGACACGCATAGCGGATTTGGAACTTCCCCCTTAACACCATTGGCGTTGAGGACAGTCTTGCCTTGCAGGTCGTAATAGACCACGCCATGCCTGCCCTTATATGAGACTGGAACAATCATCATTGAGCCATGTATCATCGGACAATCATCAATATAGGCATACGAGTCTTCCTTGGCATCTTCCATAAGTTTCTCGAAGTCATATTTGTACTCTTGCGGAACATTCAGTCCTGAAAAATCCATGCAGTATGACTTTATGCACTTGCCTTTGTCTGAAAAGGCATAAATGGTATCGCTCAGTTCCTTGTTGTATATGATTCTGTCGTCCGCCCTTTGAAACAGATTACAATTTGCCAAGTTATCCATATCTTTCTCGTTGAATGTCAACAATACGTTTGTTATATTGAAATTGTTGTCCACCAGACACAATTTATTGTGGCTATCAGACTGTGGCATGGAAAAAAGATAATTACCGTCAGCCAACACCTTAAATGAATCTCCACGGAAGTTTGTATTCACAGCCTTTATAAATTTACCGTCATGGGTAAAAAACAACATTTTCATCTTAGCTCTATCATACATATATACATACTGCTTGTCCACGTCAAAAGCCCAAAGACGCGAGTATTCGTTTTTGGCATTGCCTTTTTGACCGAATGTCGCAAGATATTTCCCGTTCTGGTCAAAAGACAACAACATATTTCGTGTATTCTTGTCAAAGATATAAATTGTGTCGTTAAAAACTTGAATGCTGTTTATTTCCGCAAATGTGTTTTGAGGTTCCAGTAGCATTATAAAACTAACGTCATCGCCAAGAGAAGAGGGAATAGAGTCCATTGCAGACACTTTCACTTCCTCAACTGGAGCATTTATACACGAGATTTTTTTATTGTTATTACAAGACTCAAAACTTATGGCAACAACCATAAGGATTGTCATAAAGGTGATTGTTACAAGATTATTCTTCATGCTGATTTTCGAAATTATTATTTAACTTAGGTTTCAGATTAACTTATAAAGGCAGCTATTGTCACACGAAAGACATATAGATGCTTATTATAGCCAATAAAGGTTATCATTGGCAAAGATAGCCATTTTTTTTTACACTCCAAACATTTGTCACATTTATATCATAAATATGAATTAATGCCATATCATATTGTCAAAACAAATTTTGATATCAAGGATTTTCCATGTAATTTTGTAGACAAAACTTCATATCTATGGTTTCATTGCCACAAAACAATCACATCACACCTATGCAAAATAAACATCTAACAATATTCGCAAACCTTAGTGTTTTAATGGCTTTGATATTCACTACTATTATGACTACATCAAGTGAACTGTGGTCAGAGCAGTTAGTGTATGTACAGGCCATCATTATTATAGGAGGTGTGGCGGCAGCAATTGCAATGGCATTCTCGACAGAAAAACCACGGCTCACAGCAGCCGATACCACGATGGTGTTATGGTGGACATATGTCATGATGCGTACATATCTTGACAGCGATAACACCATGGCGTTTCGCAATATCATTGTATACACCACGCTTACAGCTACATACACCGTCATCAGATTGATGCCCAAGCAGCACGCACCAGTAGACAAAATCATGGTGATGTTGCTGCTTGCAGCCACTATCTATGAGTCGGCACTTGGTATGTGGCAGGCATGCAGCGGCACAAGCCACCACAGGCTATATCTCGCCACGGGCAGCATGTTCAACCCCGGCCCATACTCTGCCTACGTGGCATTGGGCATGACACTGGCAATAGGAATTCTTCACGATGCACGCGATGATGAGTGGAGCAAGCCACGACGTGGCGCATTACTATGGACATGCGCGGCAATAGTGATAGCAGGATGCTTCATCGTGATAATCACGCGCAGTCGTAGTGCGATGATGGCAATAGCAATGGCAACGGCATGGATATTCCGCAAGGAGATAAAACGCAAGTATGTAGTTCCTGCCATCGCCATTGTCACAGTTGTGGTAATCATGCTTTTTTATATGAAAATGGGGTCGGCAATGGGACGCATTGTTATTTGGCGGCAGGCTCTTGGCATGATAACAGACAAGCCAATATTCGGGTACGGCATAGGCTCGTTTGGCGGAGAATACGGCAGGCAACTTACCTCATTCTTTGCCGACAGCGGCAACATCGAAACATTTGCACAATATGCCGATGTGGCAGACTATGCCTTCTGCGACCTTCTGCAGGTGTTTGCCGAGCAGGGTGTCATAGGCGGAGCGTTGTGCCTGACGTTCACCGTACTATCGTTAGTCAGCCTTAACCGTCAGTCACCACATCTGGCACTTGCACTTGCCTCACTCATGGCATTCAGCCTGTTCTCCTATCCCATGCAACTGCTTCCGTTGCAGACCATCACCGTATGCCTTGCTGCATGCGGACAGTCCGACTGTCGTGGTTTTGCTATGAGACGAAGATATGCGGCAATACTGGCAGTAGCATGCTCCATAGAGACTTTGACATGCCAAAAATTGTCGCAATCGCGTCTCAACGCTCAGAACGAATACGCCAACATCAAGGGCATGACCCATTCCTCGTTCATTGCCGACTATTATCGTCTGCTGCCGCTATGCACCGACAACAAACAGTTTTTGTTCGACTTTGCTCGCCTATTACATGCCAATGGCCGTTATCTTGACGCATGTGCTATTTTGCGGCGTGGCACTATGGTGAGTGGCGACCCGATGTTCCATGTGCTTACTGGCAACAGTCTTAGAGCAATGAATAAGTACGACGAGGCTGTGGAGTGTTACGACCGTGCCTTCGGCATGCTGCCCAACCGTCTATATCCGCTATACAGGAAAATGCTGTTGTATAAGGAAATTGGCGACACGGCTAAAGCACGCCAAGTCGCCAACAAGTTGTTGGAGGTAATACCAAAGGTGGAGTCGAGCGCAACAAGAGAGATGAGAAAAGATGCCAAAGATATTTGATAAATGCATAAACAAATATTAATACTTAATAATTGAGATACCAGTAAATTTTTTATACTTTTGCATTACTAAACAAACCTATTAAAAACCTAAATTTTACAAGTATGAGAAAAAATAGCCTTTCTATTCTTACTAATAATTACAGCAGAAATGATTCAAAAAGAGTTTTGTATAAACTCTTTATGTTTGCCCTTTTGTTCCTTCTTGGTGGATGTAGCGAGAATACCAATAAAATTGTTGAAAAGTTCCCAACAGAAAAGCAACTGAAGCCTATAAAAATACATGACTTGGACAGTTTGTATTCTGCGTATTCAATAGTGACGGACGGAAATGTTTTTTTGTTTGCACAAAAGAAGAAATCCAAGTTTTTTGTCGTGACAGACAACCGCTACAACATAACAGGCGAATTGTGCCCTGCCGGCAATGGACACGGAGAATGGAACTCCCCTATAGTAACTGGACAATTCGAACAGCATGAATCACTCCCATGCGCATATATTCTCGAACGTTCCACACATTCGTTGTTCTTGCAGCCGACAAATGGAGAAGCTCCAACATTGGTTGAAGGTTTCATGGCTAAAGACATTACAAGTATCAGGAATGTCTTTAAAATAAATGAGAACTCTTTCCTCGGAACATTGGACGATGATAATTGTGAGTTCTTCAAATATGACAAGTCCACCCAGAACGTCACTCGTTTCAGTCACCCCATTCCTGACACCGGCAATATGGGCGATATGTCGCACATGCTGCTACAAACACTTGCCACGTATAACGAATCAGAGCAGAAGATTGCCATAAGCTATTATTCTTACCCGCTGATAATTATACGCGACACTGATGGAAATATCAAGTACACAATCCAGATGGAGAAGTCATTGCCACATTACACTGGCAACGCTGAGGCCGATCCACATTTATATTTCAAAGCCATAAAGTCTGACGACAAGTACATATATGCACTGTACTCTCCTGACGAGCAATCAACAAATGATTACATACTCGTTTTTTCTTGGTCTGGAGATGCTGTAGCCAAATATGCGATTTCACCGGCAATGGATTTTGCTGTTGACAGCAATGGAAAACGGTTTGTCGCTATTGATGACGAAACGGGATTGTGTGTTGAATACAGATGGTAAATACATGACCTTTTAAGACATATATAAGTATGTGGTCATATTTGTTTTTATATATGAGCTACTTTCTATAGGAGGATTAGACAAGGGTAAAACAAAGCGGGCTGAACAAACGGTCACCGGCGCGTAGCGGAAAGGTAAAGCCCGCTTTGTATGAGTTTTGACACTATCCTTCTATCTATGTAAAGATAATTTTGAACTGTTACTTAGACACCATTTTTTGTATATTTGATATAATCTTCTTAGCTTTGTAACTTAATAAAAAATAAAAGCCAATGTTAACGAAATCTGCAAAATTTATATTGCTAATGTCTGTACTATGTGCTGTCTTATTAGTGCCAATTTCATGCAAAAGGCTATCACAAATACGTGCCAAGAGCAATATGCGTAACACTATTTTCAATATGCAAAAACATCGTGTAAAATTGTATCTCAACCGTATGGCATATTGCGTTCCTGACAACGACACGGCAAGAGCCGATACTTCGACTGCTCCATATCGTCTGGTCACTTACATAGATTCCACAAATTGTACTCCATGTATGCTCAATAAAATGCATCAGTGGAATGATATTATAGATTACACGCGCGCCAATGGCAATCACGTGAATTACATTTTTATATTCGAGCCAAAGGCAGACCACATAGAGGATGCACATTTCGCGGTAGAATCGTCAGGTCTGAAAAACAGAGTATACCTTGATACTGCAAGCGTGTTCCGAAAAGAAAACAAATTCATACCCAAAGACTCAAAATACCATACGATGTTGATTGACAAAAACGACAGTATAATATTGATTGGTAATCCTAAATACAACAAGAAAATCGAGAAAATTTTCCTATACGTAATCAACAATAACTAAAAAAACAACAAAACATGAAAAATTAAGTCTTTTTAGCAGCATTAGTAGTAGCAGTAACTATTCAGCGAATATGTATCGCTAATGCAGCGTGTGATTATTTTCTAAAAAACTTTCAGTTTTCCTGTACATGTCCACAGCGCCATATTTCCCATCGTTTTGTACATCATATCATTCTGCTTCGTATAAGTAAGATCATTTACTAATGTTGCATATATGCCAATAAAT
>JAIJMN010000360.1:0-1478 GCA_022735715.1 Prevotella sp.
CCCTCGAATAGTTCCTTCTTTCCCGTGAAATAGGCTTCGAGAGTATCTACAAGCACCGACTTACCAAAGCGGCGTGGGCGGCTCAGGTAATTATACGTTTTATCTGTGTTGGCAAGTTGCCAGATAATATCTGTCTTGTCAACATAAAGGTATCCTTCTTTTCTGATTTTCTCAAAAGACTGGATGCCTACTGGCAATCTTCTATTGTTTGTCTCTACCATAATCCTCGATTCGTTAGTTTCTTATTGCAAATATACAATGTTTTTCCGAATTTCCATACTTACTTGCTCATTATTGTCTCTCATGCTTCAGCCTTGCTCTCTTATTGCAATTTTTGTATATAGCCTAAACAACTCAGCCCCACATTCACTCTCTGTCATTTTAAGCGAAAATCCATAGGTTTGCATCACAGCTTTGTTGTTTTGGCGATGTGCCAGCAGCAGCTTTCTTTATCTCCTTCTCATTCATATTTGTTATGTTGATAATTTGCTGTTTCTCGTTCATTTCAATATAGATTGTTTATTATTCTCCATTTCACCTCCGTCTCACATACACTTTTGTGTTTCCTCTTCCTTCTGAAGTTATTCCCGTCGGTTGAACACAGAAATCCTTTAGTTCATTGGCTGCTGTGGAATGTGGAAGAAGGGTGATTTTCTCATAATCGTGCACTCGCATGAAGTGATGTTCGGCAATGTAGTCCTGCGCCATTTTCAGACGCTCGTCACGTGTGTATGGCGAACGATTGTTGGGAGATTCGTAACCTTTATGTAGTTCGCACATACGTCCCACATCTCTTATGAGGCTCTTGTTAGGGCGGAAGTTTACTCCACGAACGCCTATACGCTTTGCTGTCACTTTCTTGCCGTAGCCTTCAAAGTCCTCAACTTCATTGTCGTCCATCACTCCTATAGAGAGGCTGAACGTGCCTAAATCGTCTATTGTCACCGTATGTCCTTCAGCAAGCCATCGCTTCATCTCGTCAACCATACGGCATATCACTTTGGCCACATCACCCTTGTTCAAGCCCGAACCTGGGTAACATAGCTTTTTTACAAAGTCGTCCGAACTAAGGTTGCTATAAGAACGCACCTGATAGTATGCCTTTCTCTCACCGTTGCCATTCATATCCGGCATCTCTCTCTTAATGTATTCTGCCATAGTAGTATTGTTTGATATAACCGTATCATGGCTTGATACGACCGTTTCATGCCTTGAAACAATCATATCATGCCATGATACGACTCTTCTTTAACGTAGTTTTAATGATTATGTGTGGCAAAGATACAACTTTTCTTTGAAGATAAAAATGCTTTAATGGTTTTATTGTTTTATAATATCTTCAACTTCATAGTATATTTCTCTACACCTTTGCTTTTCGCATTGGAAACTGTGGGCGAGCATATCATCGCAGAACTGCTGACACAGAACAGACGAGACGCTGTGGAGAAGCTATGGACGAAACAGGCGGCAAAATATAC
>JAIJMN010000361.1:0-1475 GCA_022735715.1 Prevotella sp.
TTTGTTTTGAATCGGCAATGTCAACCGGAAAAAAAGCATGTCCGTCTCTGCAATAAATCTGTATTGTCTCGTTATATATATTATATATAAGGTGTAATAATAAATGACAATATCACTCATAACAGCTACATACAACAGTGGGAAGACCGTGGAGGATACTCTTCGGTCGGTTCTTGCACAGACCTATAAGGAGATAGATTATTGGGTCGTTGACGGTGGATCGAAGGACGACACAATGGATATTGTGCGTAAGTACGAACCGCTGTTTGGTGGTCGTCTGCATTGGATTTCGGAGCCCGACCGTGGCATATACGATGCCATGAACAAGGGTATTAGCCATAGCACGGGCGACGTGGTTGGCATACTCAATAGCGACGACTTCTTCACGTCGAACGATGTGCTGGAGCATGTGGCTGCTGAGATGCAGGCTGACAACACTCTGGATGCTGTGTATGGCGACATACATTTCATTAAGGATGGTGCCCCAGACCGCATTGTGCGCTATTATTCGTCTAAGTATTTCCATCCGTTCTGGCTACGCTTCGGCTTCTTGCCGGCACATCCATCATTTTATGCCCGTAGGGAGATATTTGAGAAATACGGTTTGTACTCTATAAAATATCCCATTGCTGCCGATTACGACATGATGGTCAGACTATTCTGTAAGTATAAGATAAAGGCTAAGTATACAGCATTCGATTATGTAACAATGCGAGTTGGTGGTGTAAGTACAAGAAGTATGTCCAACCGCATTAAGGCTGCATTTGAGAATGTGGATATTTGCCGTGAAAATGGAATTTATAGCAATATCTTGTTTATAAGTATGAAATATTTGTATAAGATATTTCAGTGGCGTTTGAGGTAATCGAAATATAGTCCTTTTGCCTTGCAAAAGGACTCCTTTTGGACTTCTAATACGCACAAAAGGACAAATATATATAAATGAAATTTTGTGTGAGTCAATATATTTAGTATATTTGTAAAAAAATAGAGAATATGATACAGCAAGCATTTTCATTAAACCAAGCACAACTCCAGCTGTTGGACATGATGTCGTTTATTAAGACACCAGAAGCGTTGAGAGATTTGAACAAAGTGATTTCTGATTACTTTGTTAAAAAGGCAGACGAGGAAATGACTAAAATGTGGAATGAAGGAACTCTTAATGAAGAAAAGATTGAAAGTTTTCGGAATATCCATGAGCGTACTGCATATAAAAAGCCAGTATTGTAATCAATGTATTAAAGAATATAGAGTTTCCTCATGTTGATGTCATTGGAATAGATGAATTTAAAGATATTATTGGCTCTTCATAAAAGCGCAACTAATCCCAAAAGGATTCCTTTTGATTGAGTGAAAAAAGTATATTGAATATACTTCGCATAGTATATTCAATATACTTGCCCATTTAATATATATTACTTTGCCAACGAATACGTATTACTTTGCCAACGAATACGTATTACTTTGCCAAC
>JAIJMN010000362.1:0-1474 GCA_022735715.1 Prevotella sp.
AATGCTATCTGGCTCTCAGCTGAACCAGTATCAGTGTTAGACTTTCCGTACTGTCCAAAGATCTCTTGTTTTTTTGCCTGATCTAAATACATAGAACTTGTGTAAATTTAAAATATTATTGATTTTTTGCGAAATGCATGTGCAAAGGTACTACTTTTTATTCGTAATCAGCAAGATACGAGTATGAATCACGCAAGAATTAACTCTTTTTTACAGTATTTCTCTAAGCGGTATCATTACAAAGTCGCGCTCATGCATGTGTGGATGTGGCAGCGTGAGGCGTTGGGTTGACAGGTGCAGATTGTCGTACATGAGCATGTCGATGTCTATCGGCCGGTCGTGATATTGCCCGTCTACCGACTTCAAGGTTCTGCCGAGCCTACGCTCTATGTCCTGTGTGACGTCGAGCACAGCTTCGGGCGACAACGATGTCTGCACACGTATGCACATATTCAAGAACTTGTTGGCTGACTCAAAGCCCCATGGTTCGGTCTCGATAGGCGAAGATTCACGGTCGACACAGCCCACCTCATTATTAATAAGGTGTATGGCGCGGCGCATTATGGCATGGCGGTCGCCGAGATTGGAACCGAGCGAAATATAAAGAATATGTAGAGTCTGTTCCTGCATAATGAACTATGTAAAAACAACAAAAACAACGTTGCCTAACTTTCATTGAGAGTTAACAATGTTGTTTTTGCTGTTCAATTATTGTACGATGTCGATTGTATTCCTATAATGCCACATCTCGACTTTAGTCGTTGAGGATGAGCAATGCATCGCCATAGCATCCGAACATGAATCCGTGCTTAACGGCGAGGTTGTAAGCCTCCATCACAAGGTCGTAACCACCGAATGCGGCTGTCTCCATAAGCAATGTAGAGTACGGATGATAGAAGTTGGCTATCATTGAATCAGCCAATCCGAAGTCGTAAGGGGGGAATATGAACTTATTGGTCCATCCCTCGTATTCCTTCAGCATTCCGTCGGTGCCAACAGCAGTTTCAGTTGCCTTGACAACGCTTGTACCTACGGCGCATACATGGTGTCCTTCCTGCTTTGTCTTGTTGACGATAGCGCAAGCCTCAGTGCCGATGTGCATCTGCTCAGAGTCCATCTTGTGCTTGGTAAGATCCTCCACCTCGATGTCGTGGAAGTTGCCCAGACCGCAATGCAGGGTGATATAAGCGAAGTTAAGGCCCTTGATTTCCATGCGCTTCATCAGCTCGCGCGAGAAGTGCAAGCCTGTAGCAGGAGCTGTAACGGCACCTTCGTTCTTGGCGAAGATACACTGGAAGTCGTCGAAGTCGTCCTCTGTAGCGTGATGATTCTCACGACGGTCGATGATATAGCGTGGCAGCGGAGCCTCGCCCAATGCAAACAGTTCGCGCTTGAACTCGTCGTGCGGACAGTCGTAGAGGAAACGCAGCGTACGACCACGGCTTGTAGTGTTGTCGATGACC
Source organism: Prevotella sp. (assembly GCA_022735715.1). Taxonomy (GTDB): domain Bacteria; phylum Bacteroidota; class Bacteroidia; order Bacteroidales; family Bacteroidaceae; genus Prevotella. Next base: position 1,464 of record JAIJMN010000362.1, read on the forward strand.
TCAGCCACCAT
>JAIJMN010000363.1:0-1464 GCA_022735715.1 Prevotella sp.
GCGACAGCAAGTCGGGTGAATGGGGATTTACGGGTTGTACGTTCGAGTGTCCTATAAGCAGCAGTTCGTGGGCAGTGACGGCTGCAATGTCGTTGGCTTTTGTCAGCCATCACTTTAAGACCGACTATATGCTTACTACCGTTGACGGTATAACAAGTTTTAAGCCTTTCGCTGTTGGAGATGATGAGAATGGCGAGCGTCCGTCGAAAAGCTACCTAAGCTATTGGGCCGTTCGCATTCCGATAATGCTGGAATGGTCCAACCGCATTGGTTCTGAAGACGTCTATGCAGCTTTCGGCCCATCTATAGAGTTTCGTGCCAAGGAGCGTTCACGCTATAAGCTCGGCAAGAGACATACGCTGACAAGAGATGTCAACATGAATCCTGTAGGCGTAAATCTTGAGGCACGTCTTGGATATGGCTTCTTGATGCTTTACGCACGCACATCGCTCACTCCGCTGTTGCATACAAAGTATGCTCCCAAATGGCATCCATTCACCGTTGGAGTAGGACTGAGGTTGTAAGATTTAAACGTAAAGTCCCCGCCACTTGCACAAGTGACGGGGACTTTTTCCAACTATAACATTTATTGTGAGCCACTCTGTTTGAAATAACGGGGTGGCGTTTTTGTTTCCTCGCGTAGTTGCAATAAATTCCTACAGAGAGAGTAAGAATCCAATCATAACCCCCAAAAAACAAACAATACATTAAACACTAATAATTAGTCTTTAAAAAAAATGTAGTCCTTTTGCCCTTCAAAAGGATTCGTCTTGGAAGGCAAAAGGATTCGTTTTGCAATGAAAAAGGACCCCTTTTGGAGTGTAAAAGGAGCCCTTTTTTAAGGTAAGTGTTTTAACGTTTCGTTGTAATCGTTAAAATTCTGTTACTCAGCTGTTTCGAGCAGCAGCACTCGGCTTGCCCATTCGTTGGCCTTGCCCCAGTTGGCGTTATGTCCGTAAGGAATCTCCAGGCCGTTCTGCATGAGATATTCGCCTGAGAAAGTCTTGCCCTCAAATGAGAGAGGAGTCTTGTCGATGCGGTTAAGTTCGGTGATGCGATAGCGCTTCTGCGGATTGAGTCCAGCCATCGGGATGCGTGGCAGGTGTTGGTTGCAGAACGACTCGGTCTTCCACCAGAAGAACACCGCCTTGTCCTTGGCGTCGGTCACGTACATGAGCGAAGCCACACCCTTCTTGTCGTAGGGCGACTGAAGGCGATAGAGGTCGCCGAACTGCACTATTGGACGGATGCGCTTATAGTCGGCGATGGCCTTGCGGCACTGATCTTTGTCGGCTTCGCTGAGCACCTTAGGCTGTATCTCCATGCCGAGGCGTCCGCTCATGGCCACGTCGGTGCGATACTTCAAAGGCACGGTGCGGGCTGTCTGATGGTTGGGGGCGTTGGAGATGTGGGATGCCATGGCTATGGCAGGGAAGAAGTAGCTGGTTCCCCACTGCATATATA
>JAIJMN010000082.1:0-10498 GCA_022735715.1 Prevotella sp.
CGGAATGAGCATTTCCTCCATTGATATTCCACCGTGCTGGAACGTGTCCTTATAGTACGACACGTAGTAGTTGTAGTTGTTGGGATATGCCAGGAAGGAGTTGCCCGTAGCGAAAACGTACGACGTGGAGAGGTTTGGCGCAGGCAATTGCGCATCGTGCGGATTCTTCACGACAAACACTTCCTTCGACTGGCAGTTGAGATTCTTGCCGAGTTTATAGCGCAGGTTGGTGTTGGTGTTGCGGTCGCCGATTATCTTTATGGGCTTCGATGCCCTGATACTTCCGTGGTCTGTGGTGATGATAACGGTACAGTCGGTCTGTGCGAGAGCCTTAAGCAGCTCGCCTACCACCGAGTGTCGGAACCACGAGAGGGTTATGCTGCGATAAGCCGACTCGTTGTTGGCAAGCTCGCGCACCATCTTCGACTCCGTACGTGCGTGCGACAGCATGTCGATGAAGTTCAACACCACAACATTGATGTCGTTCTTCTTCAGCTCGCCGAGTCGTTCGACGAGCCGTTCGGCTGCTGCCGAGTCATTGATTTTATGATACGAGAATGTATCGTGGCGACGATAGCGTTCTATCTGCGTACGTACGAGCGGCTCCTCGTTGATGTTCTTGCCCTCCTCTTCGTCCTCGTCGACCCACAAATCGGGAAACATACGCTCTATTTGTTCGGGCATCAGACCGGAGAATATGGCGTTGCGGGCATACTGCGTGGCTGTAGGCAGGATGCTCATGTACATGTCTTCATTGACATCGAACATCTCGCCAATGTCCTGAGCGAGCGTACGCCACTGGTCGTAGCGGAAGTTGTCGATGACAACGAGAAACACTCTCTCACCGTTATTGACTGCCGGAAACACGCATTTCTTGAATATATCAGGACTCATGAGCGGCCTTTGGGTTGTGCCGGGAGCCACCCACGACAGATAATTCTTTCGAACGAACTTGGCGAACGAGTTGTTTGCCTCCTCCTTCTGCATCTGCAGCATCTCAGTCATGTCCGAATCGGCAGAGCTGAGTTCAAGTTCCCAACGCACGAGGCGGCGGTATATGTCCTTCCAGTCGTCCCAAGTGTTGCAGTCCATGATGCGCATTGCAATGTCCTGAAACTCCTTGCGGTAGCCTGTCTGTGTAACTTCGGTGACAATCTGCTTCTTGTGGATGTTCTTTTTGAGTGCGAGCAGAATCTGACTGGGATTGACGGGCTTGATCAGATAGTCGGCTATCTTCTGTCCGATGGCCTGATCCATGATGTTCTCCTCCTCGCTCTTGGTCACCATAACTATTGGTGTGGAGGGCGAAATATCCTTAATCTGCTGCAAGGTTTCGAGTCCTGTGATTCCAGGCATCATCTCGTCGAGCAGCACGAGGTCGAAATTGCGCTTACGACACTCCTCTATGGCGTCGTTGCCGTTGTTGACGGTGGTGACGTCATAGCCCTTCTTCTCCAAAAAGATTATGTGGGCGCGCAGCATTTCTATCTCGTCGTCAACCCACAGCAGGTGTCCTGTAGTCATATTTATTATGTTTTTAGAAGCCTTCGAGGTCGTAATACTCGTCGTTCAAGTCCACCTCAACGGGCTGTTTCTGTTTCTTTTTATCGTTCACGACATTCTTCTTGCCTGCCGGAACGGGCTTCTTGTCGGTTGCAGCAGGCTTCTTGTTTGCCACAACGGGAGTCTTCTTATCTGCCTTGGCATCATTATCCTCGATTGTGATGTAGGTCTTATTGTCATTGCCGGCATCAACTTTGGGTGAAGTATCGGGCACAGACGGAGCGTAATTGTCGTCAGACGGAGGCTCAGGAGTATAGTCGGGCTCGTTGAGCAACGGCTCGTCGGTAATCTTGAGCGGTGCAAAGTGGCGTGCATAGAAACGGTCGTAGTCGTCGTAGCTGAACTGCTGACCGAGCAACTGGCGGTTCTCCTCGCTCACTATCACGCTGCGAGCGTGAGCCATAAGCTGTGCCACGGGCTTCTGACTGTGCAGCTGTCGGGCGTATTGCAGAGCCTCGTCGTAGTTGCGGAAACCGCTTATGGTCATGCTATGCATTCCGCCTACGTCCTCAATGGCTATGTCGAAGTTTCGAACCAGATAGCTCGTGAAGTTGTAACGGGCTATATTGAACAGCAAACGGTTCTCGTCGACCGAGTCGGGAGCGTAAACCGCCATATATACGAACGGAGTGTTGCGCTCAGCCGACAACTGTCGGGTGGCAACAGAGTCGCTGTCGGCAAGCACGGCGGCACGTCGTTGCCACACATTGTCAATGTCGAACTTGCCGCCATACAATCGTCTGCCCTCGCCCACGCCCTTGACAATCATTCCGGCGAGTGGCGCCACACCGCTCTCGGGATACTTCTCCACCACGGTGCGCATGTCTTCAATACATCCTGTGGCATCGCCGTCGTTCAGCTTGGACAGTCCGCCGATGAAGACGAACTTGTCGCGGTTGGCACCGAGGGCAAACCTACTGCCCGAAACCTCCACGCCAGCCTTCACGTCGTTGTAGCGTCCAGCCTTGAAAGCATCGTATGTGGCTGCATAGAGCGAGTCTTCGATGTGTACGCCGAAGCGTGCATTCTCCACATAATTGGGGTCGGACAGCAGCACGGTCAATTCATTGTGCGGATAGTTGCGCTGCAGCAGACCTACATAAGAGTCGGCTGTGTGCTTGTCGCCCTTTCGCATATAGAGCAGAAAGAGGTGATAATAGGCATCGGGGATGCGTTCGGACGATTCGTACTGGCGTATGAGACGCAGCAGACTGCGCTCGGAGAGCGTAAGATTGTCGAGCTTGTCCTTGAATATTACGCCTGCATTGTAGAGTGCGTCCATAATCAGGAGGTCGCTTTCTGCCTTCTGTTCGTCGGTGAATGGTATCTGCGCCAAGTAGTATTCGCGCTGGTGGGGGTCGGCAACTGCGCTGTCGGGCAGAGTCGCAGGAATCGAGTCGGCAACAAGCTCTGTAGTATCAGCCACAGCCTCATCGTCGTTATTGCCCACAGCCACAACCGTCTTGTTGGTGCGTCGCCAGTTGTCTACGTTCTCGCGCTTGCCCCAGAGTTTCCGGAAAGCGGTCTTGCCCTGGCTCACAGCCATAGGGTTGTAGAAGTACCATTGCGCCTTGTCGCCTTTCATGGAGGCTGAAGTGCTGGTGTTGAGAGGCCGTTGCTGGTTCAACCGGTTTGAATTGCCAGTGTCCATTGCGCCGTTCTGCTGCGTGCCATTGGCAGATTCCTGTTCGGCCTTGAGCCGTTGCTCCTCGCGCTCCTTGCGCTTGAGCTGCGTGATAACGCGGTCGATGGCGGCATTGCGCGACGCTTCGTCCATACGGGCGAGCTGCTGCAGCGAGTCTTGCAGATGAATGGTCTCGGTGAACGGCACCAGTTCGTCAAGCACTTTTGAGCGCTGGTTGAGCTGAGCATAGTCGGGTCGGTCGTGGTCGAGCAGTCCGATAGCCTCGCCATACGTGCGCTGTGCGTCGGCATAGCGTTCGCGCTGCCAGTAGATGTCGCCCAGACGTAGCAGCAGCACACCCTTCTCTATGCCCGAACGAGTAGCCCGTACAGCTCCACGCTCATAGGCTGAGATGGCGTTAGCTGTATCTCGGCGCGCCATATAGATGTTGCCGATGGCGTAATACACCTGGTCGAGATAGTCCTTGTTCTTGTCGGAAGCCGCCATGCGCTTGAGCCGGGCTATCATCTTGTTCGACTGCGAGCCCGACATCACCTCGGTCATGGCTATGCGTGCGTTGAACTCCACCTCGTAGGGCGGATTCTGCCTTATCACACGTCGATAGGCATCGGTGGCAGCCGTCTTGTTGCCGAGCAGGGTCTGTATCTGTCCCATGATGAACCACTCACGGGCGCGCTGCTTGCGTCGCATCTCGTGGCGTATGACGCGGCGCAGATATTGGGCAGCGTTGGCATAGTCGGCGGTGCGCAGATAGTAGTCGGCAAGGGTATAGTCCCACTCCTTCTGTGCAGCCCAGTGTATAGAGTCGCGCCTTGTGGCACGTATCACGTCCTCGGCATCGTAGTTCCATCCCTCCTCGATGTAGCACTTGGCAAGCCATGCGCGCGCCTTGCCGTATATGGCAGGCTGCGTGCGGTAGAGCCGCGACATATAGGCGAAGGTTGATGCAGCCTCGTCGAAGTCGCCCTTATAGAACTGCGAGCGTCCCATAAGCATCCATGCACGCCACAGGAAGGGGTTGTACTCACGGCGTGAGAGCCATTCGCGGTCGCGTTGTGTCTTGCGCCGGTTCTTGTTCCACACGGGTCGGCGCTTGATGCTGTGCAATCGGATGGTCTTCTGACACTTCTCTATGGCGCGCTCATAGCCTGCCTTGCCCAGTTCACGGCTCTGCTTGTTTGCCACGGTGTACAGCGGCAGCAGTTCGGTGTAGTTGTCGCGATTGCCGTTCTCCTTCTCTTCCGAAGCGTCGATGTACGCAAGCGTACCATTATAATATGTATTGTAGCGTGCCTTGAAGGCATGCCAGCGGCGTGTCATTGCCGTGTTTTTCTGCGTAGAGCATCCTGTCGCCGAGATGATGATGACGGCAACAAACAGGAATATGATGTATCGGGAACGCTGGAACACGGGATTTTGAATGTTGAATGTTGAGGGTTGAATGTGGAATGATTAATTTACGCGCAGCATATACACTTCGTCCTTTATCTGGTCGGGCAGTTCGATGCCACGCAGGTGCAGGCTGCGGCACCATGCCGCCACTTCGTCCTGGCGCATGGTATAGAGCACATCTGAGAACTGCTCTGCCTCGTCGTCGGTGTAACTGTCGGACTGCCGTCCGCTGAAAGCGTCGAGTTCTTCGTCGTCGAAATACTCTATTGGTTTGGTCGACGCCTCCATCATGCAGTCTTGCTCGCACTTCGACTCGGGCGTACCGTTGCATGTGGCACACGTCTGCTCCACCTTTATAGGTGGTTCTTCGACGTTCTTGCCGCGCGAAGCCACCTTTGAGGCTATGGCTACAATCACGCCGAGCAGGAGTATTGAAAGTATCAGAATCAGCATTTTTATATCGTTTTATTTAGCGATAAACATGTATGATTTTCAAAAGGAGTCCTTTTGCACCCTAAAAGGAGTCCTTTTGCGGGACGATGGTTTTACTATGGGGTTTCTACTTGATTTTCTCGATAGTCCAGCCAGCCGATTCGAGGTCGTCCCAGAACTGCGGATACGACTTGGTCACTACATACGGGTCGTTAATTCGTAGTCCAGGGAACTTGATGGCAGCGGGTGCGAACGCCATAGCCATGCGATGGTCTTCGTACGTATCGATAGGTTCGAAGGTGGGTTCGCACGTGGCTCCGTCCCATATCAGCGTGTCGTTGTTCTCGTCGCGCAACACATATCCCAGCTTGCGCAACTCGCGTTTCAAGGCTTCTATGCGGTCGGTCTCCTTGATTTTAAGGCTCGCCAGTCCGGTGAACCTGAAGGGTATGTTGAGCAAGGCGCACGTCACGACAACGGTCTGCGCCAGATCGGGAGCCGAAATGAAGTCGTAGTCGAGTCGCGGCAACATGCAATGCTGCTTCTTGAGCGTAACGGTGGGTATGGCGGAATTGTCGGCACACTCAGCGAAACGGGTCTTCACGCCCATCAGCGAGTATATGTACTTGACGATGGAGTCGCCCTGCTTCGAAGCGTCCATGAGTCCTTCAAACATCAGTTGCGACTCGGTGTCGTCCGTAAGCGCCATCATCTCATACCAATAGGACGACGCGCTCCAGTCGCTCTCAATCAGATACTTGTGCTGGTTGTACGGATGGGGGTTGACTTTTACCGTCTCCATGTCGCTCCAGTCGGCATCAGCCCCGAACTCGCGCATCATCCACAGCGTGAGGTCGATGTACGGACGCGATATGATGCCGCCCGTCATGCGCAGCTCAAGTCCGTTCTTGAGCACCGGACCAATCATCAGCAGCGCCGAGATGTATTGCGAACTGACGTTGCCGGGTATCTCCAGATAACCTCCTTCGAGCGGATGTCCCTTGATGCGGAGCGGCGGATAGCCCTCGTTGGCTACGTATTCGATGTCGGCACCGAGATAGCGCAGCGCGTCAACGAGTATGCCTATGGGGCGGTTCTGCATGCGTTCGGTTCCGGTGATGACGTGCTCGCCTGGCGTTACGGACAGATAGGCTGTCATAAAGCGCATGGCTGTGCCTGCCGCCTTGATGTCGATGACGTCGGGATTGCTCATCAAGGCATTCACTACAACCTCCGTGTCGTCGCACACCGAAAGGTTCTGCGGCAGCACATCGCTGTTGGACAGAGCGTGTATGATGAGCGCGCGGTTGCTGATGCTCTTTGATGCAGGTAGTTTTATGGTGGCATTGAAGCTTGCAGGTGCCTTGAGTATGTATTGCATATATATTTATTGTTTATTTGTTGAACCGGCATTGCCGGCTATACCTTATTATAATATAGTGCAAAGATAAGTATTTTAATTTATTTTCCAAAATTGTCGGCATTTTATTTGGCTGTTTCATAATAAGTGTGTATCTTTGCACCCGCTTACAAGAAGTTCGGGATGTAGCGCAGTTGGTTAGCGCACGCGTCTGGGGGGCGTGAGGTCGCTGGTTCGAGTCCAGTCATCCCGACTTAAAAATGGGTTAAGATGTTGCTCAACAACATTTTAGCCCATTTTTTATTGTTATACGTCCGACACAACGAATCATTCATAGACACATAAAAAAGCCTTCTATGCATCACGCACGGAAGACTTTCATTAATTCAAAAAATATTCAAAATAATTCCTTTATTATGCTGCCGTCCATACGACGGATGCGCACTTTGCCGTCGTCGTAGGTGGCAAATGTGGGTTCGTTGCCTCCCTTTGGGAAGGTTATCGAACCGAGATTGCACACGATGCCGTCGTTTTCGGCAGGCTCAAGTTTCCACAAGTGGGTATGGCCGTACACGAATATGTCGTGTGCAAGAGCTGGGCGGTTCTGCTCGTTGTATACATGTCCGTGGGTGATGAACATGCGTCGGCCGCCATCGACGATGATGGAGTAGTCTGACAAGATTGGAAATTCGAGCAGCATCTGGTCTACCTCGGCGTCGCAGTTGCCACGTACGGCAACGATATTGTCCTTTCGCTTATTGAGAAGTTCGACTATGCCCTTCGGATCGATGCCTTCGGGTATGCGGTTGCGGGGTCCGTAGTTGAGTATGTCGCCAAGAATGAGCAGCATGTCGTACTGGTTGCGGTCGTAGAAATCGAGCACTTGCTCAAGTGTTGGCAGACATCCGTGTATGTCGGATACTAATAAGTATTTCATAAATGTGTGTGTTCTGACGTGTGCTAATGATATTATCAGTCGTTGAGTTCGCGGTCCTGGTCGCGCTTACGCTTCTGCTCGTCGATGAGCTGAAAGTCCTTCTTGCGCAGCACGAATGTCGAACCGAGGTATTTCTCGCGTACCACCTCGTTCTCGGCAAGTTCTTCGGGCTTGCCCTGGAACAGAATCCTGCCCTCAAACAGCAAGTATGCACGGTCGGTAATGGTAAGCGTCTCCTGCACGTTGTGGTCGGTTATGAGGATGCCGATGTTGCGGTATTTGAGTCGCCACACCACATGCTGTATCTCTTCGACGGCAATCGGGTCGACACCGGCAAAAGGTTCGTCGAGCATGATGAACTTAGGGTCGATGGCAAGGCAGCGTGCTATCTCCGTACGACGGCGTTCGCCACCCGACAACTGGTCGCCAAGATTCTTGCGAACCTTGCCCAGATTGAAGTCGGCAATGAGTTCTTCGAGCTTGTCGAGCTGCTGCTTGCGTGTGAGAGTGGTCATCTCGAGCACAGCCATAATATTGTCCTCGACGCTCAACTTACGGAAAACGCTCGCCTCCTGAGGCAGGTAGCCTATGCCAGAGCGTGCACGCTTGTACACGGGAAAGTCGGTTATGTCCTTGTCGTCGAGGTATATGTGTCCGCCGTTGGGCACGATGAGTCCTGTGGTCATATAGAAAGATGTGGTCTTTCCGGCTCCGTTAGGTCCCAGAAGTCCTACAATCTCGCCCTGGCGAACATTTATCGACACGTCGTTGACAACGGTACGCTTGCCGTAACGCTTCACAAGTCCTTCGGTGCGGAGCACCATGCAGTGGGGCTTAGTGTCGGCAACTGCGGCCATATCTTCTTTTATATCATTCATATCTGTTCTTGATTGGGTTTAGCATATATAAAAACCGATACAAAGGTAAAACAAAATATCATTACCCCAAAATAAAACACAAAATCTTAAATCTTATGAATAGTTTTTGTCTTTTTATTGCTACTTTTGCATTCAATATAAATAAAGCACAACCATAATTATGTTGATATTGAAATACTTAAACACGCTCGGACGCTATCTCATGCTGATGGGCCGCTCAATGGCTCGCCCCGAGCGCATGCGCATGTTCTTCAAGCAGTACATTAAGGAGATGTCGTCGCTTGGCGTTGACTCTATAGGCATCGTGCTGCTCATCTCGTTCTTCATCGGTGCCGTTATCTGCATCCAGATGAAGCTCAACATCCAGAGCCCGTGGATGCCCCGATGGGTGTCGGGATATACTACGCGTGAGATTCTGTTGCTTGAGTTCTCGTCAAGTATCATGTGTCTTATCCTGGCGGGCAAGGTAGGCTCCAACATCGCTTCGGAGCTGGGCACCATGCGCGTTACGCAGCAGATTGACGCCTTAGACATAATGGGTGTCAACTCAGCCAACTATCTCATTCTGCCGAAGATACTGGGACTGGTCACAATCATGCCCTTCCTCGTAATCTTCTCTTCTGCTACGGGCATATTGGGAGCCTACGGCACGGCTTACATCGGACACATCCTCTCGCCCGAAGATCTTACGCTCGGACTGCAACACCAGTTCAACTCATGGTTTATGTGGATGAGTATCATCAAGAGTCTTGTCTTCGCGTTCATCATTTCGAGCGTGTCGAGCTATTTCGGATACACCGTTGAGGGCGGATCGGTAGAAGTTGGCAAGGCAAGTACCAACGCTGTGGTCAACTCAAGCGTGCTGATTCTGTTCTCGGACGTGTTCCTAACACAGCTGCTAAGTTAAAATAGCAACACCTCAACATAACAACATAACAACCCACTATGATTGAAGTAAAACATCTATATAAGTCGTTCGGCGACAAGGAAGTGCTAAAGGACATCAACGCTGTGTTTGAAGACGGCAAGACAAACCTTATCATCGGACAGAGCGGCAGCGGCAAAACGGTGCTTATGAAGAACCTTGTGGGACTGCTGACGCCTACAAGTGGCGAGGTATTGTACGATAACCGCAACTTCGTGGCAATGAGTAAGGACGTTAAGGTGCAAATGCGCCGCGAGATGGGAATGATTTTCCAGAGCGCTGCCCTATTCGACTCGCTCTCGGTATTGGAGAACGTAATGTTCCCGCTCGACATGTTTTCGTCGATGAACTATCGTGAACGCGTACGCCGGGCACAAGAATGTCTCGACCGCGTGAATCTTATCGACGCACAGCAGAAGTTTCCGGGCGAAATATCGGGAGGTATGCAGAAGCGTGTAGCCATTGCGCGAGCCATCGTACTCAACCCCAAATATCTGTTCTGCGACGAACCTAACTCGGGTCTCGACCCTCGTACTTCGCTCGTCATCGACGAGTTGCTGTCGTCAATCACTAAGGAGTACGACATCACAACCATCATCAACACCCACGACATGAACTCGGTGATGGGCATAGGCGAGAACATTCTGTTTATATACAAGGGCCGCAAGGAATGGCAAGGCACCAAAGACGACGTGATGGGGGCAACCAACGAGAACCTCAACGACCTCGTTTTCGCATCCGATCTGTTCCGCAAAGTGAAGGAAGTGGAAATGGAGAAACTTAACAAAAAACCACAAATTCAGCCGTAAACGTGCTGAAAATGAAGACGTGAAATGTTAAAATTAAGTTTTTTCAAACATTTCTTTTACAAAAGTTTTGGTATCAGAAAAAATGAAACTATCTTTGTAGTCGAAAATTACCATCACAACATAACGACCAATTTAAACCATACAGACACAACACGCCAAGACCATTCTCGCAAGAGATGGAACGGGCGACAACCATACCTTTAAACAATCACCTAATAATACCTTCTCAAAGAATAAAAAAACTGATAGTCATCACTTTACTATTAATTTAAAGTCGCGCCGCAGAGAATGCAGCGCGGCTCTTTTTTTTGACATATATGCTACATTCAAATATGGCGCATAGAGAATAACGACCATTTCAAACAACAATAAATGTATTATACATATTAAATGGCAAAGTTATATACATTGCACTATTCTTTCTTTATATTATGCAACATTGAGACTAAAAACCATTACCTTTGTTGAGAGATGTAACACCAACTATAGGTGTCACATTTCAACTAAACAATATTAAATCCTACTGAATGAAAATACTACATACAAGCGATTGGCAT
>JAIJMN010000364.1:0-1449 GCA_022735715.1 Prevotella sp.
ATCTGGTCGATGTTGATTTCAGGGAAGATGATCTGCTCCTGAATACCCAGTGTATAGTTACCACGCCCGTCGAACTTGCTCTCGATACCCTTGAAGTCGCGGATACGGGGAAGAGCGATGCGAACGAGCTTCTCAAGGAACTCGTACATGCGCTCACGACGGAGAGTTACCATAACGCCAATAGGCATCTTCTTACGAAGCTTGAAGTTAGCGATATCCTTCTTAGAATATGTAGCAACTGCTTTCTGACCAGCAATTGTAGAAATCTCGTTGATGGCTACGTCGATAATCTTCTTGTCTTGAGTAGCGTCGCCAAGTCCCTGGTTGATGACGATCTTCTTCAGAACTGGAATCTGCATTGATGAAGAGTAGTTGAACTGCTCCTTCAGTGCTGGAGCGATGCTCTCAGCATAGAACTTCTTTAACTGTGCTGTATCCATTATTTGATTTCCTCCCCAGACTTTTTAGCGATGCGTACTTTCTTGCCATCCTCTGTAACCTTGATACCCACGCGAGTAGCCTTGCCACTCTTCGGGTCAACGAGGCTCAGGTTAGAGATGTGAATCGGAGCTTCCTGCTTAACGATACCACCCTGAGGGTTCTTTGCAGAAGGCTTGGTGCTCTTTGAAACCATGTTCACACCTTCAACGAGTGCGCGGTTCTTCTCAACCAGCACTTTGAGCACCTTACCAGTCTTGCCCTTATCCTCACCGGTAAGGACGACGACTGTATCATTTTTCTTAATATGTAACTTACTCATTACTTGTTTGCGTTTTAATCATTAAAGAACCTCAGGTGCCAAAGAAACGACCTTCATATTCACTGCACGCAACTCACGGGCTACCGGGCCGAAGATACGGCTACCACGGAGCTCACCTGCGTTGTTGAGCAGTACGCATGCGTTGTCGTCAAAGCGGATGTATGAACCGTCAGCACGACGGATTTCCTTCTTTGTGCGAACGATCAAAGCCTTAGATACCGCACCCTTCTTCAAATCACTTGATGGGATAACGTTCTTGACAGCAACGACAATAACGTCTCCTACGCTTGCGTAACGACGGCGTGTGCCACCGAGGACACGGATGCAGAGAGCCTCACGAGCGCCGCTGTTATCACATACTGTAAGTCTTGATTCTGACTGTATCATATTTTACTTAGCTTTTTCTACAATTTGTACTAATCTCCATCTCTTGGTCTTGCTCAAGGGACGGGTCTCCATGATGAGAACTGTATCGCCAATGTTAGCCTCGTTCTTCTCGTCATGAGCATGGTATTTCTTTGTCTTCTGGACGAACTTACCATAAATAGGGTGCTTCTCCTTGAACTTAGCTGCAATAACAATGGTTTTATCCATCTTGTTGCTGATAACGACACCCTGTCTTGTTTTTCTTAAATTTCTTGTTTCCATCTGGACCATTGTTATTTGTTAAGTTCTCTCTGGCGGATTTC
>JAIJMN010000083.1:0-10372 GCA_022735715.1 Prevotella sp.
GAAAAATTAAAAACAATAATTAAAGATTAAAGAAAAATGGCACATCCTAAAAGAAGACAGTCGAAGACTCGTACACTTAAGAGAAGAACTCATGATAAGGCAGTAGCCCCTACATTGGCAGTATGCCCTAACTGTGGCGCTTACTACGTTTACCACACAGTATGCCCTACTTGCGGATACTATCGTGGCAAGGTGGCTATCGTTAAGGAAGTAGCTGAATAATTTCCTACCGAAAAATGGGAAAGATACACGCAGTAATCACCGGCATTGGCGGATACGTGCCCGACTATGTCCTCAACAACGAGGAACTCTCGCGCATGGTAGACACCAGTGACGAGTGGATTATGACACGTGTCGGCATCAAGGAGCGCCACATCCTCACCGAGGAAGGTCTCGGCACAAGCTACATGGCCCGTAAGGCAGCCAAGCAGCTACTGCAGAAGACCGGCGTCGATCCCGACACAATCGATGCGCTGATTGTAACCACTACAACTCCCGACTACAAGTTCCCCTCTACAGCGTCAATAGTCCTTGGCAAACTCGGACTGAAGAACGCTTTCGCATTCGATTTTGAGGCAGCCTGCTGCGGATTCCTTTATTCGCTCGACGTTGCCGCTACAATGATTGAGAGCGGACGCTACAAGAAGATAATCGTGATAGGTGCCGACAAGATGTCGTCGCTCGTCGATTATCAGGACCGCGCTACATGCGTGCTATTCGGCGACGGAGCCGGAGCGGTGCTCGTTGAGGCTACCGAAGAGGAAGGAGTAGGCGTGCAGAATTCGTATCTGCGTACCGACGGCAAGGGACTCCCATTCCTTCACATGAAGGCTGGTGGCTCTGTATGCCCGCCGTCACACTTCACCGTCGACCACCGTCTGCACTACCTCTATCAGGAAGGACGCACAGTGTTCCGCTATGCCGTAACCGACATGAGCAACGACGTAGCCGAAGTGATGAAGCGCAACGAACTTACTGCCGACGACGTGAAGTGGGTCGTACCGCACGAGGCAAACCTCCGCATCATCGAGGCCGTTACAAAACGTATCGGTCTGCCTATGGAGAAGGTGGTAGTCAACATCGAACGCTATGGCAACACCAGCGCAGCCACAATACCATTGGCATTGTGGGATAACGAGAAGAACATGAAGAAGGGCGACAACGTCATCTTCACCGCTTTCGGCGCAGGCTTCGTTCACGGAGCATCGTTCTACAAGTGGGCTTACGACGGTTCGGCAGTTGCCGGAGCCAAGTAATAGAGAAGCATATTATCTCATATATAAAAGCACATCCGACAGTTTTCAACAACTATTGTCGAATGTGCTTTTTTGTGTCTATTCTGTTAAAAATCATATAATTGCAAATATGCCGCTGCGGATATTCCCGAAAAAACACTAACTTTGTATTTATAGTACAATCTAACCCCCTATAGAAAAAGAATATGCACAAAGCAGGATTTGTAAATATAGTAGGCAATCCTAATGTGGGCAAGTCGACGCTGATGAATCAGCTGGTAGGCGAGCGCATCAGCATTGCCACATTCAAGGCGCAGACCACGCGCCATCGTATCATGGGCATAGTCAACGAGGACGACGCCCAGATAGTTTTCTCTGATACGCCAGGTGTATTGAAACCCAACTACAAGTTGCAGGAGTCGATGCTCGCATTCTCCGAATCGGCATTGCAGGATGCAGACGTGTTGTTGTATGTCACAGACGTAGTGGAAAATCCCGAGAAGAACATGGACTTCCTCGACAAGGTTAAGAAGATGACCATCCCGGTGCTTCTGCTCATCAACAAGATTGACCAGAGCGACCAGAAAACGCTTGGCGACACCGTAGAGAAGTGGCATTCGCTGCTGCCAAACGCCGAGATTCTTCCAATATCGGCAAAGAACAAGTTCGGTGTAGACATGCTCATGCGTCGCATCAAGGAGCTTCTGCCCGACTCGCCGCCATTCTTCGACAAAGACCAGCTGACCGACAAACCGGCACGTTTCTTTGTCTCGGAGATTATCCGCGAGAAGATTCTGCTCTACTACGACAAGGAAATTCCTTACTCGGTTGAGGTGAAGGTTGAGTCGTTTAAGGAGACCGACCGTAACATCGACATCCATGCTGTAATATACGTGGAGCGCGATTCGCAGAAAGGCATTATCATCGGACATCAAGGCGTGGCGCTTAAGAAGATGTCGACCGAGGCACGCAAGTCGCTCGAGAAGTTCTTCGACAAGAGCGTCTACCTGCATACATTCGTAAAAGTGGATAAGGACTGGCGCAGCTCAAAGCGCGAACTCGACAGCTTCGGATATAATCCGGAGTAAGAGTTATGAATTTTGAGTTTTGAATTTTGAATTATCGGCTTAGCCGATTTTGAGTTGTTCAATTTTGAATTGTGAATTCTCAACTCATAAATCTTAATTCCTAATTCATAAATTCAAAATGCGCGTAGCGCACAATTCAAAACTCACAACTCAAAATTGCGGCTACGCCGCCTCCCCCTGAATAGCAAAGAGGGGATACTCTCGTCAGAATGGCGAGGGCCGGAGTGGGTCAGCTTCGGAAAATCATTAACAAGGATGCAGAGACCACATCCTACAAGCCTCCGTGTGATGCGGAGGAAAGAATGACTAAAACATTATGGCAAATTTAGTGGCAATAGTGGGACGCCCCAATGTGGGCAAGTCGACACTGTTCAACCGCCTGACCAAGACACGTCAGGCTATCGTTAGCGACACAGCCGGCACTACACGCGACCGCCAGTATGGCAAATGCGAGTGGAACGGACGCGAGTTTTCTGTTGTAGACACCGGTGGATGGGTAGTTAAGAGCGATGACATCTTCGAAGATGCCATCCGCAAGCAGGTAATCGTGGCTACAGAAGAGGCCGACCTCGTGCTCTTCCTCGTCGATGTACAGACTGGATTGACCGACTGGGACCAGGATGTGGCAACAATTCTGCGCCGCACAAAGCTCCCCGTTATTCTCGTCGCCAACAAGACCGACAACAACGACCAGATTTACGATGCTGCCGAGTTCTACGCTCTGGGACTTGGCGAACCGCAATGTATCTCGTCAGCAACGGGCAGTGGTACGGGCGATTTGCTCGACCTCGTACTCTCGAAGCTTAAGCCCGACACCAGGGAAGAGGTGGAAGACGGCATCCCACGTTTCGCAGTTGTAGGTCGTCCTAACGCAGGCAAGAGCTCTATTATCAACGCTTTCATCGGCGAGGATCGCAACATCGTGACTGAGATAGCAGGCACTACACGCGACTCTATTTACACTCGCTTCGATAAGTTCGGATTCGATTTCTATCTCGTAGACACCGCCGGTATACGCCGTAAGAACAAGGTGTCGGAAGACCTGGAGTTCTATTCGGTGATGCGCTCGATACGCGCCATTGAGAATTCGGACGTGTGCATACTCATGCTTGACGCTACTCGCGGTATAGAGGCGCAGGATATGAACATATTCCAGCTCATTCAGCGCAACAACAAGTCGCTTGTCGTTGTGGTGAACAAGTGGGACCTTGTAGAAAACAAGGACCAGGCTGTCATCAAGACATTCGAGAATGCCATACGCAACCGCATGGCTCCGTTTGTCGACTTCCCCATTATCTTCGCCTCGGCATTGACAAAGCAGCGCATATTCAAGGTGCTCGAAACAGCCAAGCAGGTTTATCAGAACCGTAAGGCACACGTAGGCACATCAAAACTCAACGAGGTTATGCTGCCTCTGATTGAGGCTTATCCGCCACCATCAATCAAGGGCAAGTACATCAAGATCAAGTATTGCACACAGTTGCCCAATACTCAGATACCGTCGTTCGTGTTCTATGCCAACCTGCCACAGTACATCAAGGAGCCGTATCGACGTTTCTTGGAGAACAAGATACGCGACAACTGGTCGATGCACGGATGCCCCATCAACGTATTCATACGTCAGAAGTAAAAGGCAAATATATTAAGGAGGGTATGGCAGGAATGCCATGCCCTCTTATTGTTTATAAAAATAATATCCATAAAAGTATGCGACACATTATATATATAATATATGTAGGCATTGCTATGATGATGCTTGCCGTGTCTTCGTGCAGCAATGCGAAGCCGCAGGACCCCAACGAACTTGCTGTTCGTGCAGCCAAGGTGTATTACGACTATCTTATAGCGGGCAATTACGAGGCTTATGTCGACGGATTCTATCGTCCCGACAGCATCCCTGGCAGCTATCGTGAGCAGCTGATAGTCAATGCCAAGCAGTATATTGGGCAGATTAAGGACGACCATAGCGGTCTGGTGGCTGTGCAGCCCGTACGCGCCAAGACCGACACCGCACACCACGTGGGCCGCGCTTTTCTTATGCTTTGTTTCGCCGACAGCACCAAGGAGGAGATTGTAGTGCCCATGGCGCTGCATGAAGGCAATTGGTATTTGAAATGATTGAGAGCTGTCAGAAATAGGAAACGAATCGTTTGGAAAAGATAAACGAGCCGTCGTGAAATAGAAAACGAATCGTTTGGAAATACAGGCGAGTTGCCCTTAAGATGCAATCAATAGACGATTGTGTGTTTTTTCTTTTGCGCTTTCACTCATTTGCATTAACTTTGCATAACTGTACAGCTAAAGTTATTACATGAACAACATATCTGAACTTTTGGACTATATAAGCAGTCCCGACGATTTGCGCCGTCTCAGTATAACACAGTTGCCCGAATTGTGCGCCGAACTGCGTCGTGACATTGTCGACGAGTTGTCGGTCAATCCCGGACATCTTGCTTCGTCACTCGGCGTAGTCGAGCTGACGGTGGCTTTGCATTATGTGTTCAGCACACCGTACGACCGCATCGTGTGGGATGTAGGACATCAGGCTTATGGTCATAAGATACTAACCGGCCGTAAAGATACGTTTTGCACCAATCGCAAACTGCATGGCATACGCCCATTCCCGACTCCGATGGAGAGCGAGTACGACACTTTCACGTGCGGACACGCGTCCAACTCCATTTCGGCGGCGCTCGGTATGGCTGTGGCTGCACGCAAAACCGGTCACGACGACCGTCATGTGGTGGCAGTGATAGGTGACGGTGCCATGTCGGGAGGACTCGCTTTCGAGGGACTCAACAACGTGTCGTCGTCGCCCAACGACCTGCTTATAGTGCTCAACGATAACGATATGAGCATCGACCGCGCTGTTGGTGGTATGGAGAAGTATCTTCTTAATCTCGACACCAACGCCACTTACAACCGCTTGCGCGACAAGGCGTCGAAGTGGTTACACTCCATGGGCTACCTCAACGACGACCGTCGCAAGGGCATTATTCGTCTTAACAATGCCCTGAAGTCGGCTCTCTCGCATCAGCAGAACGTGTTTGAGGGAATGAATATTCGCTATTTCGGACCTTTCGACGGCAACGATGTGTGCGAAACTGTGCGCATACTCGAACAGCTTAAGAATATGCGTGGTCCAAAACTGCTCCACCTCCACACCGTCAAAGGCAAAGGTTATGAACCCGCCGAACGCGAGGCTACCGTATGGCATGCCCCAGGTAAGTTCGACCCTGAGACCGGTGAGCGTATTCCCGATACTGCTGATCCATATCCGTTGAAGTATCAGGAGGTGTTCGGACGAACGCTTCTCGAACTTGCCGAAGCCAATCCCAACATCGTAGGCGTCACTCCAGCCATGCCTACAGGATGCTCTATGGACATAATGATGCATGCAATGCCCGACCGTGTGTTTGATGTCGGCATTGCCGAAGGACATGCCGCCACTTTTGCAGCGGGCATGGCAAAGGACGGACTTATGCCGTTCTGCAACATTTATAGTGCCTTCGCACAGCGTGCATATGACAATATCATACACGATGCAGCCATTCTTAATCTCCCCGTTGTATTCTGTTTCGACCGCTCCGGACTTGTTGGCGAGGACGGACCTACGCATCATGGCGTGTTCGACATTGCCGCTTTGCGTCCCGTTCCCAACCTTACGTTGTGCTCGCCGATGGACGAATGCGAGCTCAGACGAATGATGTACACAGCCCAACTGCCTGATATGGGCACGGTAGTGATACGCTATCCGCGTGGTAAGGGAGTGAAACGCGACGATTGGCATTGTGAGCTGGAAGCCATTCCGATTGGTAAAGCCAGACAGATAAGCGATGGCAGCGACGTGGCTGTATTGAGTTACGGTCCGATAGGAAATGATGTGCAGACGGCAATAAGCCAGTTGGCAGCTGAAGGAAGTCCTATCAGCGTGGCACACTATGATATGCGCTTCTGCAAACCGCTTGATACGGAGGCACTTGAGAGTGTTTCGCAGCACTTCAGCCGCATTGTTACCGTTGAAGACGGACAACTTGCAGGCGGATTCGGTTCTGCCGTGCTCGAGTGGTTGAGCGACAATGGCAAGACAACAAGAGTGCGTCGCATAGGATTGCCCGACCGATTTATCGAACATGGAACGATAAACGAGTTGCGTCATATTGCCGGTACCGACATCGAATCGATAAAGCAGGCAATCAACGACAATTAAACATATCCTCTCCATCAATTCAATATATCCACCCCATCAATTCAATATATCCACCCCATCAATTCAATATATCCACCCCATCAATTCAATATATCCACCCCAACAACCCAATATGAAGATAATTATAGCCGGCGCATACGCCATCGGTACTCATCTTGCACGTCTGCTTTCGCGCGACCATGACGATATTGTTGTCATGGACACCGACGAGGAGCGACTTGCGCGTATCGGTTCGGATGTCGACATTCTCACAATGGAGGCATCTTCCACCAGTGTCAAGGCGCTTACGAAGGCAGGAGCGGAAAATGCCGATCTCTTTATAGCCGTAACGCCCGACGAAAGCCAGAATATGGCGTCGTGCGTTCTTGCCAAAGCTCTCGGTACAAGAAAGACTGTGGCAAAGATAGACAACTCGGAATATATCGAACCGGAGCTCAAGGAGTTCTTTGCCGGACTCGGAGTCAGTTCGATAATCTATCCGGAGATGCTTGCTGCTATAGACATTAACAACGGCTTGAAGATGTCGTGGGTGCGCCAGCGATGGGACGTTCACGGTGGAGCACTTGTCATGCTTGGTGTCAAGCTGCGCGAGTCGTGTACGATACTCGACCGTCCAATGCGTGAAATTTGCGGTCCTGAAGACCCATATCACATCGTTGCCATCAAGCGACAGGGCGAAACCATCATCCCAGGCGGTAACGATTGTCTTCAGATATACGATATGGCTTACTTCATGACAACCCGCCAGTTCATTCCATACATACGCAAAATCGTGGGCAAGGAACATTATGTCGACGTGAAGAACGTGATGATAATGGGTGGCGGAGCTACTGCCGTGCGCACCGTAAAGACCATGCCGAGCTATATGGACGTGAAGATTATCGAGGCTGACGAGCAGCGTTGCGAGCGTCTGAATTCAATTCTTGAGAACGACAAGGCGCTTGTCATCAACGGCGACGGACGTGATTTGTCGCTCCTTATCGAAGAAGGTATAAAGAATACGCAGGCTTTTGTGGCGCTGACGGGAAATGCCGAGACCAACATTCTGGCTTGTCTTACAGCCAAGCGAATGGGAGTTCGCAAGACAGTGGCAATGGTCGAGAACATCGACTACGTAAGTATGGCTGAGAGTCTGGACATAGGTACCATCATCAACAAGAAATCGATAGCCGCCAGCCATATCTATCAGATGATGCTTGATGCCAACGTTCACAATGTGCGTTTTCTCATGACAGCCAACGCCGACGTTGCCGAGTTCATCCCATCTGAAGGTTCTAAGATTACACAAAAGCCCGTTAAGGACCTCGGTTTGCCTAAAGGTATGACCATAGGTGGACTCGTTCGCGACGGTCAGGGACTGCTTGTGTCGGGTAACACATTGATTCACCCGGGCGATTCGGTTATGGTGTTCTGCCATAACGTCAACATGAAGAAGATAGAAAAGTTCTTCCTATGATAAATCTGAAACTTATATATAAGATTATAGGGTCGTTGTTATTCATCGAGGCTATGATGCTGTTGTTGTGTCTTGGCGTTTCGGTGTATTATCACGAAGACGACCTTATGGCTTTTGCTTTGTCTGTGGCAATATCGGCGGGTACCGGACTGGTGCTGCGATTGTTTGCTCGCAACTGCGACAACACCCTCTCGCGTCGTGATGCCTATCTTGTGGTAACGCTGACGTGGACGGTTTTCTCGCTGTTCGGAACGCTTCCGTTCCTCCTGGGAGGCTATCTGCACTCCTTTACCGACGCTTTCTTCGAGACGATGTCGGGATTTACCACTACCGGAGCTACCATAATAGACGACGTAGACGTTCTGCCGCACGGCATTTTGTTTTGGCGTTCGTTCACGCAGTGGCTTGGCGGACTTGGTATTGTATTCTTCACGATAGCCCTTCTGCCTTCGCTTGTAGGCGGAAGTGTCAAGGTGTTTGCCGCAGAAGCAACCGGACCTATCAAGACCAAACTGCATCCGCGCCTCAGTACCAACGCCAAATGGATATGGGTGGTCTACATCTGTATCACTATGTTGTGTATTCTATCTATGTGGTGTGCCGGTATGGACTTGTTCAGCAGCGTAAACTACAGCTTCACAACGGCTGCTACGGGTGGATTTGCCACCCATAACGACTACAGTTATCTCACTCCTGTAGTGCAATACATAGTCACCTTCTTCTGTTTTGTGTCAGGCATCAATTTCACGATGCTCTATATCTCTGTGTCGCAACGCAAAATCAGCACGCTTCTGAAGAGTGCCGAGTGCAGATTTTATCTGTTTATGGTGCTTGCTTTTGCCGGATTTATAGCCTTTGAGTTGATGTGGAAGAACGGTTATGAGTTAGAACCGGCAGTGCGAAGTGCCTTGTTCCATGTAGTGTCGTTCATCACTACAACCGGATTGCTTGCCGACGACCCTGCCGTATGGCCTCATGTCACGTGGGTGATATTGGCTATTTGTATGTTCTTTGGAGCGTGTTCGGGTTCTACGAGCGGTGGATTCAAGTGCATACGTTGCGTGATGCTGTTGAAGATAATAAAGAATGAGTTCCGTCAGATGCTGCATCCTAACGCCGTGTTGCCGATGCGTGTCGACGGCACCAACGTTCCTTCGTCTAACCGCGTTACGCTGCTCGCTTTCTTGTCCATCTATCTTATATTGTGTCTTTTCTGCTCGTTCTCGATGATAGCGATGGGTATAGACAACACCAATGCCATTACCATCACGCTAAGTGCGCTGGGCAACGTTGGTCCGACGCTCGGTACGGAGATTGGTCCAACCATGTCGTGGAGCGAACTGCCTATTGCTGCCAAGTGGATATGCTCGGTGCTGATGCTCATCGGACGTCTTGAGATATTCAGTGTGCTCGTAATATTTACGCCGCAATTTTGGAAGGAGAACTAACCATGCGGCTGAACCGCATGGAATTAAGAATTAGGAATTAGGAATTTTGAATTGTTCTCGGCTTACGCCTGCGATTTTGAATTTCTGATTTTTGAATTTGGATTTTTGAATTTTGATTAATAACATTTACTAAATACAACTATTATGGAACCAATGAAGTTTAATGCGCTGCTCAAGTCAACGATTTGGGGTGGCGAGAAGATTATCCCTTTCAAGCATCTTGATGTGCAGCAGGAGAATGTAGGCGAAAGCTGGGAGATATCTGGAGTGCCCGGCAATGAAACTATAGTAGCCAATGGCGATTTTGCCGGCAAGAAGCTCAATGAGGTTGTTGCCGAACAGAAGGAGAAACTCGTGGGTAAGGAGAACTACGAGCGCTTCGGCAATGAGTTCCCGTTGCTAATCAAGTTTATCGATGCACGTCAGGACCTCTCTATTCAGGTTCATCCTACCGACGAGATTGCCAAGCGTCAGGGCAAGGAGCGTGGCAAGACCGAGATGTGGTATTTGCTCGACTCTGACAAGGACGCTACATTGCTGTGCGGTCTGAAGAAGCAGATCACACCGACAGAGTATGCCGAAATGGTAGCCAACGACACCATTTGCGATGCTATTGCACGCTATGACGTGAAGGAGGGCGACTGCTTCTTCCTGCCCGCAGGACGTATCCACGCCATCGGTACCGGCTGTTTCCTCGCCGAAATACAGCAGACCAGCGACGTGACATACCGCATCTACGACTTCAAGCGTAAGGACAAGGACGGCAACTATCGTGAATTGCACACCAAGCAGGCTGCCGAGTGCATCAACTATAATGTAGAGGACAACTATCGCACCGAATATACTCCGCAGAAGAACCAGGGTGTGAGCCTCGTTCAGTGTCCTTACTTCAACACTGCTGTCTACGATCTCGACGAGCCGATGACGCTCGACTA
>JAIJMN010000084.1:0-10331 GCA_022735715.1 Prevotella sp.
CCTTTTATTATATAACTGATTGATTTACAACCATAAAGGTACTAAAAATTATTGAGATTACCAACTTTTATAAAGACTTTCTTATCCCGAACTCAGGTTAATAATAAAGAATAGAAACTAAGGCTAACTACGCAGGCTACGGCGAGGATGCCATAGTCTCCTAAAAACAAAAAACTCCGCAAACATTGGCTTGTAGAAAACCTTTGTTTGCGGAGTTCTTTATTACTATGTCTTTCCTTAAAAAGACTTTGTCTTACTTGATTGGCTCATTCTCGGGATCGTAAATAGAGCGTGTCATTTCCTTTACGCTAAGTTCGCCAAGGCAAATGAAATTTTGACCAGACCATGACTCTTCGACACGCAGCCAGAGATACTGGAATCCATCTTCACTATAGAGAGCCGGCGATGTGTATTCAGGTGCCAATCCTTGTGGCAACACTTCGCTTGTTAACTTTTTGAGTTCCCATGCGTTGGCTGCCTCAGGAGTTTCACCCTCTTCGTTGCTGGCGAATATAGTCATCTTCTTCGGGTTGTGATTGGCGCTGTTACGTCCCTTATACCAGAAGGAAACATTGTTGTATTTCTTGCCAAGATTTATACGAATGTAGTGAGGGAAAGGAGCTACCGGAGAACTCCATCTCATGTGGAAGAATGAAGCATTGTTGCCATCTATAAGATTGGCTATCGGACCTTCAGTAGGCTCTTGAGCATCAGTCCAAAGCTGGTCAGCCGTAAGGTTGATTACAGCCCCTTCATAGTCCTTAATCACGGCAGGTACATAACCCGCCTTAGCTTCCTTGGTAAAGAGATACTTCTCACCACCATCCTTGCTTACTGCCGTAAACTTGTATGGCAGTTCGCCATACTTGGCATAAAGGCCATCGATAGTAATCTGGTCGGAATAAGAGCTGGCGTTGAGCACACGATGACCCTTTACAGGATCGTCAAACTCTATTTTGATATAATAATAGTCGGGGTTCTCTGGCTTTGTCCAGTTGAACACCACTTTGCCTGGCTGAGTGTTGTCGATAGTGACAGTCGACTCCTCAATATTCACCTGTGGTATTGTGTTGTCGTCGTCAGAGCACGATACAACGGTGCCTACGAGAGCTACAGCCATAAGCACTTTTATAATTGTCTTTTTCATCATTGTGTCTTTTTTATTTTACAATGCTTTTTTATTAATAACCAGGAGTCTGCACTACGTGGTCGTTACGGTTGATGTCGGCTGACGGGATTGGCATCAGATAGTTCATCGGTGACTGGAACTTACGCTCGAACACAACCTCCTTAATGCTGCAGAAGTCGTTGATATCCTCAGCATCAATGTTCATACCCTTAGCCTTTACATTGAAGTAAGTCTCAGCGAGCAGCCAACGACGCATATCCCAGAAGTTCTGGTTCTCGAGATAGAACTCATTCATACGCTCGTTGCGTACGATATCGCGCAAGCCTTCCTTGGTAGTAGCCTTTGAAGGCTCCTTGCCAAAATCTTCCCAAGCTTCCTTTACGCCCGGCAGTCCGGCACGTGTGCGCACCTTGTCAAGGTAAGTACGAGCAGTTTGGAGGTCGCCAGTCTCTACAAGACACTCAGCATAGCCTAAGTAAAGGTCAGCCAAGCGGATAAGCGGCCAAGGATTATTGGTATAATCGGCACCAGTCTTTGACTTAACAAGGTCTGGGTTGACAAACTTCTTGTTGAGGAAGCCTGTCGGCGAATAGTTACTATTACGCAAAGAATTTACTGTAGGACCATGGCTACAGTTGCCTCCAACCACAAAGTCGCAAACAAGACGACCATGAGTATTGTCGGAAGTGAGTTTGTAGTTAGGATCGTCCTTATAAGCGCCGTTGTTTGCGGCACTCAGAATCTCGTAGTAACCATCCTGGAAGGCAATCCATGCATAGTAACGTGGCTCACGGTCGAGATTAAACTTCTGGGTCTTGCGTCCAGGATAAGCCTCGTCCTCATGTGCATCGTCCACTTCAACCGGCTCCCAACGGTCGGCATAGTCGAATGTCTTGTCCTGGTCGATAGGCAGACCGTTCTTAGTGTAGAAGCGGCTAAGCATAGCTATAGTAGGAGCCACGCCATTCCATCCCCAACCACCATCAATGTACGGTATACTCTTGTTCTGCAATCCGTAATAGCCCTCGCCACGTGAGTCAGCCCAGATAACTTCAGGGTTGGCACCAGCCTGCTCGTCCTCTGCAGAATAGTCGGTGATGGTATAGCGCAAGGCACGTACGTGCGGGTCGGCAGGATAGCCGTTCTTGTTGAGCTTGCAGTCTCCACGTTCGTAAAGATGATAGCCAGCAGCCTCAGCCAAATTGATTGCCTCCTTGAATGCATCAGCAGCCTTCTGCCATTTGTTCTCGTCATAAGTAAGCGGCATAAGCGTATTGCCGTTCTTGTCCTTGAAGTTAGAGTAGAACTCGCTGTTGCCGTTGAACAATGGCGAAGCAGCGTAGAGCAGCATCTTCGCCTTCATAGCCTTGGCTGCTATGCTTGTGGCAAGACCGAATTCGTTGGCCTGGGCGCCGGTACGTGTAGCAGGCAAACCCTTTGCAGCCTCGTCAAACTTCGCGCAAATGAAATCGACGCAGTCGTCATAAGGTTCCTGTCCCTGATAATCCTCCGGGAGAAGCATTGGGTCGGGTGTAGAGCGAACAATGATGATTGGGCCATAGCAACGCGATAGCAGGAAGTGATAATATCCGATAAGGAATGTCACCTGTGCCTTGTAGTCGTTGCGGTCTTTATCTTCGAGTCCCTTAAAGTTGCCACCCTTATTGAGCTCGTCCTGGAACATGTAGCACTGGCGGATGCCCTGATACAGAGTGTTCCAGTAGCTTATCACTGGGTTTGAAGCAGAGTAGTTGCCCTTAGGGAAAGCGGCAAAGAGCTCATGCTCGAAAGCCGTTACCACCTCATCACCGGTAAGGAAGTCGAGCGACGTAGGTCCGGCGTTAGGTGTAGGCAAGTATCCGTAGCAAGAGTACAGATAGTTGAGGGCTGCCTGACGGTCCTTGGTCATATCCGAACCTGTAGTTGTCTCGTCGGGGATTACGTTGAGGTAGTCGCACGATGTCATCGTGAGCCCCGCAGCGAGTAAGCAGCCTATTATTGCTTTATTTAGAATTTTCATATTGTTTGTTAGTTAATTGTGAGTTGAACACCTACGTTAAGAGTCATCTGTGTCGGATACTTGGTGGTGTAGTTGCCACCGCCCATCTCAGGATCCCACTCCTTAAACGGTGAGATTGTGAGCAGGTTGGTACCGTTGACGTAGAATCGCATATTCTTGAGCGAGTAGCCGATTTCGGCATTCTTGAGCTTAAGGAAGCGACCGTTGCGCAACCAGTAGCTTGAGCTCTGTGTATTGTGCGAGTTGTCGTTCTCGGTCAGACGCGGATACTTGGCATTCGGGTTCTGATTGTCAGGACTCCAGTGGTCTTTGTCGATAAACTCGAGCACGCCACGGCGGTAAGAGTTACCGAACGGTGCTATGTTGCTGAGCATAAGAGCCACATTGCCACGACCCTGGAAGAATACAGAGAAGTCCCAGTTCTTGTAGCCTATCGACGGACCGAAACCGTATATAATCTTAGGTACGCTTACACCCAATGGCACCTGGTCGTCGGTTGTGATACGTCCGTCGTAGTTGCCGTCGCGGTCAGGCTGGTCTACATACTTGATGTCACCAGGAGCGATAGCGATGTTGCCGAGAGTTGATGTCGGGTTGTTGGCGATATCGGCCTTGTCGATGTAGAGTCCGTTTGCCACATAACCCCATACTGTGTTAACGTTCTTGCCCTGTCTCTTCATTACCGGACGCTTGCCAGGAGCCTCGTCGTATATCGAGATGTGGTTGTTGTTGTAGGTGAATGTGCCCTGGAACTGGATTGAGAGATCCTGATTGATGCGCTTGCTGTAGTTGACAGCCATATCAAAGCCCTGGTTGACTACCTCAGCAAGGTTGCCATAAATCTTGGTGTTGGCTGTTCCCAAATAGTTAGGGATAGACTCCTTCTGCTGGAAGATGTTAGAGCGGCGCTCGCGGAACCAGTCGAAGGTGATGTCAAGAGCGTTGAAGAGCTGCATATCGAAACCGAGGTCAAGTTTGTGGCCAACCTCCCACGATACGTTCTCGTTGCGCAGACGGTTCCATCCCGGACCTGAATAAGTAACGTAGTTGCCTGGCAGACCTGTTGTGAACGAACCATTGCCTGTGAGCGTAACGTTCTCACGATAGATGAAGCGCTCGTAGCCATACTGGTCGTTACCTACAAGACCGTATGTGCCACGAATCTTGAAGTTGGAAACAACGCTCTTGATAGGCTCCCAGAACTTCTCCTCACTAATGTTGTAGCCCAAACCTACTGATGGGAAGAAGCCCCACTGATGGCCCTTGGCAAACTGCTCCGAACCGTTATAACCGGCATTGAACTCAATGAGATAGCGGTGCTTGTAGTCGTAAGTGGCACGTGCAGCAAAACCAATCTTACGCTGTGGCAGAGATGCGAGCACATCGGTTGTATACATGTTAGAACTGTACTGGTTGATGTTCCAGAGGAGCATACCCGTAACGGTATGGTCGCCGAACGAGCGGTTGTAGTCGAAGTATGCCTGAGCATAGTAGCGACGGTCGCCGGCGTTCTGACCAGAGTTGCTAAGCACCGGCTTCGATGGGTCACCCTTCGGAGTCTGTACATAAGAGAATGTACCGTCATCGTTCTTAGTATAGCTCTTCAGCTCGTAATGGTTGAAGTTGAGCGAACGGAAAGTAGTACTCTTCGACCAGTTCTTAAATGAGAACATCAAATGGAAACCGAGACCCTTGGTAATGAAGTCGAGCTTCTGGTCGAAGTTCAAGTTGGCAGTAATTGTACTTGCAAACGAGTCCTGATAACCGCTAACAAGACGTGCCATCGGGTTGAAGTTACCACCGTTGGCAAGCTGACGATAGCCCCAATGCACCCACTCGTCGCCCTCGTTGTCGTACTGTATAGGGAAGAGCACCGGATTGGAGTTGACCATCTGCGAGTAGAGGTCGTTCAAAGAACGAGAGATGTCGTTGTTGCCAGCGAGCGGACCGTGCATGTTGTCGAGACCCGCATACAAATGGAGCGAAATCTTCGACGACTTAGACATGTTGAAGTCGATGTTGTTCTGGAACGCATAGCGCATGTAGTCGATGTTGTTGTTGAAAGAGTAAAACTCCTTACTGCGATTGCGCAACATACCAGTCTCATGGCTCACGTTGAGGTTCATGAAGTACACAATCTTGTTTGTACCACCACGAACGTTCATGTTTGCCTTCTGGTTGTAAGACGCATTCTTGAACATCTCCTTATACCAGTTTACATCAGGGAACACCTGGCCATTGACATGATTGCGTGTATTGGCAATCTGCTCAGGTGTGTAGAGTGTAGAACCTGTACCCTGGCTTGTCACAGCCTCGTTGTACAGCTCCATAAAGCGGGCGCCGTCTACAAACTTGGGCTTTGATGTAGGCATAGTAACGTTGGCTTCAACACGGAACGAAATCTTCGGACGGTCGAGGTCCTGACCGCTCTTGGTGGTGATAATAAGCACACCATTGGCACCACGCGAACCGTACATGGCTGTGGCTGATGCGTCCTTAAGAATTGAGAAACTCTCGATCACGTCGGGATCGAGGTGGTTGAGATCGTCCTGCGAAATCTCCATACCGTCCATGACGATAAGCGGTGACTTGGCTCCACTAATTGTGGCGATACCACGGATGTAGAAGTCAGAACCGTTGGCACCAGGCTGACCGCTACTCTGTGTGGCGATGACACCCGACAGGCGACCGGCGAATGATGATGAAATACTTGCTGAAGGCACACGCAGACTCTCTGGCTTAACCTGTTGTACCGAACCTACCACAGTCTCCTTCTTCTGTGTGGCACCGAAAGCCGTTACCACAACGTCGCCAAGCTGCTTGGCGTCTTCCTTAAGAGTGATGGAGAAGATGGTCTTACCCTTCATCGGTACCTCTTGCGACTGATAGCCGAGATACGAAACAACGAGTACGTCCTTAGTGTTGGTCACATTAAGCATGAATTTACCGTCAGCGTCGGTTACTGCGCCCACCTTGGGGTTGCTCTTCAAAACAACGGATGCACCAATTACGGTTTCACCGTTTTCGTCAACCACCTGACCGGTAACCTTCTGATGCTTTGCCTGCTGGTTAGTAAATGTAACAGACTCGGTCTTAGGCTTCAGCAAACTTGCGGCATCAGCGGCATGGCTGCCAATGGTCTTGTCAGCAGCAAAGGATGATAACGGCAACAGAAAAGCTACACTAATTACCCCCCCTATGCCGATTTTTTGTTTGTTTTGCATAAAGTAGTATGTTAAATGTAATTATGATTTTTTACACCCATTGCTGGATGCGTTAATAGTTATTTACAGTTTATATCAAATGGGTTATCTATAATGGTTCATAGATTGATTATTGATTGATATTGCGCATACATCATTAAGACGTTGGCAATAATTTTTGTGCGAAGTTATATATTTTTTTAATAAACAACAAACTTTTCATGAAAAAAAATCAAAAAAATATAATTGTAGCGCAAACAAACACAAAAAGTATATAATATACAAGCACATCAAGACTGAACGACAAGTCTTGAAGTGCCTCGGAGAGGAAGTGGCATCAACTCATAAGCACGCAAGTAAAGCCGTTTTCACCCGGACGCATCCCGAAGGCATCCCGAAGCCCCACAAAACTTCTATCAAACAAAAAGGTTCATCCGAAATATTCCGGATGAACCAAATAAAAATGCAGGCTTACGCCTCGTATTACATTACGCCGTCTTCACGGAGCTTAACCTGCCACTTCCAAGCCGAAGCGAGCACGTCGTCGAGTTTAGCCTCTGCCTTCCAGCCAAGCACCTTGTTGGCCTTGTCGACATTGCCCCAGATCTTCTCGATATCACCCTCACGACGCGGACCGAACTTCCAGTTGAGCTTAACGCCTGTTGCACGCTCGAATGTGTTGACAATCTCGAGTGTTGAGTTGCCCTTGCCTGTACCTACGTTAAAGAATTCAAGCGGCTCTGTCTCCTGATCGAGCACACGTGTCATTGAGCAAACGTGAGCCTTAGCCAAGTCAACTACATAGATATAGTCGCGGATACATGTTCCATCGGGAGTGTCATAGTCGTTGCCGAAGATGGTGAGTTCCTTGCGGATGCCCATAGCGGTTTGAGTTACGAAAGGAATGAGGTTGTTGGGCACACCATTTGGCAACTCGCCGATGAGTGCTGACGGGTGAGCGCCAATCGGGTTGAAGTAGCGCAGAACGATGCTCTTGATGTTGGCTCCGCTGTGGATGTAATCGGTAATGATCTGCTCGTTGATTTCCTTGGTGTTGCCGTAAGGTGATGTAGCCTTCTGGTGAGGGCAATCCTCAGTAACGGGGAGGTTCTCGGGCTTCGGCTGACCGTAAACTGTGCAGCTTGACGAGAAGATAATGCCCTTGACATTATACTTAGGCATGAGCTCGAGCAGATTAACGAGCGAAACAACGTTGTTGCGATAGTACATCAGCGGCTTCTGCACGCTCTCGCCTACGGCCTTAGATGCTGCGAAGTGGATGATGCCCTCAATGGCAGGGTATTTCTTGAATACTGCCTCTGTAGCCTCAAAGTCGCGAAGGTCGACCTGCTCGAAAGCGGGGCGCACGCCTGTTATCTTCTCTATACCGTCAAGCACCTCAATCTTCGAGTTTGAGAGATTGTCAACGATTACTACTTGATAGCCTGCTTCGATAAGTTCGACCGTAGTGTGCGAACCGATGAAACCGGTACCGCCGGTCACTAAGATAGTTTGTTTCATAACTTTTATTTTTTATAGTTGATAAATGGTTTTCTATAGTTGCGAGATGTTGTTGAGTGGCGGTGCGCATTTTGCGGCTACGCCTTGCCGTAGCGCCGTGGCTTGAATATTCTGTCAACAATTGGGGTGAGAATGTTCATGGCAAATATAGCTATGAGCATGGCGTTGCGTTCTTCGCCATGGATGCGCAGCATTACGGCTATTGCAGCTATGGCTATTCCGTAGACTATCTTGCCTGGGCGCGACATTGGCGACGTAGTGTAGTCGGTCGCCATGAATACGGCTCCAAGGAGCGTTCCACCACCAAGCACAAGATTGAACGGGTCGGCATAAGCAGGGTCGACTACAGCCGTCACGCCTGCCAGCACTATGGATGTAAGGATGATGCTGAGCGGGATGTGCCATGTGATGATGCGCTTCCACAGCATGAAGGCAAGTCCTGCTATTATAGCAAAGGCGAACAAGTAGGGACTTTTTACTCCATAGCCCATACCGGGCGAGAGCACGAGGCTGCCCGGACACAGAAGCGTGACACAGACTCCTACGATAGCCGGATTAACCGAATTGCGCCCTACCCCTCCATAGACGAGCTTGCCCAATCCTATGGCTCCAAAGGCTCCGAGCACCACCGTCCAGAAGGGCGTACGTACGGGCAGACAGAGAGCCATTACAAATGCCGTGATTACGGCTGTGCCGTCTGCAAGCGAACAGGGACGGCGCATCAGATAGCGTGTGATGAGCCACTCTGCCAACAGGCACGAAGCCAAACTGTAGCAGCCCAGATATATGGCGTTGAGACCGTAGCTGAACACAGCCATCAACAGGGCTGGCACAAGGGCGAAGATTACACCGTAGGTATTGCGCTTGATGCAGTCGCCACCATGTAAGTGTGGCGAGAGCGACATCTTGAGTTCTGACATAAATATTGACGTTTTTTACTTTTCGATTAGCGCCACTTTGGCTATGCGTATGTAGTCGAGCAGCGGACGATAGGACGGGCAGGCAAACTGGCAGCAGCCACACTCCATGCACGACAACACATGTTCGCGCTTGGCCTGCTTCCACTTCTGCTGCATGGCAAGTCGGGCAAGCAGATAAGGCTCGAGCCCCATCGGACACACGTCGACGCACTTGGCGCAACGCAGACATGGTTCGGGCGTATGGCGCAGGGCTTCACGTCCGCTCATTATGGTGATGCAGTAGGTGCTCTTTATGACGGGAGTGTCAAGACAAGAGAGCGCCCTGCCGGTCATCGGACCGCCCGACAATACTTTATTGTCGCTTACCGGTATTCCGCCACATGCGTCTATCAGATGGATTATGGGGGTGCCTATGCGGGCGAGGAAGTTGGCTGGATGCGCCATTTCCTTACCGCTGACCGTAACATAACGCTCTACGAGAGGCTTGTTCTTCATCACAGCCTCGTACACGGCAAAGGCTGTTGCTACGCTCACCACAACCGCCCCTACGTCGGCTGGCGTAGCTGTTGGAGCTGACGGCATCTGACAATCCAGTATGGCGTCTGTGAGCTGACGCTCGCATCCCTGTGGATATTTAGGCTTAAGCGAAACTATCTCAATACGGTCGTCGGCAACCTTCTGCTGCATCAGGGCTATTACCGAGGGTTTGTCGGCTCCTATGGCAACATATCCGTTCTGCACTTCTGCAGCAAACATCAGGAGTTCAAGACCTACAAGTATCTCGTCGGCACGCTCCATCATCAGTCTATAGTCGGCTGTAGCATACGGCTCGCTCTCAACTCCGTTAAGTATCACGCTGTCGAACTTGACACCTGGCGGTGGCAACAACTTCACGTATGTGGGCAATCCCGTCCGGCTCATCCCTGCCACTCCTGCCCATCGTATGCGTGCCGTTACCTCTTCAGGGGTAAGTTCGGGATGCTGCGCAAGAGTTTCGAGATTGTTGGAGCGGTCGATTGACGGTTCCCACTCGTCGCCTTCCACATCTATTATTATAGCAGGATTGCTACTACCCGACTCGTCGACAGCCGTGCCGACAGCTGCCACCGTACCCGAAACCGAGCTATAGATTGGTGCCGACACCACTCCGTCTGCCTCGGCTAAGAGTGTGCCCACCTTGACGATGTCACCCTTGCCCACCACGGGAATGGCAGGTGCGCCTATATTCTGAACCAATGGAAACACGGCCCGTTCTGGTAGGCTGGCCTCCATGGTCGGCTTCTTGGCGGTAAGCTTGTTTTCTGTGGGGTAAATACCTCCTATTCGGAATGTCTTCATTGTATTGATAAAGTGTTGGGGTCCGATTTTCAGTTTTAGAATTATGCAAAAGTAATACTATTAAACGGGAACGACAAATAAAAATGTTAATATTTTCTCCACTTTTGTTTGTCTTGTCAATAAAAAAGACGTACATTTGCACATAAACAAGCCGTTGACACGCCAATAACAAGGCGTTGATACGGACATGAACCTAAAAG
>JAIJMN010000085.1:0-10305 GCA_022735715.1 Prevotella sp.
TCTTTTTTGTAGAAAAACAAAAACTCGTTGTACATCCACACAAGAACGTACAACGAGTTTTTTTATTTATATTGGGAGTTTTGACACGCCCTCCTCCTACATTTGTTGCATTCAACCCTTATAATTGACTTTTGCACACCCTTTACTATATAAACTTGTTACATTATAATAATAGACTATTATTGTCACTCCATTTTCCGGATGACTCTAATATATTGCCAATTACGAAATTGTATAAACTCAAAATTGCCGCAGGCAACCAATTCAAAATTGTACAATTCAAAATCGCAGGCGTAGCCGAGAACAATTCAAAACTCAAAATTCAAAATTCCTAATTCGCTTCGCGAAATATTGTCCAGGCAGTAAAAAAATGTTACAAACAAAAAATTGATTCTGGAGAATTCGTTAGGCGAATTCATTCGTTTTTATAGCGTCCGCAACCATATATTTCATCCATTCAGCCCCCATTGCAATGCAAAAGGGGGCTTTTTAGTATGCAATAGTAGTACAATTGCAATGCAACGGAGGCTTAATTGCATAGCAAAAGGACTCCTTCTGCAATGCAAAAGGAGTCCTTTTGCGATTGCCAAACTTGCACATTTCAGCGCACACCAGTCTAACTTATTGTATACAAGCAACATAACGCTGCACGCGCAAAACTCACGAATTTCGGGCAAAAGATTTCTTTGTGCGTTCAACTCGCAGTTTTGAGCGATGAAAAATGCAAATATTGTCTACTCAGCCGATGCATTATGCGATATTCGCAGATGTATG
The DNA here is from genome assembly GCA_022735715.1 of Prevotella sp. Classification (GTDB taxonomy): domain Bacteria; phylum Bacteroidota; class Bacteroidia; order Bacteroidales; family Bacteroidaceae; genus Prevotella. The sequence goes on from JAIJMN010000085.1 coordinate 775, forward strand.
TTGCAAAAAAAATGCAAGTAGAGTGGTAATTCAGGATTTTTATATAATTTTGCAACCGCAACGGTTCGCCTTTCTTTTTATTGAAGGAGACGATTAAAAGGGAATGGGGTGAGAGTCCCCGACTGTCCCGCAGCTGTGAGCCGCCCTTATATCGGGCGCGAACAACGATGCCACTGATGCTTTTTTCAATGTTGAATGTTAAGTGTTGAATGTTGAATTCTCGGGAAGGCGTTCGCGTCTGGGCGGCAAGTCAGAAGACCTGCCGTATTTGCCGTAAGGTTGTTCTATGCGCCTCGTGGATTGGGCACGAACGACAGACTAACATCACTGGAAAAGAATGTTTACATAGTTCATGGCGTGATGCTATGGGCATATACTTTAATTACATCAATAAGCGTATGAAGAAAATCTTTACTTCTATTGTGTTGGCTTTGTGCATCAGCGTGTCTGTACTTGCGCAAACCACAACCATTAATGTTCAGGGACAGCAACGCAAGGTGAGTGCCGCTGTAGCCGCGCGCATACAGAAGGCTGCCAAAGCCGTTGCGTCAACGGGCATCGACTTCTCTAAAATAGAGCGTTGGGCAGGTGAAGGCGACTGTAAGGCTGCTCTTGCCATTAAGTGGGCTGACGGACAAAACGACGGCAAGACTCTCGTTTGGGGCTATCGCTGGAAATCGTCTGAGCAGAAGACGGGCGAGGACATGATACGTGAGGTGGCAAAAGCCGACCCAGCACTGTATTTCATCGGAAGCGAAGGTGCATATGGTTGGTCTATTGGTGGCTTTGGCTATGACATTGATGGCAATCGTTATGTCACCGTTACCACTACCGAAGTAGAAGCTTATCCGCGCAACGGATTTGTAGAAGTAGGTTCAGGCAGCTATGACGACTGCGCTGCAACAGACATTGATCACGATGCTTGGAACTCGGGGTGGAATTATGGCTATTGGAGTTATAATGTGGCTGAAAAAGCGGAGGATGCTTTGGGCTGGTCTAATACTGGAGTATCGGGTCGTGTACTAACCGATGGTTGCGTGGATGCTTGGGTTTTTACATCTCTCTCAGGTGGCGAGCCTAACGAATATGATGGTAATATCAAGTATCTGCCTGCAACAGTAGACTATACACAGGGCGTATTTATAGTTAATGAAGACTGGTTCGGTCATAGAAATTCTACTACCAATTATCTCACACGTGACGGTAAGTTCGTATATAACAATACTACTGAGATTGGTGCTACGGCTTGCTTTGGTGCTGCATGGGGCAACCGCTACTACATCATTGCCAAACAGGCAAAGGACGGAGGTGCAAAAGTAGAGGGCGGACGCATCACTATATGCGATGCCAACACCATGCGTATCATCAAGCAGATAAAGGATATCAATGGCAATGAGGATGGACATTCGTTCTGTGGTGTTGATGAACACAAGGCTTATGTTAGTACTGAAAAAGGTATATACACTCTTAATCTTGACGAACTGACTGTAGGTGCTGCCGTGAAAAACGCTGATGGTGGCGACGCTGGTCTCGGAAAGTGTGGCAATATGGTGCGCCTTGGCGACTATGTTTACGCTACAGAGTATGGCAAGAGTCTCCGCATCATCGACTGCAATACCGACCGTATCGTCGCTACTATCTCCTCTGCTAAGGTCTATTCTATCACTATGTCGAAGGACGGACAGCTGTGGGTGAGTACCAATAAGGGCATTAGCCGTGTCAACACAGAGTCGCGCCAGCTTGAGGAGATAACTCTGCCATCAGGTATAAGCGTTCCTGCCAATTCGTCGTTTGCATGGACTCCCGACGGATTGTGTGCAAGTCTTCAGAACAATGTCATTTATTGGACATCGGCTTCGGGCTGGGACCCCCCAACCACCATTTTTAAATACGACATTGACAACAATGAGTTTGCTAAGGTTGTAGACCTCACAAACGACCCGGAGAATCGCTCAATCTACGGATGCAGTTTCCGTGTAGACACAAAGACAGACAATCTTTATCTCACTGCTGCCGTGGGTTACAATAATGATTATAAGGTACGTCGCTACGATGCCGACGGCAAACAACTTGCCGAGTACGTAATGGACGACAAAGAGAAAAACTACTGGTTCCCTGGCATGTTTGTCTTCCCCGACGTAGAAGACCCTATTGCAGGCAAAATAGATGCTGTAACTGTCGAGGAGAACCAGGAAGTTAAGGTTGACCTTGCTACGGTTTGCAGCGATGCCGACAACTTCCAGGCTGCTATCATTAAAACCGTAAAGAGCGTGGAGAAAGAAGATATTGCTACAGCAACTGTTAAGGACGGCAAGCTCGTCGTTAAGGGTTTGAAGGAAGGAAGCACAGTTGTTACGCTCAACTTCTGCTCTAACGGTATCAGCACTAAAACTACAGTCAGATTCTTTGTAACTAAGGCTACTGGCATCACCGACACCCAGACCTCTGCTGACGTTCGCGAGATTGCACGCTTCACTATCGACGGCAAGCGCATCAGCCAGCCTCAGCGAGGCATCAACATCGTGAAGTACTCTGACGGAACGGTGAAGAAAGTGATTGTGAAATAATAGTTTTTATCCAATCCAAGATAATTAGGTTAGACATGAGGCGGTCAGAGCGCGAGAGCGTACTGCCGCCTTTTTTGCTTTTTTTTGAGTAACTTTGCACCGATGTACAAATTCAATATACTACTTATAATGCTGTTGCTGGGCATGCAGTCGATGGCTCAGACGTCGCGACTCGACTCCATCCACACCCTGCGGGATGTGGCTGTGGTAGGCGTGCGCCCTCATTATCTCACACCGTCGCAGACATTGCAGGGGGCAATGCTGCAGAATCTGTCCACAACCAGCGTTGCCGATGCCTTGAAGTATTTCTCGGGCGTGCAGATAAAGGACTACGGCGGACTGGGCGGACTGAAGACTGTCAACGTGCGTTCATTAGGTTCGCAGCACGTGGGAGTGTATCTCGACGGCATACGCATCAACAATGCGCAGAACGGACAGATTGACCTCGGACGCTACTCGTTGAGCAATATGGAGTCGGTATCGCTCTACAACGCCAACCGCAACGAACGCCTGCAGTCGGCATCGGAGTATGCCTCGGCTGCAACGGTGTATATGCAGACCCGACGTCCTACTGAGACTGCATACTCGCTGGAGTACGGATGCGGCTCGTTCGGACTGAACAAGGTGAAGGGTTATTTCTCGTTGAAGAACCTGATGTTTGTCGATGCCGAATATCAGCACACCAAAGGCAACTACGGTTTCCGCTTCCGCTCGGAGCAGGAGGACACCGTTGGCAAGCGGCACAACTCCGACATCACGTTCTATCGGGTCGAAGCTGCCGGATTCTATCGCGGACTTTCCACACACGTGTACTACTACAACTCTGAGCGCGGACTCCCCGGACCCGTAATCCGACGACTTTCCGACCAATGGGATTCTACCGACCGCCAGTGGGACCAGAACTTCTTCGTGCAGTCGTCGTACAAACACGCTTGGGAACACTTCGCATTGAAGACAAATCTGAAGTATGCCTACGACTACTTGCACTATCTGCAAGACCCCAATACCAACGCCTCTACAATGTTCTGCGACAACCATTACACCCAGCAGGACATCTACGGCTCCATAGCCGGAGCTTGGAACACACGCTACTTGTCGCTCACGGCAAGCACCGACCTGCGCTGGACCGACCTCAATGCCGACGTGTATAAGTTTGATTACGTATATCGCATCGACTCAAAGTCGCTGCTGTCGGCAATAGCTTCTTATCGGGGCTTCGAGGCAAACGTAGCTCTTCTCTATACACACATATCCGACCACACCCGTTCGGCAGCCTCGCCATTGAGCCGTCTGGCTCCTATGTATCTGGCGTCGTGGCACGGCGGACCATGGACTGTGCGTGCTTTCCACAAGCGCATATTCCGTGCGCCTACGCTCAACGACCTCTACTATACGCTGGTGGGCAATGTGCAGCTTCGACCGGAGTACACATCGCAATGGGATATGGGCGTAGACTATAAGGACAAGTATCTGCATCTCGCCCTCGACATGTACTACAACCGCATCGAAGACAAGATTGTGGCTATTCCGATGAAGTGCCAGTTCCGCTGGTCGATGGTCAATTTCGGATTGGTTAAGTCGTTGGGACTGAGCGCTACAGCCGGTTACGACCGCCAGTGGGGCAAGTTCTCGCTCTCAGCCAACGCCAACTACACCTGTCAGCGCGACCTCGACTACTCATCGCCAGCCGATCCGGAGTACAAGAACACCATACCTTACTCGCCGTTACACTCCGCTTCGCTCATACTCGACCTCGGATACGACGGCTACTCGCTCTGTACGTCGTGGTTATACACCGGCGACCGCTTCGCATTGATATCCAACAATCGTGAGGACATGCTCGGCGACTGGTATACCGTCGACCTGAAACTCAACAAGCAGTTCCACATTGGCAAGCACAACGTACAAGCCACTATAGAGTGCAACAACCTTACCGACTCGCGACACGAAGTAGTGAAGCGCTACCCCATGCCCGGTCGCAACTGGAAATTCACTCTGCAGTGGAAGATATAGAAGAAGATTGGCAGCGAAAAAATTTTGAAAATACATCTTTTTTGACTATAGTCAGATGACCACCAACGTACAGCTACGGAATATTATTATGATTAAACTGAATACACTACGCCGCAAAAGCATGTCGCACACGACATCTACGGATTGTGGCATAGCAGGCTTTTTGTGTACATTAATGACGCTCCTGCTCCTCGCTTCGTGCTCGTTACAGCCTGCCGACTATCCTACACCCGATGAGCCGACATCCGATTCCGACCGACTTATTGTCGTTTGCGAGGGACTGTGGGGCATGGACAACTCGTCGTTGTCGCTCATCGACCATGGAGTGCTTACCAACCGATGGTTCCAACAGCAGAATCCAGGCCAGCATCTGGGCGACACTGGCCTCGATATACTTCACATCAACGACACGTTGATAGCCATAAGCGTCAACTGGTCGAACATAATACAGTATATCAGACCCGACGGCACGGCGATAGCCGCTACCGAAAACATCCCCAACAACCGCCGTTTGGCTACCGACGGCAAGGGATTTCTCTACATAACATCGTATGCCGACAAGGGCTATGTGGCTAAAATCGACCTGCGCACAAAGCAGATTGTAGACACCTGTCATGTAGGCTACGAGCCTGAAGGCATCGCCTACTACGACGGCCGTCTGTACATTGCCAATACAGGAGGATACAGCTCGCAGACCAAAGATCACGGATATGAGCAGACCGTAAGCGTGGTTGACGCACCGACTATGCGCGAACTGCGTCGCATCGACACCGGATGCAAGAATCTGTACGGCATCATGTCGCAGTCGGGACAGTACATCTGCATCAACTCGGCAGGCGATATGTACCACATTCCGCCCCGTTGCATCGTGATGAACATGGCTAACGACGAGTTTCGGGTGTACGATTTCCCTGCCACATACAACTGCGCTTATCACAATAGGTTCTACATGATAGGTTCCAGCTACTCATACATCACCAGTACATATACCTATTCGGCGCACACCATAAGCCTGCCCTCGCTCGAAGCCAGCGAAGGACTGGCCGACTACAACGCTGCCAATGAGACGATAATGAACATGCAGTCGCCCTACGCCATATACATATCGCCACTGTCGGGCCACATGTATGTCAGCGACGCACGGTCGTATGCCACCAACGGATATGTCTATGAATTCGACCGCCAGGGCGTGCAACTCAAACGATATTTGCTGCGCGGAGTCAATCCGGGCAGAATAATAGCAATGTAAAGCAATATGTTAGCAATGTAAAAACAGAATATGAAACGATTGACAATACTTCTTGCCGCACTCATTATGGTTGTAGTGACGGCATCAGCGCAAGCCAAACAGACAGTTAAGGTACTCGAATATTGCCCCGCACCGGGTCAGTTTACCAATAATCTCCCCGAAATCGACAACACAATGTCAAAGGAAGAGCGACTGAAGGCATGCGAACAACAGTTGGAGGATGGCTACCCCGTGTGTCTCGGCGCAGCCGGAGGCTACATCACCGTGGCTCTCGACCAACCCATAAAGAACGGCAAAGGCTCTGACATACGCATTCTTGGCAATGCTTTCTATTCTGCAGACGACCCCAAGTATGGCGATGCCACAATAGGAGGTTCGGTTGAACCGGGCATCGTGTACGTTGGAGTAGGCTCGTCACCCGAGACGGCTAAGTGGTACGAACTGGCTGGTTCGGAATACTACACCACCGAGATGCTCCGTTTCGAGATAACCTATTACAAGCCGACTGTAGAAGCTGGCGAAAGCACAACGCCACATATCACCATCGACAACTACATCCGTTGGACAGCATCGTGGACCAATCCCGACGGCAGCAAGCAGACAGCAGAGGGCTGGCAACCAAAGAATAAATTTCACATACAGTCGTACTGGCCTTCATGGGAAGAAAACGACCAGATAACATTTCGTGGAGCGCGACTGCCCGACAATGCTGTCAACTACGGTGGCGACGGTTCTGACCCCGACAATCCGCAAAATTGGGTTAGCTATCGTTATGCAGCCGACTCATACGGATATGTTGATGCAGCCCCCAACAGTGACGATGTGTACACCACATTCGACCTCGATTGGGCGGTAGACAGTGATGGCAACCCCAAGCATATTGACCATGCCGACTTCATACGCATTCAGACTGGCGTGCTGCAGCAGTGCGGATGGTTGGGCGAGACATCTACCGAGGTGAGCAGTATCACCAATCTGCACCTTATAGAGGGCTACGACGACAACCCCATCATTATCACTCCGCGCCAGCGACCCACCGGCATTGCAGGCACAAGCGCCAACGCTGCGCGCGAGACCATGCGCATGAGCATCGACGGCCGACGACTGCTGAAGCCCGAACGCGGCATCAACATCATAAGATACTCCGACGGAAGCGTGCGAAAGGTTGTTGTAAAGTGATTGTGTGCGAAAATCATACTCTTACACAAGAGCCATATCAAAGAAAAAGCGTAACTTTGCAAACAAGACGCCCGCACATTATTTATAATTGAATAAAAACAGAATAAAATCATGACAATAGAACAGCAAATCGTCGCTACCGCAATAGCTGCGGTGAAAGAACTATACGGTCAGGACGTGCCTGAGAAGATGGTGCAGCTGCAGAAGACCAGAAGCGAGTTTGAGGGCAACCTCACTCTCGTAGTGTTCCCATTCCTCAAGATTTCGCACAAGAAGCCTGAGGACACAGCACAGGACCTCGGCAAGTATATCAAGGACAACTGCCAGGCCATCGCCGACTATAATGTTGTGAAGGGATTCCTCAATCTCGTCATTGACAAGAAGGCTTGGCTCGGACTGCTCAACGAGATGAACGCCAACGAGAAGTTCGGCGAGAAGCCCGTAACTGAGAACTCTCCGCTCGTGATGATTGAATACTCATCGCCCAACACCAACAAACCGCTCCACCTCGGACACGTTCGCAACAACCTGCTCGGATGGTCGTTGGCACAGATTATGGAGGCTAACGGCAACAAGGTGGTGAAGACCAACATCGTAAACGACCGTGGTATTCACATCTGCAAGTCGATGCTCGCATGGCTGAAGTACGGCAACGGCGAGACACCGGAGACTTCTGGCAAGAAGGGCGACCACCTTATCGGCGACTACTACGTAGCTTTCGACAAGCACTATCGCGAGGAAGTGAAGACTCTGAAGGCTCAGTACATGGCTGAAGGAATGGACGAGGAAGCTGCCGAGAAGAAGGCTAAGGAAGAATCGCCGCTCATCAAGGAGGCTCACGAGATGCTCGTTAAGTGGGAGCAGAACGATCCTGAGGTTCGCGCATTGTGGAAGAAGATGAACGACTGGGTTTACGCCGGATTCGATGAGACCTACAAGGCTCTCGGCGTAGGCTTCGACAAGATATACTACGAGTCGAACACATATCTCGTAGGTAAGAAAAAGGTGGAGGAAGGACTTGCCAAGGGACTCTTCTTCCGCAAGGACGACAACTCTGTTTGGGCCGACCTCACAGACGAAGGACTCGACCAGAAGCTGCTGCTGCGCTCTGACGGCACCAGCGTATACATGACTCAGGACATCGGAACAGCCGAAATGCGCTTCAACGACTTCCCCATCGACAAGATGATATACGTCGTTGGCAACGAGCAGAACTATCACTTCCAGGTGCTCTCAATACTTCTCGACCGTCTCGGATTCAAGTGGGGCAAGGAGCTGGTACACTTCTCTTACGGTATGGTAGAGTTGCCTAACGGCAAAATGAAGAGCCGCGAGGGAACCGTAGTTGATGCCGACGACCTCATAGCAGCTATGATTGGCGACGCCAAGCAGACAAGCGAGGAGCTGGGCAAATTTAAGGATATGACCGAAGAGGAGCGCAACGAGATTGCCCGCATCGTAGGTCTGGGTGCGCTGAAGTACTTCATCCTGAAGGTAGACGCACGCAAGAACATGCTGTTCAATCCTGAAGAGTCAATCGACTTCAACGGCAACACAGGTCCGTTCATTCAGTATACATACGCCCGTATACGCTCTATTCTGCGCAAGGCTCAGGCTGAGGGCATCGCCATTCCGGCACAGCTGGGCGACAACATGCCTCTCAACGAGAAGGAGATAGAGCTCATACAGAAGCTCAACGAGTTTGGCGCTGCCGTAGAGCAGGCTGGCAAGGACTACTCACCGAGCGGCATTGCCAACTATTGCTACGAACTGACCAAGGCATTCAACCAGTTCTATCACGACTATTCAATTCTAGGTGCCGACACCGAGGACGAGAAGATTGTACGTCTGGTACTGGCTCAGAACGTTGGCAAGACGCTGAAGAACGGCATGGCATTGCTGGGTATTGAGGTGCCTGAGCGCATGTAATGTAGCCTTATGGACACACTCAATCCTCCCGACTACCGCCACGACACGGTGTTGCCGCTGCCCATGGAGGTGACGGCCAACGCCTGGGCGGTGGACGCAGCATGCTCCGGCAATCCGGGTCCGATGGAATATCAGGCCATCGACCTTGCCACTGGAGCGCAGGTGTTCCACTTCGGTCCGATGCACGGCACCAACAACATAGGCGAATTCCTCGCCATTGTACACGCGCTTGCATTGCTCGACCGACAAGGCATTACGGGCAAGACCATCTATTCCGATTCGCATAACGCAATATTGTGGGTTCAGAAGCGACAGTGCAAGACCAAACTGGAGCGCACACCGCTAACCGAACCCCTCTATCAGATAATCGCCCGCGCCGAGACATGGCTCCGCACGCATCAGATAAAGAACTATCTGGTGAAGTGGGAGACACGCAAGTGGGGTGAAGTGCCTGCCGATTTCGGGCGAAAATAAAGGCAGAAAGCCCCACCCCCTTGAGGGTGTGTCAAAATATGAGTTAGAGGAAGTTAAGAAGAAGTTAATCCATCTACGATGGATGGAAGTTAACAGACAAATGCTTTATTTTCAGCAATT